>DIHF01000041.1:0-12627 GCA_002420015.1 Micavibrio sp. UBA5703
GTCGTTTCCGAATATGAGCGCGTCATACGCTCGCCGAGCTGTGAGATGAAGCTGCCGAGCGTGATTGTGCTCAAGGAATTCGTGCCGATGGCACGCACACCCGCCTTTACCAGATTTAACGTTTTCCTGCGCGACCACTGGTGCTGCCAGTACTGCGCGGGCGGGTTTAAAACCCATGAATTGACTTTCGATCACGTGATCCCGAGATCGCGTGGCGGACGAACAACCTGGGACAACATTGTCTCGGCATGTCAGGAGTGCAACAGGGCGAAAGGCAACCAGTTGCCGCATGAATCGGGGATGTACCCCGTCATCGAGCCCAGACGGCCGACGATATTCGAGCTCCAGGAACAGGGACGGAAATTCCCCCCGAATTTCCTGCATAAGAGTTGGGAGGATTTCCTGTATTGGGACACCGAGTTGGTGGACTCATAAGCAAATGCAATGATCGCAGGGTGTGGTCATTGTTAACGTGCAACGAGAAGGAGGAGCATATGTTTACGCATATCACAAATCTTGCACAATCGAGGTCTATGACGCAGGCCGTTGGATTCTTTCTATTCTATACGGTATTGCTGGTAGGCCTATCAACCTTCCTTGGGCACTACATGGTCACGTTCGGCCTTGTAGAAGGCACCGTAGGAAGCTTCTTTGACGGCGGTAACATTCACACGTTGATTGGTACCGGCTGGACGCTGATCTTGTCCAGCATGATCCTGTCCGGGAAGAAACTGACGAGCGATCTTATGTCAGTGATGATTGCCATGGTTGGCGTTTACCTGTCCTACACGGTAGACGTTCTGCTTGGTATGGTTGTTGTATCGTATCTGACAACCGTTAAGTAATTAAGAGCCCTTCTTGAGTGAAGGGCCTTTCGGGGAAGGAAAGCCGGGCTGGCGTATCGCGGCCCGGCTTTTCACTTTATTTATACCGGTTCGGGGAAATCGGCAGAAGGGTCGGCCGCGAGTTCTGCCTGTATCTCTCGATTGAGTTTAGCAATCGACGACCCGCCGGGTAGGCCTCTGCTACCTTTTGCGAGACAGGCATCCAAAGCACCTGCTGTCATCTGCCCTGCATAGGGACCGTGTTCGAGGAAATAGTTGACGCGTTTACCATTTGGAGTTTTAGCACCAACCGACAGCCATGTGCCTGTGGCAAGGCGATGCGCCAGAAGGCTTTGTTTGATCAGGTCCAGATCAAGATCAACTTGGTCTTTAACGTTTTTATAATCAAGGTTGTGTTCGTCGGAGAGTTCAGCGTTGAGTTTAGCAATTGATGACCCGCCGGGCAGGCCTCTGGTGCCTGTAGAAAGTGCAGCATTCAAGTTGTTTGCAGATATCTGCCCTGCATAGGGGCCGTGTTCGAGGATGTAGCTGCTCTTTTTACCATCTGGAGCTTTGGTTGAGCATGACAGCCATGTGCCAGTGGCGCGGCGATGCACCAGAAGGCTTTGCTTAATTAAATCCAGATCGAGTTCGTCCTGATTTTTAAAGTTTTTATAATCAAGATTGTGTTCGCGGGAGAGTTCCGCATTAAGCGCAGCAATCGACGATCCGCCGGGAAGGCTTCTGGCGCCTGTAGAAAGTGCAGCATCCAAAGCACCTGCTGTCGTCTGTCCGGCATAAGGACCGTGTTCGAGGATGTAGCTGCCCTTTTTACCATCTGGCGCTTTGATTGAGCATGACAGCCATGTGCCGGTGGCGCGGTAATGCGCCAGAAGGCTCTGTTTGACTAAATCCGGATTAAGGTCCTTCTGATCGAGATGGTTTTTATAATCAAGATTGTGTTCGCTGGAGAGTTCGGCATTAAGCGCGGCAATCGACGACCCACCGGGCAGGCCTCTGAAGCCTGCTGCAAGAGAGGCATCTAAAGCACCCGTCTTCACCCGACCAGCATAGGGTCCATGTTCGAGAATATAGCTACCGGATTTACCACTTGGACCTATGACGGTTTTTGAAAGCCAAGCACCAGTGGCACGGTAATGTGCCAGAAGGCTCTGCTTGATCAGGTCCAGATCGAGCGGTGGCTTTTTTCTGGCAAAAACGGCCAGATTGGTCTTGGGTTTTTGCTCCGCGCTTTTCAGGATAGTTTTGATGTCCTCCCACCAGGAATTCTCACTGTGAAACATCACGGCCATGATATCGGGCCGGGCCTTGAGTTGATCCTTGCTGAGGGATTGCCACAGATCGGGGCCGATGATGCGTTGGCCCACGAAAGTGATTTCACCGACCTGTTCACACACCGCGATTTCCTTGTCCAGATGCGGGATTTGTACCAGTACATAGGGATGCTGGCGCATCATGCGCGGATCGATGGCGCAGGGACGAAGAATTAAATCACTTGTAAAAATATTCAGTTCCTTAAGATGTTTAATCAGCATTGCGAGGCGCGGCTGGGTTTTGATTTCAAAATTATGGCCCTCGCCCGATGGGGATTGAATTTTTCCCTCATCGGTAAGCACGAAAGTTTTTGCAGACGGTATGACCAGTGCGCCGCCATGACGCAGTTGTTCAATAACTTCGTTCAGGCCGATGTGCTGGATACGGTCGTAGTATAATGCCGCTTCATTCAGAATGCCGGAAATTGTCAGTGGTTTTTCTGATGAAGTTTCACGCGGCAGAGCGGCGGTTGCGAAAGCCATTTCAAGGCTGTCGGAACTTTGGCCATTATTCTTGGCTCGGATGAACTCATCCATTTTGATCAAAGGTCTGAGAAGCTTTTCATTGGCCGTTTCTGAACCGTTGTAAAGCTGTGCGGCTTCATAGGCTGCTTGCAGCCACTCTCCATAGCGTGCAAAGCCTTCGGGGGAGGTTTTTAAAGGATGTTTTTTTATAGCCATTCCGGCGTTATAAATTAATTGTTATGAAAAAGTAAAGGAGAAATTGCTCATCGCCTATAACAAACCTCAGTGTGGGTAGCATAATTATTCCCCTCAAACTCCGCAGAAACGCTTGACTTGTGCGCGTTATCCTGTTTTCTATACACAGATTTCAATAAAACTTCTGATGGGAAGGACGCGCCAGCATGTTTGACGATTTATTCGATTTTGCCAAAAAACGGAGCCTGAAACAGTCGATCGGCTTCTTTATCTTTCACTCCGGACTGGTTCTGGCCGTGATGGCCGTGCTTAGCGCGATGGGGATTGCCTGAGCGTCTGCATCGCCAGCAGGCAAATGCCGGACAGGGCGAAACACAGGAGCACATTATAATTGGCCATCGACAGGCCGAGGATCGGGTCGGCCCAGGGGATTTCATCGCAGCTTCCCGTTGGCGCGCTCAGGATATTTTCCAGCATCGTCTGCACGTCATCGCCCAGCGGCGGCACGGCGCAGCCCTCAAACGGGGACTTCCACCAGTGGCGCTCGACCCCGGAATGAAAAAAGGCAATGCCGCTGTTGGCCAGAAAAATCAGGCTGCACAATCCGGCCAGCGAGGCGATTGTAATATCGTTGAGTTTCTTACGCAGGAACAAGGCGAGCAGGGAAACGATAAGGGCCAGAACGAAGGGGATGCGCTGGTAAACGCACAGGATGCAGGGTTCCAGATCGAACGCGACTTCGGCAGTCAGGGCGGCGGCCAGCGACAGGGCGGAGATAGCCGCTACGCCGGAAAAGACGGTGCGGGGGCTGGAGAGCAGTTTTTTTGCATGTGCGACGATCATAAGTCCTTCAAAAGTCCTTAAAGATACGACTTTATGGTTTCCTTGATCATATCAAAGCCCTCGGCGCCGAAAAAGAGGGCGGCAAGAAACAGCAGGAACACCCATGTTGTGCCGATAGCGGCCCCGGCCAGCACCGCCAGCCCGTCGCGCATGATGATCCCGATGGCCATCAGCGATATGCCAAAGCCCGGCACGGTGTTCGTCAGGGGCAGGGGGATCATGATCGTCAGGGACATGGTAACGCCCAGAATGCCGGTGATGTTTGAAAATATGCCGCCGGTGACAAAGCTCAGGCGGGGCTGGAATATAAATTCCAGCCGTTTCAGCCATGGCAGGACCATATTCAAAAGGCGGTTGAGCTGGTCCCTGGCGACGCCCTTGTTTTTGACGTTGTCGGGGATCCAGACGGTGTGCCGCCCGATCGCCTGCTGGGAGGTCAGGAAAATCAGTGGCGCAGCCAGAACGGCGCTGATCCCCGGGATGGGGATCATGGCGGGCAGGGAAAACACCAGCAGCAAAAAACCAAACCCCCGCTCGTGCAGGGCTTCGAGGATATCGGCGACGGTGACCTCCGGCCGGGACAGGCTGGCCTGGAAATCTGTAAATACTTCGGAAATGGAGCGTATATGCATAGCGGTTGACACTTAGCCGTTATCTGCTATCAGTTCAACAGTTAAACGGCCACCGACCAACGAAAAGTCCAAGTGCGGGTGTGGTGGAACTGGTAGACGCGCCAGACTCAAAATCTGGTGTCCCTAGGACGTGTCGGTTCGAGTCCGACCACCCGCACCATTTCGGAGTTGTTTTTTCAAGATTCCCCAAGAGCCTGAACGGCAAGGATAATTCTTCGTTTTTGGCGGTTCGATAACCCTCATTTCGGTAGTGGGGCAGCTTCTCGGTAAATATGCGGCACAATGTCGAGCAGTCGGCCTCTAGGTGGAATGACGGCTTCGATGGTATGCACGGCTATTCGCGCTTGCGACGGGTTGGTGTGAACAAGAGTAAGGAGTTCCGCTTTTAGAGGCTGAAAATCTCTTAGCAGACGAGCCTTGCCTTCAGCTTCGCTTCAGGTTCGAGGTGCATCCTTGACACTGGGAACATTCAATCAAGGGGCGCTGACGTGCTCAAACTCATTTATCGGGAAAATAATATAAATACGGCCAACCTGTATTTGAAGGAGGGCCGGACGCGCCGGATTAGTCCGCTGACGCCTTCGGTGGTCAGTATTACCGGGCTTTTTGAGCCGGAGCGCGAACGTGTGGAAGACTTTATCAGGGCAATTTATAAACAAAGTTATGATGCGGACATCACTGTAAATTACCCGGTTTTGATGAGTGTGCGGAACGCCGATGGCGATATTCTGGCCGCCGTGGGTTTCCGGTATGCCAAAGACGAGCAGCTCTTTTTGGAATATTACACACAGGAACCAATAGAGAGGCTTTTGGACTGTCCGCGCCATGAGATCGTAGAAATCGGCAATCTGGCTTCTGCCGGGCAAGGCGCATCGGCCTTTCTGTTTGCGGCGCTGGCTTCCTATCTGAATAATAAAGGTATCCGTCATGCTGCGGTTACAGGTACGGATTTCCTCCATCGTTATTTCGAGCGCGTGGGCCTGAAACCGCAAAAAATTTGCAATGCCGATATCAAAGCCGTAGAGCACGATCGGCAAAACTGGGGCAGCTATTACGATACACAGCCGCGTGTTCTGGTTGGCTCCGTCGCGACGGGCGTGAAGCGTCTGAAACATATGCTGGGTGCTGAGTTTGAGGATTGCCGTCCGCGCCTGTTTCCTCGCCTCCATTATAAACAGGAGGACGGGAATTAATGCTGTTTGAGCGCATCCGAAATCATGACCCTGAAAAGATTGCTTTGCGCGACGAAAAGAAAGTTGTGCGTTATGGCGATCTGGAACACGAAATTCAAAAACGTGCCGATGCGCTTTATGACGTTTCGGTTCTTGCTGTGGCTCTGGACAACAGCGTGGACTGGGTTTTGTGGGATCTGGCGGTCCTGAAGGCTGGAATACCCTGTGTTCCATTGCCTCCATTTTTTACACAAGAACAAATTCGTCACGCTCTCCAAGCCGCCGGAGCTTCGCACATCCTTTCCCCCGAAGGATTGCGAAACTCCGGTATGGAGAGAAAGGGCATGTTGCCCGAAAGGACGGCAAAAGTGACGTTTACCTCCGGCACCACAGGAACGCCAAAAGGTGTGTGCCTCCCGCAAAGCGCGATGGAAAATGTGGCGCATAGTATCGTCGATGTCTTAGGCGAGGAGTTTGCCGGAATCCATGCCGGCATTTTACCGATGGCGGTGCTGCTGGAGAATGTGGCCGGCGTTTATGCAGGACTGATGGCCGGATGTACCGTCACCCTTACAGGGCTTCAAAGGTTTGGCAGAAATTACGAAAACATCCACGAGATTTTGAATAGCTGCAAGGCAACCTCCATCATACTGGTGCCGGAAATATTGCGGGTATTGATGGCACAGGTTGCCGCTAAAGGGGCTTTGCCCGACTTGAAATTCATTGCTGTGGGCGGATCGAAAATCGATCCGGCGCTGATTGCGCAGGCACGGCAAATGGGCTTGCCGGCTTATGAAGGTTATGGCTTGAGCGAGTGTGCCTCCGTGGTTTCGCTCAATACGCCGAAAAATGACAAGCCCGGCAGTGTTGGAAAAATTCTGCCGCATGTTAAAACGCGAATTTCCGAAGGCGAAATTCAAATCGAAAATCCAGGATTTTTAGGCTATGTCGGCGAAGGCGCGCCAGAAATATTCGGCACAGGAGATCTGGGAACAATCGATGAAGATGGTTTTTTGTCGGTTACAGGACGAAAGAAAAATATTTTGATTACTTCGTATGGCCGCAATATTTCTCCGGAATGGGTAGAAAGCGTTTTGTTGACGCAGCCCGCCATAGCTCAGGTAATCGTCTATGGCGATGCACAACCGCACCTGTCGGCCCTGATTGTCCCATCATCGGCACAATCCGATATTCAGAAAGCGGTGAATGTCGTCAACCAGCTCTTGCCGGAATATGCGCAGATAAAAGATTTCCAGGTTGTTCCAGCATTTTCGCTTGCGAACGATACGATGACGGGAACAGGCCGTCCGCGCCGCGATCAGATTTTAAAAAACCACGCAAAGGAGATGTCTTATGAGCTTTTACAACAGGCTGGTTAAAGAAACAGAAAAAGTACGGCAGGAGTTATACAGCGTTCCGCAGCTGGTAGATGGAATGAAAGGAAACATCTCAAAAGAGACTTATATTGCTTACCTGACCGAGGCCTACCACCACGTTTCGCACACGGTGCCGTTTCTGATGACGATGGGATCAAAAATCCCGCCATCCAAAAAATGGATGCATAAGGCAATCATTGAATATCAGGAAGAAGAAGTCGGCCATGAGGAATGGATACTCAATGACATCGAGGCTGCCGGCGGCGATAAGGAGATTGCGCGCAATTCCACGCCGAACCTCGAAACGCAAGTGCTGGTGGCTTATAATTACGACTACATAACGCGCAAGAACCCGGTTGGATTTTTCGGTATGGTATTCATGCTGGAAAGCACTTCGACACAAATCGCCAACAAAGGCGCGGATGCCGTTAAGGAGAAACTCGGACTTTCGAAAAAGGCGTTCTCCTATCTTTATTCCCACGGCGAACTGGATATTTCTCACATGAAATTTTTTGAGGAGACGGTTAACAAAATCACAGATCCTCAGGACCAGGCCGCAATAATAGAGGTAGCGCAGAATACGTTCAGGCTTTTTGCCAATGTTTTGCGCTCAATCCCGTACAAAGGTGAGGTAAAACATGCAGCTTAAAGGAAAGACCGTTTACATCACCGGCGGTACAGGCGGGATCGGAACGCCGCTTGTTCAATATCTGCAAGATGCCGGGGCCGAAGTGATTGCCTATAACATTGAAAAAGAAGGCGACTTGATTGCCAATCTGGACAAGGTCTGCGCATTTCTTCAGCAAAACACGCCCGACATTCTGATTAATATGGCCGGGTTTGTTCGTTTCGATTATTGTGAAAATCAACCTCTTGATGCCTTGCTGGATCTAAATCTGCGCGTGCCCATGCGCCTCAGTCAGGCTGTGTTGCCCGGCATGAAGGCGCGCAGGAACGGGCAGATTGTAAATATTTGCACTATGACGTCGCTTATTCCTCTGCCGCATGTCACCGGTTACGCATCAGCCAAAGGCGGATTAAAAGTATTTTCCGACTCGCTGCGCCGCGAACTTGGCGGAACAGGAATCAGCGTTACAACCATATCGCCGCGTGCCGTGCGCACGCCGATGAACCATGGGCCGCAGGGAGAGGTAAACAGGCGGGCCGGGATTAAGGATGATACCCCGGATTTTGTCGCCGCACGGATTTTCAGGGCCATCGCCAAGAAGGAACGGGAAGTGCGGATCGGCTGGCCAGAGCGCTTTTTTGCCTTCATGAATGCCAACTTCCCTTTTCTTATCGACATGGGGTTGAAAAAAAACCGCAAGATCGGTGAAGACGTTTTGAACAATCATTATCAGACCAAAAAGGAGACTAAAGATGAAAAAACTTCCTCTCTACACCGCGTTGCTTCTTAACGTTGCCGTTCCGGCTTTCGCGCAATCTGCGCCAATGGAAACATTGCAGGATGCGTCCGTGGAGCAGATCAGCCCCATGGATCAGGATATTGCCACCCTTCAGGGCGAATGGGCGCGCATCAAGTATCAGGTCAGCGATAAGGATACGCAGCTTAACGCCATTCACAAGCTGGAATCGCAAGCCGCAACCGTTTCGGCGAAATATCCAGCCAATGCGGAACCGAAAATCTGGGAAGGCATTATCCTCTCAACCGATGCCGGAATCGTGAAGGGTATGTCGGCGCTTGGCAAAGTGAATAAGGCCAAAGAACTTTTTGAAGCTTCCCTGCGGCAAAATCCGACGGCGCTGGATGGCTCCGCCCATACTTCGCTCGGCTCGCTTTATTATCAGGTACCCGGCTGGCCTGTGGCATTCGGAGATGACGAGGAGGCTGAAAAACACCTGAAAAAGGCTCTTCAACTCAACCCGTACGGCATTGATCCGAACTTTTTCTATGGCGACTTCCTGTTGCAGGACAACCGCCTGGAGGAAGCCAAAACATATCTAAGCCGCGCTTTGCAAGCCCCTGACCGCCCGAACCGCGAACTGGCGGATGCCGGACGGCGGCAGGAAATCAAGGCCGCCCTTGCGAAAATCGATCAAAAGATGAAGGATGAAGGCGGGAAGAAATATAACTAAAGGGATTGAGGCTTGCGCGTTTTACTGGTCGAAGACGATGTCATGCTCGGCAAGGCTACGGTGGAGGGATTAAAAATCGCCTTCGCCGTGGATTGGTGCGAGTCGGCGGAAGACGCTTCGGCAGCGCTTAAAGCCACCCCCTATGATCTTGTCATTATGGACATCAATCTGCCGGGGCAGTCGGGTCTTGATCTGTTGAAAGACCTGCGCGGTGCAAATGATGACCGGCCTGTCCTTTTTCTGACGGCGCGTGACACGGTTCGCCAGCGTATTGAAGGGCTGAATGCGGGAGGAGATGACTATCTCGTCAAGCCATTCGATCTGGATGAACTGATTGCGCGCTCAAGCGCATTGATCCGGCGTTCGCAGGGCAGATCCAGCCCTGAGATCGCGATCGGCAATATCAGCTACGATCCCGGCGCCAAAAAGGTTACGCAAGATGGAAGTACAGTCAAGCTTTCCGGGCGGGAACTGGCCGTGCTGGAAATCCTTATAACCCATCCGGGCAAGGTAATCAGTAAAACCCAAATTGAAGAGCATATCTATGACTGGGACAGCGGCAACATTGAAAGCAACACGATTGAGGTTCATATATCCGCACTGCGCCGCAAGCTTGGAAAGGATTTGATCAAGACAATCCGTGGCGTCGGTTATATGGTCGAAAAATGAGCACCAGTTATTCCCTTCGCCGCCGCCTTCTTTTCTGGATCAGTCTGCCGATCCTTGCCGCTACCTTCCTGTCTTTGCTTGCCAGTTATCTGTCTGCCCGGCACGAAGTTGAAGAAGTCTATGATGCACAACTTGTTCACTCCGCCAAAACCCTCCTGCAACTCACGCAGCATGAAATCATGCAAGACAAGGAGTTTGAGCTGGGTTTGGAAAACCCGGATTTAAAACATAAATATGAGAGAAATCTCGGCTTCAGAATCTGGGCTAACAATAAGCTCATTACACGATCGTCCAATACAGAAGATTTTACGGATTTTGAAGCGCCGCCGGGATTTTCCGATCAAAATATAAAAGGCCATAAATGGCGTTTTTTTGTATTTCTTGATCCCGTCAATAAAATTAAAATTGAAACATCCGAGCGTTACGATATTCGCTATGAACTTATTATCGAACTTATAAGCGCGCTTATTCTGCCTGCGCTCATGTTTGTGCCGGCCGTATTGACAATAATCTGGGTTGGGGTACGAAAAGTTTTAAAGCCGGTCATTAAAATTTCCGCAGATGTGGATCGGCGCGGCAGCAATGATCTTTCACCAATTCCAGACAATTATTTGCCAAAGGAAATCCTTCCGCTTGTACGGGCGCTCAACCGCCTTTTTACACGGATCGAAGAGAGTTTCAGCCGGGAGCGCCAGTTCACAGACAATGCCGCGCATGAATTGCGTACGCCGCTGGCCGCCATGAAAACACAGGCACAGGTTCTGCTGAAGAAGGCTGCCGATATGCCTGATTGCAGGGAAGGGCTGGACAATCTGCAGGCTTCCATAGACAGGGCCTCCCGCATGGTGGATCAGCTTTTATCCTTCGCGCGCCTGCAATCCGATCAGATTGAATTTGAAACAGCTGATTTGTCTATCCTCACTGAGAGGATTTTAAAGGATATGTCCCCTCTGGCCGTAGCAAAAAAGATCGACCTGGGAGCCGAGATTTCCCCGAATATTAAAGTCAAAGGCAATCCACCTGCATTGGAGATTATGCTGCGCAACCTGATTGACAATGCCATTAAATTTACGCCCTCGGGAGCCAGGATTGATGTGTCTTTGTTTGAAGACAATCAAAAAGCCGTCTTTAAAATAGCTGATACTGGCCCGGGCATTAAAGATACGGATAAAGAGAAGGTCTTCGAGCGCTTTTACCGCGTCCAGAAGAACAAGCAAGGCAGCGGCCTGGGGTTATCGATGGCCAAATGGGTCTGCGATGTGCACGGCGCAGATATTTTTTTAAGCGACAATATGCCTGACGGCTTGGTTGTTACGGTTGAAATGGATCGTTCTTGATGCGCTGGATTTTAGTTACAGCAGCGATTTTTGGCGCTTCTTCCGTTATCATCGGCGCGGCCTTACGACACCTTGGCGGCAACATGGATATGGATGTATTGCAAACGGCACTCCGCTATCATCAGCTTTACAGTTCTGTTCTATTGGCGCTGGGCTTATATGCTCTAAACAAGCCCTTATCCAAGCGGACTATCATTCCGGCGGTATTATTCACATCAGGCATACTTATTTTCAGCGGCAGCCTTTACGCAATGGCCGTATTTAACATGTCGGCTCTGGGCCAGTTAGCCCCAGTGGGTGGTCTCTGTTTCATTGCAGGGTGGCTATCGATAGCTTTTATTAGACCCTCAAAGCTGAAAGATAATGGTACATGATCGCAGGCAAAACCCCTGTTGACACACGGGAGCAGCCTATGACCTGCCCCATTCTTCATACATACTTTGGGTTGTATAAGGCCGCTGCGCCCACAGTTCCGGCAATCCTGAGTTGATAAAATTTGAAAATTGCAATTATTGATATGTGTCAATCACTTAGATAGATCGCATTTAACTAAAATTTTACATTTCCATAACTTATATTTAATTATTCTCAGGCACACTAATACCAAAGAATAAGGCGTGGGGAGAATACGCCATTCGGGGCCGCCGCTTATGGCGAAGCCGCCGGGATCAAGCGGGGATGGTGAAGGTGTGTGATGGGATACGATAACGAAAACAATCAGGTCGATGACGAGGCAGGCAAGGAAAGAAAGCGTGTCGAGGACGACCTTAGGCGTGCTGTTTTTGGCAGCGATACAGCCGAGAATAATTCTCGCTTGAGGCGCAGTCCTGAAATATTTAAGGCCATACTAATTGCCGATGAAAAGAAAAGGAAGAAAGACGAAAGCGAGCGGCGCGAAGCTTTCAAACGGGCGCAGGAACTCATTGATCGTATCAACGAACAAATCACGGAGTACAATAAAAGAATCCGCGAATTTGAAAAAGATGCTGCCGAGCTAGCATGGGCTAGAAAAAGGCTTGAGAAGGGTGACTCCCTTAAAGATGTTCTCAAAGACAAGGACATCCTTAAATTGCTTGATGACTACCAAAGGCGCACAGGTAGCATGATTGATATGAACGATCGCGATGCAGTGAAAGAGGCATTGCGTATGGAGCAAGAGTATCGCTTGCGGCAAGCTGAGGAATGGCGTGAGCGTGTTCGTGAACTGGAAAAGGGCAGAGAGCGTATTGAAAAAGCACTGGCAGATGGACGGCCAGATTTACTAGACCATGTGGACATGCAGAAAATGGAAGACCGCTTGGCGCAGGGCACGTCAGCGAGCGTTCAGGATGTTTGGCGCGACCAAGACGCATCAGAGGAGATTAAAGAAATCGCTGGAATTGTTAATACGGACAAGATCAATGAGGTGGTAAGCACGGGAACTGGTAGCTCGTTTATGCAGTTTGCCGGATCGTCTTTTGCTGCCAAGGCGGGGATCGGTGAAGGAATGGAAACCAAAATTGACAACATTAAATTCAAGTTTGCCAAAGCCGTGGAATTAGATACACCAAAAACACCGGAAGTCGTCGCTACCAATAACCTCGATTATAGTGGCCCAAAGTTACCCGGCTAGTGTTCTTCGGAAGCCGTTCAGTTAGGGAACGGGCTGGCCTATCATTCTCAGGTACTCAACGCCCTTCGCAT
>DIHF01000041.1:12829-13229 GCA_002420015.1 Micavibrio sp. UBA5703
ACTCAACGCCCTTCGCATGACCTGCCACTTCTTCAATGGTTTGCATCATTTTGGGGAGTCCAACTGGTCCATACTGATGGCCATTGATATAAAATAAAAGGCCTACACCATCTTTATCTTCGAGGCTTGTAAAATATTTGGCGGATACGCCCTTTTCGGTAAGCGTACTTTGGACGAACTCTGCGATCTGCTTGTTAGTTGCATCATGTGTGCGACCATAAACAGCAACGGCCACACCTGGATTTGTGGCAGAATAATCCGATGCATCCATCCACGCTTCACGTTTATTGGAAGGGAGAGAGGCGGGAGTGGCCTTGTCCCAGCCGCTGGCAACCTTTGTAACTGGCGCTTTATTATCCTGCGCATTCGCGGTGCCGTCGAAGGTGGTGCCGAGCTTGCC
>DIHF01000041.1:13565-13710 GCA_002420015.1 Micavibrio sp. UBA5703
TTGTTGACATTCTATTGCTCCTTACACACGAAACGGCTCTTGATTGGCCATAAAATTAAAGCATTATTAGCAGTATTGGCCGATTTGCGCAAGTTTATACTTTTAAACAAAAGTCAATAGGCAAAATACGGCGTTTATAGCAAAA
>DIHF01000041.1:13974-14110 GCA_002420015.1 Micavibrio sp. UBA5703
TTTATAGCAAAAAATACCTAAAATCTGGCGTTATTTATGATTTTTTCGTGCGCAAAGGCTTTGCTTCTGCCGCACTCCACTAAAATCTAATGCACGAGTCGTTTGGTATTCAGGCTGCAAAAAAGCAAGAACATTG
>DIHF01000041.1:14368-14516 GCA_002420015.1 Micavibrio sp. UBA5703
GCAAGAACATTGCGCCGCCGAAGCTCTGGCGGTAACAAAACAATCTGATTAAGGAGGCACGGCGCAAAGTTCTTCGTCGTGCTTTCCCCGCAAAGGCGGGGATCTTTAAATCATTGGTCGGAAGTTTCCCGCTTGCGCGGGAAACGCA
>DIHF01000041.1:14756-14941 GCA_002420015.1 Micavibrio sp. UBA5703
TCCCGCTTGCGCGGGAAACGCATGTTTGAAGTCTGAAAAATGGCCGGGCAGATTACATTGATTTTCCATGCTACACGCGCCATGATGAGGCCGATGGCCAAAAAGAGCAAAGATACGGAAAAAACGCCCCGTAAGCCGGGTAAGGTCGAGGAAAAACTGGGCGGCTTTCACCGCAGCCTGATGGC
>DIHF01000041.1:15177-15410 GCA_002420015.1 Micavibrio sp. UBA5703
GGCTTTCACCGCAGCCTGATGGCGCGGCTGCGCGGTTATTTGCTGGCGGGGATTTTGCTTACGGCGCCGATTACGCTCACCATATATCTGACCTGGGTGTTTTTAAACTTTGTCGATGCCAAGGTCGCAAGGATATTGCCCAGCGAATGGTATCACGGCCTTTACGGTGATACGACCATACCGGGTCTTGGCCTGATCATCGCCGTTGCATTTTTTATCGTTGTCGGCTGGTT
>DIHF01000041.1:15746-15866 GCA_002420015.1 Micavibrio sp. UBA5703
GGCGGCATCAAGCAGATTTTTGAAACCATCATGACCACGCAGTCGCAAACTTTCCGCGAGTGCGTTCTGGTCGAATACCCGCGCAAGGGTATATGGTCGATCGGCTTTCTGACCGGGCGC
>DIHF01000045.1 GCA_002420015.1 Micavibrio sp. UBA5703
GGTTTACTCAGCAACGCCGCAAGCGCCTGGTTTTTGCTTGCGTAGATGCTGATCTTTTCTGTTATTATGCGCTTGGTAATATTGGTTACTCCCCTGGGCTGGTGCATGCGCCGAAATGCCAACGCAGAAGCTGGAAGTATATGGTCAGGACATGCAATCTTCAAGGCAATCCGTTTTACTGTTGATACCCGCGCTATTGCTGCTTGCCCTTGGATGTGGCACAAGCCCCGCCGTGGCGGAAGATACCCCGCCCGCCGTCCCGCCCGTCCCCGTTCAGGCCGAAACCCTTAAGCCCCGCATGAACGGCCTTGTGGTGCTGGAGCTTTTTACCTCGCAGGCCTGCACGTTCTGTCCCAAAGCTGACAAGATGCTGGACGACCTGTCGCAGATGGAAAACGTGATTGCGCTGGCCTGCCACGTCGATTACTTCAGCGACAAAAATGATGAACTGGCAAAGCCGTTTTGCAGCCAAAGGCAAGCCCTCTATCAATCGACCCTACGCAGCGGCCCAAACTACACGCCCCAGATGGTGATCAACGGCACGTATGATGCCGTGGGCTATAAGCTCGATGAGGTATCGGAGGAAATGTGGGAAGCATCGGCGCAGAAAATCGCCAAAATCAATGTTACGCAGACCGAACAGGAAAACCTTTTCGATCTTTCATTTCCGGATATCGGAGAGCAAATCCAGAAAGACGGATATGATATCTGGCTGGCGACAACCGAAAAACCCCACCGCGCAAAAAACAAAACCGGACAGAAAGTTGTTTACAGCAATGTCGTCGGCACGATGACACGGCTTGATATCGGACAAGCCTACAAGGACAAAAAGCAACTCCGTATCGCCGCCAACCTCAAGGACTGGCACAAGGGCTTTGTTGTCTTCGCGCAAAACCCGCAAAACGGCCGCATCGTCGCCGCCGGACAATACTTAAAGCCCTGAAAACAAAAGCCGCCCTTCATCGAAATGAAGAGCGGCTTCCGTTTCTGTGTGGGAAATCTGATCAAAAAATATGGTGTCCAGCCATAATTTCTGACCCTTTTTAATGCATAAAAGGGAAGGTGTCAAGAAAAAATATATAAAAATCTTATATTAATGCATAAAAAATGTATTAGTCTGGTTTTTCTTACGGCACCCCGCAATTTATAGTGCCATCATTGTTGATCGACTTAATAAACTGCCCCGCCGGACAAGTCTGATCCGGAACGGTGGAAAGCCCGGAAAACGGGTCCGCACAAACAGGTTCGTTATTGACAATGCCAGTCATTGCATGGTTTGGACTGCTGCATCTCATACCGCGTTTGCCCGTAACCCCTCCTGGCACATCCGGATCATTCTCCGTTGCACGGTTGCCATCGCCGCCGAGCAAGCCCGGTTCGAAACAATCGTCAGGGGGGGGAGCACCAACAGCCGTGGGACCGCAAACCCTGACGGCCCTGACAGCCTGAGACTTCAATCTGCCGCTGGCGTATACAAGCGCATCGTCTGCATCAGGCAGCGCAGGGCGGCCGATGTAAACATTGCCGATATTCCTGTTGCGGATGCTTCCTGGGAAAGTAGGACCGGCAGCACCCACCCCCGGCGCGTATTCCCAAAGATCGGGGCTGATGAATAACTGGAAGCTGACGATGTCGTCGTTATAGGTGTTGCCTTCCACATCGTTCTTAAGGGCGCTGATGAACAGATCGTCGTCATCGCAGTTCTCAAACTCGACCGTCACGCCTGAACTGACCGGGGGGGGCGGCGGGTTAGGGGGAGATGGCGAGGGAAGCGTAAAAGCATTGCACGGACCACCAATACGCTGGCCGCCCGGCGTATAGGCGCCGCGCCCGTTGAACCCGGCGGATTTAATGACGTAGTGCACGCTTCCCGGTGGATCGACGAGGCTAGGCTCGCGGCCGCCGCCATTTCCGAATTCGTCCTCAACGCTGATCGCGCCCAAGCTCTCGTTAAAACTATCCGTCTTAACCAGATTTTCGCTAACCGCGTAGGTCAGCTTGTTGCTCCAGCCGTCAAGAATATCCTCAGACGACAAATCAAGCCTGACGGGATCACCAGCCGCATCAAGCTCCCGCGTGACAAACGGAACGGCCCCGATCAATATACCATCGTCCACCCCATCCTGGTTATCATCGCGGACTACAGAAGGCATCACGGTCCTGTCACGGCTCACCGTCCTGTCAACACCAATGGGCGTCGCAACCGGAAAAAGCGGGGGGATATTGTTGGTGCAATCGATCTCCTGCCCATAATCAGCATCGCCGGGCTGCGCGGTAAGGCGCGCCGGACAAGGGTAGCGTCCAAACTGGGCATGAAAAATAGCAATTTCGGAATTGATCTTTTCAATGCGTTCCAGCGTATCTTTGCGTGGTTTGTCGCTCTGGTATAAATCGTAAGACTTGACCATCGTCGAAAGAATAATGCCCGCGATGAGCATGACTATACTCAATTCGACCAGAGTAAAACCTGATTGCCTGTCTTTCATTTTGAACACCATTTTCATTTCCATTTTCCTGTCGATCAAATCTTGCTGCAACGGCAATTATGTTTGTTATACGAAACGCCGGGCAACCCAACTGTAAAGCACGCTCTGTTTCTGCGCCCGCACTGGCATCCCGCACCGGCCGCTGGCTTAGGCATAGATGTGGCGTTTACAGTCCCGATCTGGTTAACCGGTTTCCACGTGCACTTAGCTCCCGGCGGCGGCGGACACGTACCGGATGTCGTTGTAGTTTGTGCACCCGACGGGCAGGAGGTTGTAACCGTCTTGGTTATCGACGGACCATAGGCACAGGAAATCGTCGTGGTCACTGAACCGCCCAGACAAACGCAGCCGCTGGTATCGGTCGTTGTGGATTGCGCGCCCGACGGACAAACCGTTGTCGTCGTAATTGTTTTCGTCCCGCCGAGAGCAAAACCGGGGCCGCAGGACACTGTCGCCGTTGTCGTGCCCGCAACGCAGCATGCAGGCAGCATGGCTGCCGGCACCCAGTTAGGCACATTGCATGTAAAATTCATTCCCGTCGTCGGACCGACAACCACATCGCCTGCGATTCCGACAGGCAGCGTATCGCTTATGCCGCCGCAAAAAGTATGTATTCCGGCCGGGCAGGTAACAATCTTCCGGCAATCCTGCGATCCGTCCGGATTGACCCCCACGAGAAATTCATCGTCGCAACCAGCCTGTATATTCGGCTTGCAATCGACATTGCCGTCATTGATAGCGGTCACGTACTGATTGGCAGGACAATTCATGCCGGCACCACCGATCTTGTTGGCCTGAAAGCACTTTGTCGATGCTGGATTAACATCGTCATTGCATAATTGATCGGCGAACACCCTGTCGGCGGTACGCATGGTGCCGCTGACATAAGGCACGCCGCTAGCGGGCTCGGCACCGATACCGGCAGTGCCGCCGGGGCGTTGCTCGATATTATTTCTATCGGCGGCCGTTCTTTGCCAGAGCGAAAACTCGGCCTGTGAAAAATACGCCATCCGGTCGTCATAGCGCGCATTGCCGTTGGTGTTACGAAGACCCGTCAGAACATAGCGCGCCCGGTTGTTCTGCGTGTTGCAGTTCTCCCCCTCGACGTTCGTCGCGGGATTGGGGCATGCCTGAATCTGTACCCCGTTTTTGCTGTAGGCGCCCGCACCGTTCTCCCCCGGAGACAATACCAGGAAATGCGCCACATCCGGTGCGAACAGGACGGAACCCGGCGGCGTTGCATCGTCGACGATACCGATACCGCCGTGGTCGAGCTGGAATGTCGCCGTAACCGCCAGACGCTCCGTCACCGCATAGACGATCCGGTTGCCGTGGCCGTCATAGGTGTATTCCTCGGGGATGTTGAGGTTTTTAAACGGAATGGCACCGCGCCGCACGCGGGGGAATGTGTCGGGCCCAGGAACGTTATCCGTATCGATCTGCCGTGCGCTGCGCTCGACACAATAACCCACCGCCGGATCGGCCATGTCGCACGTGCCGATAGCCACCTCCGCCTCATCCGCGCAGCCGGTGGCCGCTTCCCGCCCGTATTGCGGGTTGTCGATCGGTGCGGCCAGCGATGCAGGACAAGGATAGCGCCCGTACTGGGCGCGGAAGTTGCCGATAGCCGCCGTCAACTGCGACAGGCTGGTTTCCGTCTGGATCATTTTCTTGTTTTCGACATGAATCGTATAGATCGCAAAAAAAGAGCCTATCGCAATCCCGACAATAAGAATGACAACGGCCGCCTCTATCAGCGTATAGCCGGAAGTCCTTGAATAGCGACTGAGTCGCATCTTTGCGCTTGCGTCTGTACTGCCGTCAATTTTCATTGGTTTTGCCATACCCATCACAGCTCGTCGCAGCGGCAATTATGCTTGTTATATGACTGGCCAGGCGTACCCACCGTGAAACAAGCCTTGTTAGGGGACCCACAGTCGCATATCTCCCCAGATGGCGGGTCGGGCATGCTGTTGGTATTCACCGTTCCTGTCTGGTTGACCGGCTTCAATGCACATACAATCGGTGCGCAGGTGTTGGAAATTTCTTCCCAATCGCTTTGCTCGCATACTCGTTGATCGGCCTGAGAAGGGGTAAGAATAGCTCTCTCTTCTATCTCTCCTCGCTGACCGGCAGGACAGATACTAGTGCGGTAGATGGTAGCACCTGTACATACGCAATGGTCCGCTGTGACCGTTGTCGTCGGGCCAGATGGCGGCGAACAGGTTCTGACCGTTCGGGTCTCCCTATAGCCCGAATACCCGGCAGGACAATCTGCCGTACCAGTTGTATCGCTAGGAACGCAACATGCTGGCGCCCCGGATGCCGGCCTCCACCTCGGTGCCCTGCAGGTAAACCTGACTCCTGTCATGGGGCCAATAAACACCTGGCCGTTATTTCCTACTGGCAAGTTCTCAGTCACATTTGGACAAAACGTATGTGCCCCGGCAGGGCACAAGGAAACTCTCCGGCAAGTCTGCCTTCCGTCCGCTCCGACCCCAACAATAAAATCTCTGGCACAACCGGCCGTCACGCCGGGCCTACAAACCGGCTGGCCGTTCCTGATGCCTGTCATGTATCCATTAGGGCATTGTATGCCTACCGGGCCCCCAATTTTGGTCGCCTCAAAGCAACTCATACCCGAAGCAACACTAAGACGGTCATTGCATAGCTGGTCTGCAAATACCCTGTCGGAAGCCCGTACAGTCCCTCTTACATAAGGAACCCCCTCAGTGGGCGTAGCATTGATACCAGCAATACCCTCGGGGCGCTGTTCGATATCGTTCCTGTTAGCAGCCGTCCTTTGCCAGAGCGAAAACTCAGCCTGTGAAAAATACGCCATGCGATCGTCATGGCGTGCATTATCGTTGGTGGTGCGAAGACCCGTCTGAACATACCGCGCCCGGTTATTCTGCGTATTACAGTTCTCCCCTTCGACGTTCGTCACGGGATTGGGACAGGGCTGTATCTGAACACCGGCATTGCTGTAGCCGCCGCTATTGTTCTCCCCGGGGGAGAGAACCAGAAAATGCGCCACATCCGGCGCGAACAGGACAGAACCCGGCGGCGTCGCGTCATCAACGATGTCGATACCGCCATGGTTGGGCTGAAACGTCGCCGTAACCGCCAGACGTTCCGTCACCGCATAGACAATCCGGTTGCCGTGGCCGTCATAGGTGTATTCCTCGGGGATATTAAGATTCTTGAACGGAATGGCCCCGCGCCGCACGCGGGGGAATGTGTCGGGCCCAGGGACGTTATCCGTATCGATCTGCCGTGCGCTGCGCTCGACACAATAACCTACCGCCGGGTCACCCATATTGCACGTGCCGATAGCTACCTGCGCCTCATCCGCGCATCCACCGATCGCCTCGCGGCCATATTGCGGATTGTCGACCGGCGCCGTCAGCGATGCAGGACAAGGATAGCGCCCGTACTGGGCGCGGAAGTTGCCGATAGCCGCCGTCAACTGCGACAAGCTGCTTTCCGTCTGGATCATTTTCTTGTTCTCAGAGTAGGTCGTGTAAGCTGCAAAAAATGTAGCCATCGCGATACCCACAACAAGAATGACAATCGCCATTTCCAAAAGGGTGTAGCCGGAATCCTTTGAAAAATTGTGCAAACTACTTTTACTGGCCGCACTTTCACTGCTGCTCAAGGATACGGAACGCATTGCAACTGCCCTCCTATCACCGCATTGGCAAGTTGGTTATTTGGACATGGCGGCCCGGTAATGATACCGGGCGGTAGGGCAAGATCACAAAGCGCAGCATTATTGGCTATACCCGGCATCGCCTCAGTACTGGTCCCATCGCAACTAATGCCTGCACCGGCGATAATGTCAGGTGTAAAGCAATTGGCACCGTTGGCATCACAATACCGAATTGTATGGGTTGTGCCCGCCTTGATATCGCCGCCGACATCAAATTCGACCATCGGATCGGGTGTGCCGACACCAACATAACCCAGATTGTTATTACGTATGTCCTCGTTGTTGATCGCCGAATAAGACCACAACCCGTTAAGGCCGCTAACGTCATAATACACGACATCGTCGCTGTATTGAGCGCCTGCCACCAAGGTCCGCAAACCCGCGCCCGTAGCATCAAGTCCCGGCGTTTCAAAATCTGCGTCATTGTCGCAATTCTCCCGCTCGCGGCCATTCACCGCAGCCGGGCAAGGGGCGACTAGAACGCCGCTTGTCGAATACGCCCCGGCACCATTATCTCCGTGCGAGACAAGAAGATATGGCTGCGAGCCAACGATAGCATTAGGCGCCAGATTATCACCATCCGATTCCACAATACTGATTGCTCCCTGCGTATCGTCAAATGGAGTGATGCTGCCATTGGCCATGCGCTCGGAAACGGCATAGGTAATCTTTCTTTTCCAGCCATCCAGCGCCATTTCATATGGAATATTCAGTGAGGCATAAGGAACCGCGCCGATCAGGACAGGGTCCGGACCGCCTGCGGCATTAGCATCGCGCCCCGTGGCACGACAAATACCGCCATTGCAAGTACCAGGCACAGGAATGGCCGGCGGACAAAACTCTCTTCCATGATCAGTAGCATCTTCGTCACGTGTATATGGTGTCGGGCAGGGATAGCGTCCATTGGCATCGACGAAATCGCTGACCGCCCTTGCTATGGTCATTTGCGAAAGGCTGGTCTGCTCCTTGACCCGGCGGTTAGTGTACGTGTTGTATTGATACAAAAACGGCGTCGCCAGCAAACCGATAATAATCAGCGCCAGCGAAAGCTCTATCAAAGAAAAGCCCTTTTGGTTCATTTTGGTATGATTTCCTGTGTTATGAACGCGCATGATGGATAAAGGTCTCCCCACCCCTCTACCTTCTATAATGTACCAAAAATTATAAAATTTACTTAAAATTTAATGTAAATGCAGACAATGAAAATGGATAAGCTATTGAAATAAAACGACAGTATATTAGTATATGTTAATTAATTAGCCTTTGGCGCGGGATATGCCGGTAAAACCCTGCAAAACCCGCATCAAGGCCAATTTTACCCTGGTAAAAACATGCCCTGTATTCTCCCGCCACATCAAAGCCGCCGGGGTCACAATAAGGGTCAGAACTGTCGAAAAGCTAAGACCGAATGCGATAGCCGTTGAAAGCTGCACCCACCACTGGGTCGATGGCGCACCGACGCTGACCTCGCGGCTGAAGAAATCGATATTCAGTTGAAAAACCATCGGCAAAAGCCCGACCACCGTCGTAACCGTCGTCAGGAGAACCGGGCGAAGACGCTGCGCCCCCGTGCGCAGGATAATCTCACGCACCGGCATTTTATCGCCATACTCGCGGCGCAAGGTATCGAAGGTGTCGATCAGAACGATATTGTTGTTGACGATAATCCCCGCCAGCGCGATCACGCCGATGCCGCTCATGATAATGCCGAAAGGTTGCTGGGTAATCAGCAGACCCAGCATTACGCCGATCGTCGACATGATCACCGCGCTCAATATAAGCATGCCGCTGAAAAAATTATTGAACTGCGTCACCAGAATAATAGCCATGATAAACAGCGCGACGACAAAGGCCTTGATAAGAAAATTTTGCGCGGTTCTTTGTTCTTCGTCCTCGCCCTTGAAAGAAATTTCAATGCTGGGATCTATCTTGTCCCTGTTGGCAGCAATCCAGGACTTCACCTGGTTAACCTTTTCGGTCGTATTCATGCCTTCCGGTACATCAGCCTGCACGGTAAGAGTCCGCTTCTGATTGGAGCGATTGATAACACCCACCGCCGGCTTTGCTTTGCGCTCGGTAAAGGAACTGATCGGAACGGAACCGCCCTTGCCTTCGATACGTACGCGGTCAAGCTGGTCGAGGGTGCGCTGCTCGGCAGCATGGCGAATGACGATGTCGATTTCATCATCACTGTCATCCGGCCTGTACCCGGCAACGATAAGACCGTTCGTCACCATGCGGATGTAATAGCCGATGGTGGTGATATCGATGCCGAATTTCGCGGCCTGCGCGCGATCGACATCGACTTGCCACTCGATACCCGGCAAAGGCCGGCTATCCTCGATATCCTGAAAGCCGCCGATTTCGCCAAGACCGCCTCGGATCAAGGCAACAGCCGCGTCCAGCTTTTCGGGAAAGCGGGATGCAAGCTGAACCTGCACGTCCTTGCCGGTCGGCGGCCCTTCCTCCTGCTTGCGCGCCTCGATAAAAATCCCGGCCAGCCCCTGAGTGCGTGCCCTGATATCTTCCATGATCTGATTAACCGATGGCCGCCCCGAACCCCAAGGCTCAAATTGAAGCTGAATCTGGCCGATCACATCCTCGGAAAGTTCCGGCCCCTTTTGCGGAGGTTTTCCCGCACGGGTATAAAATGTTTCAACACCCGGCGTGTCCAGAATGCGCGCTTCGACCTCGCGCACCAGAAAATCCTGTTCATAGGCAGAAAGATTGCCCCGCGCATGCACGAGAACAGAGGCAAATTCCGGCTCTATATCAGGGAAAAACTCAACCCCGCGGCCAAATTTCCCGTAGGCGATCTGCACGCCAACAAGCATGACGACCGCCATCAAAAGGATAAGCCCCGGACGCTTCAACGCCGCATCAAGGACGGAGATATACCAGCCCGTAAAACCCTTGATGCTTTTCAGATCGCCCGTCTCCGAAGCCACCAGCGCCGCCATAAGTTTCGGATCGCCCGCCGCCCCGGCCTTGCCGAACAAGGCCCCCATCGTCGGCACAAAAATCAGCGCCATCAGAAGCGACGCTGCTAAAACCGCGATCAGGGTAATGGGCATATATTTCATGAATTCGCCGACGATGTCCGGCCAGAACAGCAACGGCGCAAATGCCGCCAGCGTCGTCGCGGTGGAGGAAATAACGGGCCAGCACATCCGCATGGCGGCAACGGCATAGGCATCGCGCTTGTTCATGCCTTCGGCCATCTTGCGGTCGGCGAACTCGACCACGATAATTGCGCCGTCCACCAGCATGCCCGTAGAAAGAATAAGGGCAAAAAGCACAACCACATTCACCGTATAACCGACCGTGTAAAGAAACAGAAGCCCGGTCAGAAAAGAACCGGGAATGGCAATACCCACCAGCAACGACGTGCGCATACCGAGCGCATAAATGATAACGATCATCACCAAAAGAATTGCGCTTATTATGTTGTTCTGGAGATCAAGCAACATGCTTTTGATGTTGCGCGATTCATCCTGCGTATAGGAAACAACCACATTATCCGGCCATCCGGCACGTTCCTTATCGACCAAACTACGTATGGAATCGATTGTATCAATAACGTTTTCCCCTGTGCGCTTGACGATCTCAAGGGCGATGGCGCGCTCACCGTTAAGGCGGGCAAAGCTCGTGGCGTCCTTGAAGGTGCGGCGGATCTCGGCGATGTCACTGACCTTGATGGCGGAATCGCCGCTCACGCGCAGCGGCATGTCCATCACGTCATAAACGGTTTCAAACAGGCCGGGCACCTCGATGGCAAAACTCCCGACACCGGTATCCAATTTTCCTGCGGCCACCAGCCTGTTGGATAAATTGAAAAACGTAAGAATATCAGTCCCGTCCAGCCCATAACTTTCCATCAGTTCAGGCTTGACGATAATCTCGACAAGCTCCTCGCGGTCGCCCGCGATGTTGGCTTCCAGAACCGTGGGGATAGCCTCTATCTTGTCCTGAAGATTGCGCGCAAGCTTCAAAAGGGTGCGCTCCGGCACGTTACCGGAAAGTGTAACAACCAGTACAGGAAACAGGCTGAAATTAACCTCGGTGACGGTTTGCTCTTCAACATCGTCGGGCAGTTCAGGGCGGGCCTGATCGACGGCTTTTTGCACATCGTCGAGCGCCTTTTTCTTGTCGAACCCGGCCTGGAACTCCAGCAGCACGAAACCGCCACCCTGAAAGGCCGTCGATTTCATTTCCTTCACCCCTTCAATGCCGGTCAGCTCCTGCTCCATCGGCCGCAGCAACAAACGTTCGGCATCGCCCGGCGAAACGCCCTCAAGGTTCATATTGATGTAAATCTGGGGAATGTCGATATCGGGCGAGGATTCCTTGGGGATATCGATATAGGCATAGGTTCCGGCGATCAGCAGAAGAAGAAGTATGGACAACACGGTCCGGCTGTGGCTGATGGCGGCACTAATGAGCGTGCCCGTCATAACAGCCCGTCCCCTTGCGAGACGACCGGCTTGACGGTCTGACCCTCGACAACGAAATCCTGCCCGACGGTTATAAGACGGATTTTATCCGGCAGGCCGCCGACCCACATATGATCGGGCGTATCGGCCAGAATGGCAACCGGCATAAAAATGACATGGCTCTTGTCATCGACAATCTTGATCCCGACCTGGCCGCTGTCGTTCAGGGTCAGGACGGAGGGAGAAATTTTGTGCGCCTGTTTCGCTTCCATCGAAAAGAAAACATTGGCGGTCATACCTTCCTTGATCGCGTAGCCTTCGTTGGCGCCCGAAATTTCAACGCGGAAAGTCCTTGTCGATTCATCGGCGGCGGGCGCGATATAACTGACCGTGCCTTCAAGAATCTGACCATCAAGGAATTTCGCCGTAGCCGTCTGGCCCAATGAAATTTCGGCGACGTTTCTTTCCGAGACGAAAGTGACAAGCTCGACCGGATCAAGATCGACAACCGTAAAAAGCGCATTGCCGACCGAGACGAAATCACCGGCCTCAATCGCCTGATCGTGAATAATCCCTTCAAAAGGCGATATGATTTTGGTGTGGTCCAGCGACACTTCGGCGTTTTTCAGCTCTGAGCGCGCCGCCTCAAGATCGGCATGAGCCTGCGCCAGCCTTACTTTTGAGTTGAAGCCCTTTTGCTCCAGCTCCTTGGCGGCATTATATTCTATCTGGCGCTGCGCCAGGCGCTGCTTGGCCTCGGACAGTCTTGCCGAACGGTCCCGTAATTCGAGCTTGGCCAGAACCTCGCCCTCGGTAACGGTCTGGCCCTTTTCCTTCAGCAGTTCGGAAATCTCCCCTTCGGTTTCGGCCTTGATCTGCACCGTGCGCGAAGCGCGGCTGCGGCCCGTCACGACGATATCCCCGGCATAAGCCACCGCCCTGGACTCGCGGACCCTGACTTCCATGATCTTTTGCGCTGCCTCTTCTTTTTTTGCGGGTGCATGCACCTTGGCAGTCTCAGGAGGAGAGAAAAGCACGCCGGAAGCAATCCAGCCCACTGAAGCCAGGGTTATGAGTATCGCTATCAGCTTTGAAGATTTCATAATAATTTTTCCCGCCACACAGGCAACCCCGGCATCTTACACCATACCGGGAAATAAAAAAGCCGCCTTTAGGGCGGCTTTAAAATCAAAACGATCAAGGGATTACATTAACCCCTTACGGCAGCCTTTACGACATCCTGTTCATCGGTATCGGCATCCTTATCGTGCCTCTCCTCGAATTCCTTGGCCTTGAGGATGCGGTTACGGCTGGCGGCCTGATAAGCAACCTTCGTGTGTTCCTCACAATAAGGAACACCGCTCATCTTTGATGCACCACAAAAACCGAAATTCTCATCACGCGGGTCGCCGAAAGGCCAGCGGCACATGTGCGATTCAAGATCTGTCAGTTTAATCCCCTTGCCTTGCTCGGCCAGAACCGATGCCACGCTCTCGACAGGGCGGCGATCCATCTTGCCCGGCATATTGGCAGGCGTCGGCAATGGCTTTTTATTTTGCTGAATGGGAGAAACCCGGTTCGAGAGCTTGAGGCGGTGCGCCTTGCCGATCACGGCATTACGAGTCACGTTCCCCAAAGCCGAGGCTATTTCCGCCGCCGTCTTGCCCTCGCCCCACAATCTCGTCAACAGTGCAATACGCTCGTCAGTCCAACTCATGTGCAAATCCCCTTCAATCCCCACGGGCACGGAGCGCCCGATATTGAACACAAAAACAACCGCTCTGGTGTAGAGGAGGTCACTCTATCAGCATGATGACGAAGATGCCAAGCCCCGAGACAAAAAAAAATTCTTTATCCACAAAACGCAGCGCTGAAAGAACGTTATTTCGGCAAATCAAGACCCATCGCGCGATAACTTTCCGCGCTCTCGGCCCAATTCTCGATGACCTTGGCGAAAAGTTTCAAGTGAACGCGGCGCTCCATTATTTCTTCAAGCTCAAGCCGCGCTTCCTGCCCAACTTTTTTTATGTTGGCACCGCCTTTGCCGACGACGATCGCCTTTTGGCTTTCCTTCTGAACGATAATGACCTGACTTATTTTTACGCTGCCATCATCGAATTCTTCCCAGCTTTCCGTCTCGACCATCAGCGCGTAAGGCAATTCCTGATACAGTGCCTTAAAAAGTTTTTCGCGGGTGATTTCCGCCGCCAGCATACGCATCGGCATATCGGTGATCTGGTCCTCCGGGTACATCCACGGCCCCTCGGGCAGGCGCGAGGCCGCATCCTTGAGCAAGTCCTGCAATCCGTCACCCTTCAACGCCGAAACCATGAAGGTCGCAAGATAAGAAACCTTTTCGTTGAGCGTCTGCGCCAGCCGCAGCAAGTCCGGCTTCGCCACCGCATCGGTTTTATTCAGAACCAGAACGCAGTTTTTTTCACCCTGAAGGCGGTCGGTAATCAAAGTATTTTTCTGCACGGCCCTTTTATCGCTCGCATCGACAAGATGATAAATAACGTCGGCATCGGGAACGCTGTCCCAAGCCGCCGTAACCATCGCCTTTTCCAGCGTCTTTTTCGGTTCGAAAATACCGGGCGTATCGATCAGGATAATTTGCGCAGGCCCCTGAATGACAATACCAAGAACCCGGCTGCGCGTCGTTTGAACTTTGCTCGAGACGATGGAAACCTTCGCACCGACCAGCGCATTTATGAGTGTAGACTTCCCGGCATTGGGTAAGCCTAAAACGCTGATAAAACCGCAGGATGTTTTTTCGGACAAAAAATTCTTATCCTTTTTTGTTAACGATGCTGTTTAAAAATTCCTCGGCCACTTTCTTTTCGGCCTCTTGCCGCGTGTGCCCTCGCGCCGTCAAGGGTTCGCATCCCTGAACCGTCAGCCGCACATCGAACAGCGGCGCATGATCGGGGCCGCTTTGCGCGACGATTTCATACAGCGGCAACGGCAACCCCTTGCCCTGAAGCCATTCCTGCAGCGCGGTTTTGGGGTGCAGCGGCGGCGTTTTCATGGTGTCCAGAACATCAACCCACAGCTCACGGATCAGCTTTTCCGGCGCTTCCAGACCGCATTCCAGAAACAACGCACCAATCAGAGATTCAAAAACATCGGCCAGAATATTTTCATTTTCATGGCCGCCGGCGCTGCGCTCGGCATCGGATAGCTGAACAAAATCGCCAATTGCCATCCGCTCAGCCATCTCCGCAAGCATCGAGCCCTGAACCAGCGAGGACAGCCGCTTGGCCAGATCGCCCTCTTTTTCATTCGGAAATTTCTCATACAAAAGCTGCGCGATGACCAGCCCCAGAACCCGGTCACCAAGAAATTCCAGGCGTTCGTAATTGACCCCGGTTCCCGTGCTGGAATGCGTCAGAGCGGTATGAAGCAGGTTTTTGTCACGAAAATTGTGGCCGATCCTTTTTTCGAGATCTGCGAAGGGCTTATTCACCTTTAGGCTCTTTCCCGGCGTTATCCGGCGCGGCGGGGCGAACAGGTTCAAGCCCTATGAAGAAGCGGTCGTAGCGGATGCTCCACGGCCACTTCCAGATTTCAAGCAAACGCGCAGTGCCGTTGGTTGAAAAGAAAATGAAATCGGCCTTGCCGACGAAATTTTCAAAAGGCACATAACCCACGCCGCCTTCCGGGGCGCGGCTGTCCTGCGAATTGTCGCGGTTATCGCCCATCATGAAATAATGGCCCTCGGGCACAACGAACAGCTCAGTATTGTCGTAGCCCTGCGCATCGCTTTCCTCGTATATGCTGTGAATGACGCCGCCCGGCAGAGTCTCGATATACTCCATCGGCGTGACTTCGCCACGATGCTCATCCTTTATGTGCTGCAAGCCAACCGGCTCGCGCGGTACGATGACGCCATCAATATAAAGCCGCCCATCACGCACCTGCACCGTTTCACCTGGCAGACCTACAACACGCTTGATGTAATCAATACGCGGATTGGCAGGAAGCTTGAACACGACGATATCACCGCGCTGCGGCTCCTTGGAAAAAATGCGCCCTTCGATAGGTGCGAAACTAAACGGGAAAGAATGCTTGCTATAGCCGTAAGCGGGTTTGCTCACAAACAGATAATCCCCGACTTCCAGCGTCGGCTTCATCGAACCCGAAGGGATGTTGAAAGGTTCATACATAAAGGTACGGATCAAAAGCGCCAGAATGACGGCAACCAAAGCTGTACGGAAAAACTCCGAAAGCTCTTCCTTGGCCGTCATCGGCGGCTCATGGGGTTTTTGCTCGGTCTTTTGCAGTTGATCTTCCATCATGGTCATTTTCTATAGGAATCCTTTTGCGAAAACCAGTCCTAAACGGCCTCAATAATAACAACGGCCTTGGCCAGCGGCGGCTCATCGGTAATGGTCAAATGTATGGCCGGTTTCATGCCCTTCGGCACCATCTCCCGCAGCCGCCCCAGCGCCCCGCCCGTCAGTTCCAGCGTCGGACGCCCCGAAATATCGTTCACCACGCCGATATCCCGCATAAAAACACCCCGGTTAAACCCAGTACCCAATGCCTTTGAGCAAGCCTCCTTGGCGGCGAAGCGTTTGGCGTATGTGTCTATATGCGTTCCGGCGGCGCGGCGGCGTTCGGCCTTGCGCTTTTCCTCTGCCGTAAAACAGCGGGCGATAAAGCGCGCCTCGTAACGCGCCATAACTTTTTCGACACGCCTTATATCGATCAAATCGCTGCCGATGCCGATAATCATTACTCTTTTTGTCCCGTTACTTCCTGTGCCGCCTTGTGCAGATTATGCCTGCGAACCTGACGGCGGGCAGCCCGGCCACCCCTGACCAGAGCATAATATATAAAATAAGCCGGAAACCACAGAACAAAACCCGCCAGATACCCCCCCAGCATCCAGGGCAGAAAAATCTGCATCGGCTGAGTTTTGACAATCTCCCACAAGATTCCGAGCGTCATTTCATCGGGCAACTTGGCCCCGTTCTGCCAGCCGAAAATGCTGAAGATATAGGCACCAAGTTCATAGCCCGACCACCAGATAAACGGAAACGTCCAGGGGTTACCAACCGCCGTACCGACAAGCGAAGCAAGAATATTGAAGCGAAAAATATAGCTGAAGATAGCAGCCTGCACGAAATGCGTACCCACCAGCGGCGAATAGGAAATAGCCGCCCCGACGGCCAGCCCACCTGCGATTTTATGCGTCGTATCCGACAGGCGCAATATGCGGTAGCGCACATACTTAAACGTACGCACCCACCCCATAGAGGGCCAGAAAAGTTCCTTTAAATGCCATAGGCGGCTGCGCGGCGTTCTACGCTTAAACATTTTTTGGACCCTACGTCCAGTCCGTGCTAAAAGCAATAATTCTCATTTAGAGGGGTTCAGGAAACTATGAATATTCTTAATTCAATTCGCATCGTGCCGGATTTTCCAAAACCTGGCATCAATTTTTACGATATCGCCACTCTGCTGGCCGACCCGGCTGCCTGGCGCGAGACCATCGGCCAGATGCGCGAAAGGATTGAATCCTACCGCCCCGATATGCTGATGGGTATTGAATCAAGGGGGTTTCTGGTCGCCGCGCCGCTGGCGATGGAAATGGGCGTGGGCTTTGGCATGATCCGCAAAAAAGGAAAGCTGCCGGGTAAAACACTCTCTCATAAATACGACCTCGAATACGGCTCGGATGTGATCGAGCTGCAACCCGATCTCATCCCGCAAGGATCGAACATTGTTCTGGTCGACGACCTGCTGGCCACCGGCGGCACGATGAGCGCCGCCGCAAAGTTGATCGAACAGGCCGGATCGAAAGTTTCCGCCGGGGCGTGCATCATCGAACTGGACGGGCTTGGCGGACGCGCAAAACTCCCCTGCCCGTTCGAGGCTCTTTTCTCCTGCCCGGCTTAGAAACCAGACTCAATTTATAGTCGTTTAAATTAAGAATCCAACATATCACATCACGTCATTGCACGGCTTGTCCGTGCAATCCAGACCTGTCCGCCGAAACCCGGAGGGCGAAGGAGGATGGATCACACGTATTTTGCTTTGCAAAAACGTGTGATGACGAAGTGTCTGATTGTTATTTTAAATGACTATATCTTCCGTCATCCCGCAACCAATTTTGCACAAGCACAGCGGTTCATGATATGACTTTACTCCCGCATAGATTGCCGTTAACGGAGATATCATGGCCGACCTGGATCATTTGAAACAATTGCGTTTGGGCGTGGAACATTGGAATAAATGGCGGGAAGAAAATCCTTCTATTACTCATCCTGATTTGAAAATGGCGCCTCTTGAGGGAGCGCATCTTTGGTGGGCGCATCTTGAGGGAGCGAATCTTGAGGATGCGAATCTTGAGGGGGCGCTTCTTGAGGAAGCGAATCTTGAGGGGGCGCATCTTATGGGGGCGAATCTTGAGGGAGCGCATCTTGATCATGCCGATCTGAGAGAAGCCGATCTTTCGTATGCCGATTTACGAGGCGCTCATTTGCGATTCGCCAATCTTGAAAATGCCAAAGTTGCGGATATTGAATACAAAGGCGATAGCTTCTGGGAAGCGGTTTGGGCACAACGGAAGTATCCCCCGAAGAAACAGAAAAGCCTTTGGCAACTCTGGCGGGAGCGTGGCCGCGGGATGATGACCGGAAAATACCGCGGGATTAATGCCGCCGAATGCTGGGGCGATGCCGGATTCCGCCGCGATGCGATGGACCAGGATTATATCGATCATTTGCGCGAAACATGGGCAAAGGGGTTCCCCAATTATTTTCTGTTTTTCCTGTGGGGGCTGTTTGATTACGGGCGGAGCCTGCCGCGGAGTTTGTTCTTTGGCTTTATCGTTATTCTGATCTTTGGGTGCTTGTATTCGTGGCTGGTTCATGTCCCGGTTCTGGACGTTCAAGCCACTTTTGGCACAACGGATTTTAGTGATCGTTGCGACTTGTCCCATACAGCCGTCGAATATTCCCCGAATGTAGGTATCATCAATCGGTTTACACCCTTTTATCTGGCGGCTGTTACATTTTCGACGCTGGGGTTTGCGGATATTGCCGCGCCGCATACGCTGTTTGCGCAGTGGGTTTTGCTGCTCAATGCTGTGATGGGGTATGTGGTTTTTGGCCTGTTGATGGCGGTTCTGGCCAATGTGGTTGCACGACGTGCGGGGTAGTTTTGAACGCCGGAAACAGCGTCCGAAATAATCCATAAACACGAGGGCTTAACGCCCCCGGGCACGTTCGACCGAAGTCACGATCGGCGTGGCGCGCAGGGCGGCGATGATGTTGCTGAGGTGCTTGGTGTCGTTGACGTAGATGTCGATGATGATGTCCCAGAAATCAACCGTACGGTTTGTGATTTTCAGGTTGGTGATATTGCCGCCGTTGATGCCGATGACTGTTGTGATGCTGCCGAGTGCGCCCTGTTCGTTCATGAAGGTAAGATTGAGACGGCCGACATGCGCCTCGGGCGTGTTCGGCCCCTCGCCCCACGACACGTCGAGCCAGCGTTCGGGTGTATCGGCGAATGTCTCCAGCGTTTCGCAGTCGATGGTGTGGATGGTCACGCCCTTGCCGGTGGTAACGATCCCGACGATGCGGTCGCCCGGAAGCGGGTGGCAGCAACGCGCAAAATGCATCGCCATGCCGGGAATCAGCCCCTTGATCGGCATGGGCCTGTCTTTGCCTTTAGCCTGCGGGCGCAGCATGGCGGCGTGATCCATTTCGGATGAGGGGCGCTTGGCGATTTCAGTTTTATGCGCCGGAAAGATCGCTCTGAACACATCCCGCGCCACGATCAGGCCGGAGCCGATACCGGCGTATACGTCATCGCTTTCCTGCGCCTTGTAATTTTTGAGTACGTTTCCGACGGCCTTATCGGTGAATTCATAGCCTTCCTGCCGGAAAATTTTTTGCAGCATCGCCTTGCCGAGCGTGATGTATTCGTTGCGCTGCTGGTTGCGGATGAACTTGCGGATATGCGAACGCGCCTTGCCGGTGACGACGAAACGCTCCCATGTCGGCGAGGGGGTTTGCGTCTTGGCGGTGATGATATCGACCTGATCGCCATTGCTGAGTTTGGTATTGAGGGGCGCAATGCGGCTGTTGATTTTTGCGCCGACGCATTTATCGCCGACATCCGAATGGATCGCATAGGCAAAGTCGACCGGCGTAGCGCCGCTCGGCAATTCGATCAGATCCCCCTTGGGCGAAAACACATAGACCTGCTCCTGGAACAGCTCGAGCTTGGTATTTTCCCAGAAATCCTCGGGCCGCTGCTCCTGCTCCAGAATTTCGAGCAGCTCCCGCAGCCAGCGGTACTTTCGTACGTCTTTAAGGCTTGGCGCTTCCTCGCCTTCTTTATAGGCCCAGTGCGCGGCAACGCCGAGATCGGCTTCGTTGTGCATGTCCCTTGTGCGGATCTGCACCTCAATACGCTGCTGCTCCGGCCCCATGACGGTTGTATGGATGGAGCGGTATCCATTGGGTTTGGGCGTAGAGATATAATCCTTGAAACGGCCCGGCACGCTGGGATAACGGCTGTGCAGGATGCCCAGCACGTTATAGCACTCCTCGACCTTCCCCACGACAACGCGAAAAGCCATCACATCGGAAAGCTGTTCAAAGGCGACGTTCTTGCGCTGCATCTTCTTCCAGATCGAATAGCGCGTTTTTTCGCGGCCGGTGATTTCGGCGCTGATCCCTGCTTCCTTAAACAATTTCTGCAACTCGCCGATAATATTATCGACAACCCCCGTGCCTTCGCTGCGCAGAAATGAAAGCCGTTTGGCCAAACTTGCTCTTGCCTCGGGGTTAAGGATGCCGAAGCACAAATCCTCCAGCTCTTCTTTAATCTGGTGAACGCCGATGCGCTCGGCCAGCGGCGCGTAAATCTCAAGCGTCTCAAGCGCGATGCGGCGCTGCTTTTCCGGCGCCAGCCCCCCCATCGTGCGCATGTTGTGCAGCCGGTCGGCCAATTTGACCAGCAGCACGCGGATATCTTCCGACATGGCCAGAAGCAGCTTGCGGAAATTTTCCGCCTGCTTGCCCTCGACCGTCTGGCTTTCGATCCGCGTCAGCTTGCTCACGCCATTAACGAGATCGGCCACTTCCACGCCGAATGTCTTTTTTAAATCCTCGTATGTCGCCTCGGTGTCCTCCAGCGTATCGTGCAGGATAGCCGTCACGATAGTCCCGGTGTCCATTTTCATGCTTGCAAGAATGCTCGCGACCTCAACCGGGTGGGTGTAGTACGGCTCGCCCGATGCCCTAGTCTGCCCGTCATGCATTTTTTTGGCGTAGTCATACGCCCTGCTGACGATTGCAGAGTCAAAATCAGGCTTATAGGCCCTGATCTGGTTTATAAGGTCGTTTTGTTCAATCATGCCGGGGCGCTCTTTCGCAGGCTCTAAAGTATCATGAAAAAGGGCAAAAAAACATTAACGAATTACTGAAAAGGCACAAAAGAAAAGGCCGGACAAATCATCCGGCCTTTGTTCAAATTCTATGGGAACCTAATCTCTATTCGTCGTCGGAGGAAGGGCGACCGGCCATATCCTCAAGCGAGGGTTCGGAATCATCGTCCTCATCCTCGTCGTCATCAATGTCGAGATCCGGATCAATCTTGCGGGCGGCCATCGCGTTCCATTCCGCTTCGCCATCCATCAGATCGACTTTATCGTCGTCTTCGTCCTGAGCGATGATACGCTGATGCGAACGGGTAAGTTCTTCCTTCAGATCCTCGACGGCGATCGTTTCATCCGCAATCTCGCGCAAAGCCACAACCGGGTTTTTGTCGTTGTCGCGGTCGATGGTCAGAGGCGCGCCGGTGCCGATCCTGCGGGCTCTTTGTGCAGCAACCATGACCAGTTCAAAGCGGTTGGCGACTTTTTCGATGCAATCTTCTACGGTAACGCGTGCCATGAATAATGTCCTTTTCCTTTTGCCGGAGAAGGCTTTATAGTCAGTTTTCCCTTAAAAAGCAAGCGCAGGCGCAAAGATTATGAAACCCCATGAAGACTGTGATTTATGCCCCCGGCTGGCGGCTTTCCGGGGCCAAAACCGGGCGCAGTTCCCGGACAAGTTCAATGCGCCTGTACCGTCCTTTGGACCCGAAACCGCGCAATTTCTGGTGGTCGGACTGGCGCCGGGACTAAAGGGTGCCAATTTCACCGGGCGGCCTTTTACGGGGGATTACGCCGGAGATCTGTTATATGCTACGCTTTTGAAGTTCGGCTTTGCCAAAGGCACCTATGCCGAACATGCAGGCGACGGGCTGGAGCTTGTGAATTGCCGCATCACTAACGCCGTGCGCTGCGTGCCGCCGGAAAACAAACCCATCCCGCAGGAGATGAACACCTGCCGGAATTTTCTGGAACATGAAATCAGGGGCATGAAAAATTTAAAGGTCGTGCTGAGCCTCGGCCTTATCTCGCACAACGCCGTCGTCAAAACATTCGGAGAGAAAATATCCGGTTATAAATTTGCGCACGGCGCAACGCACGACATGGGCGGTGGCGTTACGCTCATCGATTCCTATCATTGCTCACGTTACAACACCAATACAGGCCGCCTGACCGAAAAGATGTTTGAAGATGTTTTTGAAACCATCGCAGAAAAAATAAGTTGATCAGAACCGATGCTCAAGGCGAAGCAAAGCCTGACTTCCCTGATGAACGCCTTCTCTCTCATTTCCCCAAACATAGTAAAAGCCATGCTTGTATGTCACACCGACAAGCATGCTGTCTGTTTTTACAACAGGCCATTCAAAACCGGCCTCTGCACCCGCGACTTCTCGGCCGAAAAAATTATACGGCGACGGGTTCTTGGCGCCAAATGCTGCAAATATCAATGACAGTCTTTGCCATACAGGAACGACAGCATGGGCGCTTGCGTTCATATACGTTCCCGAATGCGCCGGATTCCCGTTACCGTTCCTGATATGACCGCCCTCGGCAAAGCCCCGCAGCAAAATACCGTTGTCGAATTTATGTTCCAGCAGGGCACTGGCAAGAACACTGGTTTGCGGCCAGGAGATTCTTACGCCATCAACAACCCCCTCCTGCAAATGCGTAACGTTCAGGCCATAGCGCAGTATCGTGCGTTCATCAAAAACGGTCTCGCTCCCTGCCGCAAGGCGATATGACGGAATCAAAGAAGTTGCTGTAAGGCCAACTGGCGGCTCCACACTCTGACCGAAGGTTGTCCTTAGCTGCGCCGGGGCGCGGTAAAGAAGATGTCCTTCGACATATCCTTTCCCGTTAGCACCGCAATTAATATTGTGCCTCAATCCCGCGCCAATGATATGCCGCAGGATAAGCCCATGCGCAAAAGCAACTTCATCCGGAAGAACGCTCGGAGAAAATTCATAGAAATTCTGCCTCCATGCATGCGAAGCCGAGTTGAACGCAGGCTCCGACATTCCCGCCGTAAAATCGGTGCAGCCGCCGATACCGCGCAGCGCAACGCTTATCTCGCGAGGCCGCAGGCCCGTGCCGTCCTCAAACATTGTGCGTCCTTTTTCATTGGGCGTTTCAAAGCCTATATTGACGGTCGTGGATTTCCACGGAAAATCTGAATCGTGTTTTTTCGTCACCCCGCCGAAAATCTGCGGCATCGGTGTGTAACGGACATTGCCGCCGATTTCTTCATTGCCGATGGTGCTGGAAATGCTCCCGGAATACTCCCCCGCCACAGCCGGAACCGCAACGACAAGCGAGAACAACGCAGACGCAAACTTACCAAGCGCTTTTTTCACAGCAGTAGCCCTACCCGAGTACACATTGAATATGTGCCGGAGCGTATAGAGGCTTTTACATTATGTCAATGCTTTAGGTAAATTTCAGGGTGCGGTGGCTTCCTTGGCCGTCTGCGGATTAAAGCCGCTGCGCTTGGTCTGGAGCTTGTTGAGCGCATGGATATAAGCCCGCGCCGAAGCCACCAGCGTATCGGCATCCGCCCCCTGCCCGTTCACCGTGCGGCCGTTTTCCTCAAGCCTTACCGTAACCTCGGCCTGCGCGTCCGATCCGCCCGTGATGGCATGCACCTGATAAAGCTGAAGCCCGGCTTTGTCATGCGGCACGATTTCGCGGATGGCCTTGAAGATCGCATCGACCGGCCCGTTGCCTTCGACATGCGCCTCCTGCTCCTGCCCGTCGATACTAAGCACCAGATCGGCGGTTTGCGGACCCGTTGTTCCTGCACGCACCTGCAACGATACGAATTTGATGCGTTCGTTCTCACGCACAACTTCGTCCTCGACAAGCGCGACCAGATCATCCTCGAATATTTCCTTCTTCTTGTCGGCGAGATTTTTGAACCGTGCAAAAGCTTCCTGCAAAGCGTTATCGCCCAGCTCAAACCCCAGCTCGGCCAGCTTGGTTTTAAACGCATGTCGGCCCGAATGCTTGCCCAGCACCAGTTTGCTTTCGGTCAGGCCCACGGATTCCGGCGTCATGATTTCATAGGTGTTGGCGTGCTTGAGCATACCATCCTGATGGATTCCGCTTTCATGCGCGAAGGCGTTCGCGCCGACAATGGCTTTATTCGGCTGCACGTTAAAACCTGTAATCGTCGAAAGCGTGCGCGAAATTTTTGTGATTTTTGTCGTCTCGATTCCTGTCGAATACGGCATGAGATCATGCCGCGTGCGCAGCGCCATGACGATTTCCTCAAGCGCCGCATTGCCCGCACGCTCGCCGATGCCGTTGATCGTGCATTCGACCTGGCGCGCCCCCGCCTTGACGCCCGCCAGAGAATTCGCCACCGCCAAACCCAGATCGTTGTGGCAATGCGTGGATACAACCGCCTTGTCGATATTGGGAACGCGTTCAAACAGCATGGCGATTTTCGCGCCGTATTCTTCAGGCACGCTGTAGCCCACGGTATCCGGGATGTTCACCGTCGTCGCGCCGGATTTGATGGCGATCTCGACGGCGCGGCACAGGAAATCGTCTTCGGTACGCGAAGCATCCTCTGCGCTCCATTCCACATCGTCGGTGAATCCCCGCGCAAAAGTAACACTTTCAGCCACGGCGTTCAGAACCTCTTCCGGCGGCATCTGCAATTTATGTTTCATATGCAGCGGCGAGGTTGAAATGAAGGTGTGAATGCGCTTTCTCTTTGCCGGTTTGATTGCCTGACCCGAAGCTTCGATGTCCGCCTTCTTGGCCCGTGACAATCCGCAAACAACGGCGTTCTTTACGATCTTTGCAATTTCATTAACAGCCTCGTAATCACCGGGCGAAGCGACCGGAAATCCGGCTTCGATTATGTCGACGCCCATCTCGTCCAGAAGCCTTGCCATCTTCAGCTTCTCTTCAAGGTTCATCGAACAGCCCGGCGATTGCTCCCCGTCTCTCAAGGTCGTGTCGAAAATAATAATACGGTTTTTGTTTTTATTGCTCATGGCCGCTCCTTTTAAAGCGCTTTTGGTTCTTTATCAATGTTTGGGAGATTTCCCCTGTAGCGCAGGCGCATTCAGGCGCCTCATGCCCGCTCAGGGGCGGGTAAGGAGTAGAAGCAGGCTCAGATTGTTAACAGCCTTGAGGTTCATGACTGGCATTAAAAACAGATTTGTGCGTTTTACGCAATAAAATTCTTCCGCCCGTCATCCCCGCGGCCCGGCGCATGCCGGGCTTAAACGGCGGGGATCCATATGTCAGCAGCAAAGCTGCTGTCTTTTTCTGGATCCCGTTTGTACAAACGCCGCTTACGCGGCGTGCCAACGGGATGACGATGGGGGGTGTTATTTTTCGAGGTTTCTGGCCTCATCCACCAGCATAATCGGGATGCCGTCGCGGATGGGATAGGCCAGCTTGGCCTGATCGGAAATCAGCTCCTGCGCCTTTGAGTCATAGCGCAAAGGCGCCTTGGTCAAAGGACAAACCAGTATTTCCAGCAATTTCGGATCGATCTGCGTCATATGGCTGTGAGCATATTCGCTAATGCTGCGAACGGCAATCCTCTTTCCCGCAAGCGGCCATTTCCAGCATCGTCATGAAAAGCCCGGCCCGCGTGTGGCAGCATTTTGCCTCGAGCAAAGCCTGCTTCTCCCCGGCATCGAAAGGGCAAATCATCGACAGGCACGTAATCAGCCGCCCGTCCGGCGCATCCTCGACCGCCGCCCAGTCGCACGTCATCTCCTGAATTTCAAAATATCTTTTCAGCAGCACCTTCAACCGCTCGCGGTTCAAATCCAGACATTTCTTTTCCATCAGATCGTCGGCGTAGGAATTCCAGCACGCCCGCACGTTGCGGTAGCCGCGCCCCGGTGCAACTTCCTCCACGATATCGAAACGGCAAATACCGGTGAGCGTAATCATATACCTTCCGTCTTCGGTTTCGCTGAACTCGGTGATCTTGCCCGCGCATCCGGTTTGGAACACAGGCGTGTCGTTCGTGATCTCGCGCCGGGTTTTATCACGCGGCTGCACCATGCCGATCGTGCGGTTCCCCGCCATCGCATCCTCGACCATCGCCAGATAGCGCGGCTCGAAGATGTTGAGCGGCAAGCGCCCGCACGGCAGCAGCAAAACCCCCGCCAGCGGAAAAATCGCGATGGTTTCCGGCAAATCATCAAAAGCGGGGGCGAAGGGATTTCGTTCCATACTGCCTATAAACTCGACATCCAAATCCTTGAAAAATCATATCCTAATAATTAGGGGCGGCGGCCGATAAGTCAACAATCCGGGGGCTGTGCCCGGTGTTGTCGATGAATTTTAAAAGATCCGTTGGGGAAAGCCCGATCGTCATGGCGTTGTCGAGGGGGTGGTAATTCACCCGCGCCGCATTCATCATGTGCTTATCAAGAATAACCTCGACCGCCCGGCCCGTATCGTTCATCAGGCAAAACGGACAGACGGAGCCGGGCCGGATCCCCAGATACTGCCAGAGCCGCTCCGCCGAGCCGAACGACAACCGCCCGCAGCCGAGCAATTCTTGCAGCTTTTTCAGGTCGATCTGCGTTTCGTTGGCGGCCACCACCAGAAACATTTTTTCTTTCTTGTCGCGCAGGAATAAATTGCGGCAGTGCACACCGGGGATTTCCTTCTTCAGCGGCTCCCCCTCCCCCACCGTAAAGATCGGTATATGATTATGTAAATAATAGGGAATCTCAAGCGCTTGCAGCCGGGCAAACAGCATCTCCGGCGTGGTCGGCAAGGGTTGTTCCGCGATATTTTCGTGTGGCTGGCTCATGGTAATCCCCTCCCCTTTATCCCCATGATTATCAATAAAATCAACCTTTTTTCCCGGTGCATTAACGATTTATTAACCTTCCCCCCGCCATAATCTAAAGGAACAATATAAAAAAATTAGTGCGGGGAATATTAGGGCATGAGTAACGACAAACCGGCGGGAATTGTCCTGGCCAGCCTTGAATATGCGGGGGTACCCCTCGTCGACAACCAAAAAACCGCAAACCGGATAGCTGGTGGTATGGCGGGTGCCATTGGAATTTTTGGCGATCATCCGGGAGGCTATCTTTGCGGCGAATGCCTGCCCAAGCAATTGCCCGAGCCAACAACCATGACCGCCAGTATCAAACCTGAGGCCCCCTCTTTCAGCATCAAAAATAATGGGCCGGAAATGGGTATAGGCTGATGGCGGCCGATCTCAATATAGAACTTGGCGTCTTGCGCGACGGCGGCGTTATGCTGGTCGCTGACCGTCCGCTTCCCGACATCGTCAAGCGCGTGGAGTACTACCGCGAACAGCGGCTATTCATGCTCATATTCCGCGACAAGCAGCTTGACGACGAGCTGATGCATTATGAAATTCCACCTGGCATGGCCTATTGCGTCGAAAGAACACCCAACATCATTATTTATTACCTCTTCAAAGACCACGAGCCCATCGGATACGAAGTTCCGCTGGTGCAGGTGGGCGCTTTCTATTAAGGCTTGACCCTGGCGGCTTTCCTTTATATTCTCCCCACTCTTGAACAGGCGCGAGTGTAGCTCAGGGGTAGAGCACGACCTTGCCAAGGTCGGGGTCGAGGGTTCGAATCCCTTCACTCGCTCCAGGACATCTTCACTGATTTACCCAGCATAATCAACGACTTCACACCCCCCCTAAATCCCCCTAAAAGTATCACTTTATTAATGTAATTTATGTATAATGAAATGATATGGGGTTGGCTTATTAAGTCACTGTTTTAGATAGAAAGTTATGGGGACCGTGTAATGCCCACGAACGGCAACGATACCATAAACTTTTCAGGCACACTGGGCCAGCTCACCATGAGCATGGCCAACCCCTATAGCGGCAGGGTCATCGAAATCGACGACAGGTACAATGTCAATAATTCCAGCTATGACGGGTTGGGCGGCACGGATACGCTGCATATAGCGACATCGAGCGGGCGCGGCGGCGCTCTGTTTGTCACCGACAATGTCGGCATGCAGGTTATCCGCAATATCGAGATCATCACCACCGGAAACGGAAACAACATCATCAACCTGGCCCATGCCAGCATTGTCCTAAACCCCTTCACAATAACCGGCGGCAACGGCGATGACATCATCTGGGGCAATTCCGGCGACGACGTTATCAACGGCGGTCGCGGCAACGACATCATCGATGGCGGCCCGGGCGACGACACGCTGTACGGCGATCGCGGCGGCGACGATCTGACCGGAGGCGCGGGGTCGGATATCCTTGATGGCGGACGCGGCGATGACATCCTTTACTACAACGACGACGGCGACTGGGCTGCAACAGATGTCACCCTGAACCTCGGTAGCCCGAACTACGCGCACTACGCCACGCCGGTTTTTCTGGGAACATACAACAGAAGCTTTGATGCGTTCGTTGGCGGAAATGATATAGATACCATCCAGATGACGTCCGGAAACGACGCCATTTTTCTTGAAGACGCCATCACCGTAAACCCGCTGGGTGCAACCACCGACCCGCGTATCGTTGGCATCGAGATTATCTACGCCGGGGCCGGAAACGACGTTGTTAACATGACCTCGGAAAACTGGACCTACGGCAATGTAAAACTTTATGGTGAAAATGGCGACGACTTCCTGTGGGGCAATGAGGGCGACGATGTTATCGTCGGCGGCGCAGGGCGCGACCACATGGATGGCGGGCTAGGCGATGACATTTTGGTTGTCGGCGCGGGCCGTGACAGAATCTTTACGCAAGACGGCGATTCAGACCAGATCGTCTACGATGTTCTGGAAGCCAGTTCGGGCAGTGACGTCATCTGGGACTTTGAAACCGGCACAGGACGCGACGTTCTTAACCTCACAGACATCCTGACCGGATACGATCCGCTGACCAGCGTTCTTTCGGATTTCGTCTATTTCACCAATGTCGGACCGAATACCCGCGTCTATGTCGACGGTAACGGCGGCGGCAACAGCTTCAATCTGCTTGCTGTTTTCATGGATGGTGTTTCCGGAACGGCGCAGGATCTCCTGAATTCCGGCAACCTTGTCCTCAACCAATCGGTTGTTGTCTGAAGACTTAAAGCGACAATCTCAATAAATCCCGCCGGTGCCGGTGGTGGCGGATTCGCCGACATCGTTGTCGATCGATTCCGGCATGGTGTTGATGCCACCGCCATCTAGAATGAACATTTCATCCGTCGGCTCTGTCCCGGCCACGAACGACTCCCATATGACATGCTGATCGCCCGGCTGGGCGCGCACGCCGGTATCGGCGTTGACCTGAACCTGCTTGATACCGGGAGGAATGCGGAACGGCGTCGGCGGCTGGTCCTTTAGCGCGGCGTCCATGAAATCCTTGAAAACCGGAACGGCGATCGAAGCGCCCGTCTCTTTTTTTCCCAGCGATTTCGGATCGTCAAAACCCGCGAATACGCCCACAACAAGGTCCGGCGAAAAGCCGATGAACCATGTATCCTTGGACTCATTCGTCGTTCCCGTCTTCCCCGCCAGCGGCCTGTTCAGCTCTTTGATACGTGCGCCGGTGCCGCGCTGCACGACGCCCTCAAGAATAGACACCATCTGATAGGCGGTTTTCGGGTCGGCAAGCTGCTCGCGCACATCAGGAACATCGGGCGTTTCCTGATCCTCCCACCGGACAAGCTGGCCGCAGCCTTCGCACGGGCGGCTATCGTGCTTGAAGACCGTCTTGCCCATGCGGTCCTGCACCCGGTCGATAAAGGTCGGCGTGACCTTTTTTCCGCCATTGACCAGCATCGCATAGGCCGCCGTGAGCTTGAGGAGCGTCGTTTCGCCCGACCCCAAAGCATTCGCCAGATGCAGCGGCATATCCTCCGTGATGCCGTAACGTCCGGCGTAATCGGAAATCTTTTCCATGCCGAGATGGTCGGCCAGCCGAACAGTCATCAGATTACGGGATTTTTCAACGCCGACGCGCAGCGGCGTCGGGCCGTAATATTCGTTGGTATAGTTTTCCGGCTTCCAGAGATTTCCGGGGCGGTCCTCAAGGATAAAGGGCGCATCGAGAATAAGTGTCGCGGGCGTAAACCCGCTTTCAAGCGCCGCCAGATAGACGAACGGCTTGAACGCCGACCCCGGCTGGCGCTGGGCCTGCGTGGCGCGGTTGAATTCGCTGCTGTCCTGCGCCCAGCCGCCCTGCATGGCCAGAACGCGGCCCGTATGCGGGTCCATGGCAATCAGCGCGCCCTGAACTTTTGGCACCTGACGCAGGAAATATTTCGCCGGGCCGGCCTTGCCATCTTCGCCTTTCGTGCCTTCGACCTTTTCAACCATGATGACGTCGCCGACCTTAACCACCTGATCCATACGGATCACCTCGGGCCCCAGCGCATAGCAATCGTTGACGCAGTTGCGCGCCCACGCCACGCCCTCCAGCGGAAGCGTTGCGCGTGCGCCGCCGACAAAACCGATCTCGGCCTTTATTGTTTCCACCTTCAGAACCACGGCCATTTGCCATTCTTCGAGAACCGTTTCCGCACGGCCAAACTCGCGCAATTTCGCCTGCCAGTCATCGGCGCCCTTAATATGCGCAACTGGTCCGCGCCAGCCGTGACGGCGGTCGTATTCCATCAATCCCTCGCGCAGGGTGCGGATTGCGATATCCTGCAAATGTGGATCAAGACTCGTGCGCGTCACCAGCCCGCCGCCATATAGAGCCTCCTTGCCGTAACGCTCGCCCAACTCCCGGCGGACTTCCTCGGCGAAATACTGCGCATTGGTGATACTGCGGTCGGGGTTCTCGATGACCTTGAGCGGTTTTTCCTTGGCCGCCTTCGCTTGCTCTCTCGTGATGTGGCCATCCTCGGTCATGCGGTCGATGACCCAGTTGCGGCGGGCCAGCGCCGCCTCCGGATGCTTGACCGGGTGATAATTGTTGGGTGCCTTGGGCAGGGCCGCAAGATAAGCAGCCTCCTCTATATCAAGCTCCTCCAGCGACTTGCCGAAATATTGCAGCGCCGCCGCCGCCACACCGTATGACCTCTGGCCCAGAAAAATTTCATTCAGGTAAAGTTCGAGGATACGGTTTTTATCCATGGCCCGTTCCATACGCGTCGCCAGAATGGCTTCCTTGATTTTTCGCTTGTAGGAACGCTCCTTGGTCAAAAGAAAGTTTTTCATGACTTGCTGCGTAATCGTCGAAGCGCCGACCAAACGTTTATCGCTGCCCATATTGGCAAAATTCGTGCCGATGGCACGCAGGATCGCATAGTAATCGACGCCGTCATGCTCGTAAAAATTCTTGTCCTCGGCGGCGATAAAGGCGTTCTTGACCAGATCGGGAATAGATTCAGCAGGCACAAAAACCCTGTTCTGCTCGGCAAACTCGCTCATCAGCCGCCCGTCCCCGGCGTAAATCCGCGTGACAATCGGGGGCTTGTAATCCTTAAGCTGGTTGTAATCTGGCAGATCGTGGCCGTAATAACTGATGATATAGACAAATCCGGAAATGCCGACGATCAGGCCCAGAAAGCCCAGCGATATCATGCCCCAAAATGCATATTTCAGATATTTCATGCTTCAAGCCTGTAGCGGCACTAGGCCACGCGCCTTTTAATCGGCCCTTCGGCGCGGCCGTGTATGAACTGATCGACATAAGGGTTGCCCGATTTGTCGAGCTCTCCGACCGGCCCCTTCCATATAATTTTTCCTTCATGGATCATCGCCACATAATCGGCGATGGTACGCACGCTCGCCATATCATGCGTGATCGACAATGCCGTCGCTCCCAACCCCTTGACCTGCTCAACGATCAGCTTGTTGATGACGTCGGACATGATCGGGTCAAGCCCCGTCGTCGGCTCGTCAAAGAAGATAATTTCGGGGCTAGTCGCCACGGCGCGGGCGAGGCCGACACGCTTTTGCATTCCGCCCGAAAGCTCCGCCGGGTAGAGATTGGCGGTTTCGGGCTTCAGGCCCACAGCCATGATCTTTTCAACTGCGATTTCACGGGCCTGCTTGCGGTTCATGCCGCGCCCCTGAACAAGGCCAAACGCCACATTTTCCCATACTCTTAAAGAGTCAAACAGCGCCGCACCCTGAAACAGCATGCCAAATTTATGCATCATTTCGTCGCGCCCGCGTGCATCAAGCTTGCCTATGTCCTGCCCGTCGACCGTAATGGTTCCCTCGTCATGGCGAATAAGACCCAAGACGCATTTGATCATCACGGATTTCCCGGTACCCGAGCCGCCGATCACAACGAGGGATTTTCCCGCCGGCACATCCAGGTCGATACCCTGAAGAACTTTTTTCGGGCCGAATTCTTTTTTAACGCCGCGCAGGCTTAGTTTAATCTCGCTCATGAGAAAAACACCTGCGTCAGGATATAGTTGAATATCAGGATCAATATCGAGGCCGACACCACAGCGTTCGTCGTTGCCGCGCCGACGCCCTGCGCGCCGCGCTGGGAGTTGAAACCGTGATAACAGCCCATCGTCGCAACGATAAAACCAAATACGCCCGCCTTCACAAGGCCTGAGATAACGTCCATGGCTTCAAGCGTGTCCCATGTTTGCGACAGGTAGCTTCCGGGCGAAAAGCCAAGGTTATAAATCGCCACCACATAGCCGCCGAACACGCCGATAATATCGCCGACGAAAACCAGCAAGGGCAGCATCAGCGTCCCGGCAATCACACGCGGCGCGATCAGGTATTTGAAAGGGTTCACCGAAAGCGTGGTCAGCGCGTCGATCTGCTCCGTCACGCGCATCGTGCCTATTTCGGCGGCAATCGCCGCGCCAATCCTCCCGGCCACCATCAGGCCCGCCAGAACCGGCGCAAGCTCCCGCGTCACCGAAAGAACGACCACGCCCGCAATCGCGCCTTCGGCGTTAAAGCGCGTAAACCCCGTATAGCTTTGCAGCGCCAGCACCATCCCGGTAAATAACGCCGTCATACCCACCACAGGCAGAGAATAATAACCGATATCGATGATCTGGCGCATAAGCTGGCTGGGGAAAAAGGGCGGCATGAAGCAATGCGCCACCGACTTGCCGATGAACATCGCCAGCCTGCCAACCGCAGACAAAAAACGCAGCAAAGTGCCGCCAATGGCGGCAAACAAATTCAGGATAAAATCAAAGGGTGCGGCTGCCGTTTTTTCCGATTGCGTATTCATCAGTGTCTTGTTTGTTTTTATTGTGCTTTTTGCGAACTCAGGAACCGGGACTCTCGGTGAACACTAAAGGAAATCAGGCACTTCGTCTAGCATCTACTTCCTGACCGTGCTATGAATTATGGCATGAAAAAAATCGCGCCGGAAGCCCTTGTTCCGATGGACATTTTTACAGAAGATTTCCCGCTGCGGATTGATCTAGCCTATTGCAAGCCCGCCCCGGAGAATATTTTCGGCGTTATCTACAGGCCGCAGGCAAGGCTGTGGCTGTATAAGCCTCTCGCCAAGATTGTTTTACTCGCTGCCGCTTGCTCCCTGAAAAACCATAATCTACAGATTGTTCTCTATGACGGGCTGCGCACGGTTGAGGCGCAAAAGCGCATGCAAAAATCACCCATCGTTCAAAAGAACCCGGGATGGCTGGAGGGGCCAACGCGCCTTCTCTCCCCCCCCGGTGCCGGGGCCCATCCGCGCGGCATGGCCATCGACCTTTCGCTGGAAACGGCGGAGGGCAAAAAAATAGATATGGGCACCGAATTCGATTATCTGGCGGCTAAACCCGATGCAGCTTCCAATCCGGCGCACCGCGATTATGCAGCCTTGAGTGGTGAAATAAAGAACAACCGCAAAAAACTCGAAGCGGCGATGCAGACAGCCTCCAATGCGCTCAAACTCCCATTGCTGGCACTGCCGCAGGAATGGTGGGATTTCCGCCTGCCGGAAAAAATATATGGCGAATACGCTCCTCTTTCGGATGCGGATCTTCCGGTGCAGATGCGCATGACGGATGATTTCATGGATATCGCCGAACCGGAGGACTTCCCGGACGCGCATTTTGAATCTCTCAAAAACGAAATCTATGCGGAAATCGACCCGGCGCTGGCAACCATATTGACGGCGGCTTCATAGCGGTAGACGCGCTCATAACGCAAACCAAGCGAAGTTAAAATCTCATAGCCAATCGTCCCCGCCGCTGCCGCAAGTTTATCCGCGCTCTGATGCGGCCCGATAACCTCAAGCTCATCTCCCGCTCGCGGCCTGCCCTGCTCCGGCAAACCGCCAAGATCAACCGTCAAAAGATCCATCGACACCCGCCCCCGCACGGGCAAAGCAACGCCATTCCAGAACAAATGGCCCTTGTCGCTTGAACTGCGCAAAATACCGTCCGCGTAACCCAGCGATACCGTGGCCAAAACCGTATCCTTCTCGAATTTATAACTCGCGCCATAGCCAACCGTTTCACCTTTCGCAACGGGAACAGTCTGGAGAATCTGCGCCCGCAATTCTACAACGCCCTGCACGGGATTTTCTTTGTCGTTCTGCGGATTGAGGCCGTAAATCCCAGCACCGGGCCGGATCATGTCGAAATGATAATCGCTCGACAGAAAAGCCCCGGCGGAATTGGCCATCGATTTTTTTGCGCCCGGAAAATGTTTTGCAATTTGAGAAAATTTTTCAAACTGCGTGCGGTTCATCGGATGATCCTTTTCATCCGCGCAGGCAAAATGGCTCATCACACAATGCACCTCCTTGCCTTTCAAAACTGACTTATCGTCCAGAATCTTTTTCGTCTCCGCCGCGCCGATCCCCAGACGGTTCATCCCGGTGTTGAAATGCAAAACACAGGGGCCGTTTTTATAACGCCCGATTTCTTCCAGCGAATTGAGAACCGGGATCAAATTGTAATGCGCGTACTCGGCCTCAAACCCTCTGTAGTATCCGTTCAGGACATAAATCCGCGAATCGGCGGCGACGATTTCCCTGATCTCCGCGCCTTCCTCGGGTGTAGCGACGAAGTAATCGCGGCAACCCTCCTCGTTCAAAACCGCCGCCACGGGGGCCGCGCCAAGGCCATAGCCGTCCGCCTTCACCACCCCCGAAACCGCGCAGGAATCGCCCGCCAGATCACAAAAAATGTGATAATTTTTTTTGATCCGATCAAGATCTATGACGAGCGTGGCGGGGAATTTATCCATATTAATCAATGCTTTAGGTGTGGTTTAACGTATTATTTTTGCGCTTTGGCCGAAATTTTCGTATAATGCATAGTAACGAAATATAAATACAAAAAAAGTAAATTAGTACAGCGGTGTAGTAGCAGGCTCATAAAATTACATAAAAAGAGCCGCATAAAATGAGGGTGTACCAATGGCGGAAAAAGTCATTACTCCAGATTTATTGAAGATGGCCAGAGATATTCATAATGGCCAGCCCATGTCTAAAAGCGATATCAAAGCCTTTCAGAAATCCATGAAGGATTTGGGCTTCAAAATTTCATCTGACGGCGTCTCGGGCGAGCAAACGCAAACAGTGGCGATGGCTCTCATGATCAGTAAAAAACTGGAAAGCGAGTTCGGTTTTGATTCTTCGGCTCTGCGGCCTGATTTGCTTGTGGCGATGGCAAAAGATACCAAAGTTAATGAGGCCGCTCGCGCACACATCGAAGCATTGAAACTGCATAACGATAAACCCGGAACAACCAAAATCAACATCGCAATATCCAGCAATCAGGTTTTTCAGGAATCCGGATTTAATCCACGTGCCTTACATACCCATTCCGAAGACCCAAGTAAAAATTCATATGGCATGTATCAATTCACGCTCACGACAGGAAAAAAATACGAACTGACTTCAATTGAAGATCTCAATAATCCCGACAAGGCACGCCAGGCCTATATCAGGCACACCGCCGAATCTTTGTCCGCCAAAGAAGTCCACGGCGATCCTATTTTGAATCTGGTGGCCTACAATGCCGGCCCAAAAGCCATCGAGCACGTCAGAAAAAAACTCGGCAAGGACAGCATCACAGGTGAAGAATGGCTGGCCTATATGAGAAACAAGGCAGCCGAACGGGCGCTAAAACCGGAAAACCTTGGAAAGAACCCCGAAAACTATCTGCCTATCAAGGGATCTGACGGAAAAATGCACGATCAGAAAATGGCCTGGGACCAGGTAACGCTGCAATACGTCGAAAAAATTATGTACGGCAAAACCGCTGAAAAACCTCACACATCGCCCGCTGCCGGAACCACAACAGTCAAGGCAAAGACAGCACCGAAGGAAGAAAACCTTAGCTGGATTGAAAGAACCGCAAAAGGTTTTGCCAAATTTGTAGACAAAGCCAACGATAAAACGCTCATGGCGGCAGTCAAAGGCGAAATAGATGGCTCAGCTTTGAAAGAACGCTTGGCATGGTTGTTCAACAGAAGAGCAACTCAGTTCGCAAGTCTGGTTTCTGGCGTCGATCAGGTCCTTCATGCGCGAGACGAACAAAACAGAAGAGAAACCCTTCAGTTTGCGGCCAACCAGCCCCCGAAATCTGAAGAAAAACCAAGAAATCCTGTCACTGCACCTGCAAAAACCGAAACAACACGGGAACAGAAAAAAGGGACCGCAACAGACAGGGTTGAGGTTGCGTCTACAACGCAGACAAGCAACCACTCCGAAGAACAAGCGCGCCTCCTGATGTCGAGTGAAGCGGCACAAGAAGAAATCCGGCAACGTATTCTGGCTCTCTCGAAAAGTGTAAGCCTCGACGAGATAATCGAAGAAGCCAAAGATAAAATAAAGAAATTTTCTGCCGAAGGAAATACTTATGAAGTCACCACCGCCTTCCTTGGTTTGACGGCGGCATTAAATGAGAAGTACAAGGATTCCCCCGCTTTATTTCAGAAAGAGGGAGATGCGTTCGTTGCATCGCTCGATCCAAAGGCACGAGAACAATTGCTCCTTACAGGAGCCATCTACAGAAACAACGCCAAAGACGCGCCGCAACAGGCACAAGAGCAGATTGTAGAGTTTCACCTTGACCCCGAATCCGCTTCGCCGCTTATGATTGCGGGAGTCGATGGAAACAACAGGAATATTTTGGCAAGCCTCCAGAGCAATCCTTTGGCTCTCAAAAATGCGCTGGCTGAAGTCATTATTTCTTATGCCGAAAACAACGGCAATATCCTGGATCTTGAACGAAAACTCTGCAATGGCTTTGCGATGGCCTCAAGAAAGAATGATCCGGCTCATGCCGCTCTTCACTGGGCGGCGCTGGAAACGAGCGTTCAAATGCGCCTCGCCGCCGACGGAGGGGAGAGCCTGTCAGCAGATGTGCTGGATGCGAGATTAAAAATTGTCATGGAGTCGTATGTTAAAGACCTTAATGAAGATAAACAGGCTCTGAACATGCTGGCCTCTCTCGGCGTTGCGGTTCCGAAAGACGGTCTGAGTGGCGATTATCAGCACGCGCTTAGAACTACTGTGCCACTTGAAAAACCGGCAGTGCCAGACGACAAGATAAAACCCGAACCGGAACTTATATCTTCAATCAGCGGCCCGAAAACGCCCGGCATGGCCTAAAAGCCGTCACCCTTCGTGCAATTGATCGAGGTCGGAGAAGCGCGTCAGGTTCGGGTTAAAGTGCATCCGTACCGTTCCGATCGCGCCGTGACGCTGCTTGGCGATGATGCACTCCCCGACATTATGCGCCTTCTCCATGCTTTCCTGCCATTTGAGGTGCTTTTCCGTGCCCGGCTCCGGCTCGGTGCGCGAGAGATAATATTCCTCACGGTAGACGAACATGACGATATCCGAGTCCTGTTCGATAGAGCCTGATTCCCTCAAATCCGAAAGCTGCGGCCTTTTGTCTTCGCGCTGCTCGACCTGACGCGAGAGCTGTGACAATGCCAGCACGGGGATTTGCAATTCCTTGGCGATGGCCTTAAGGCCCCGCGTAATCTCGGATACCTCCACCACGCGGTTGTCCATCCCCTGCTTCGATCCCGTGCCGCGCAAAAGCTGGAGATAGTCGATGACCAGCATGCTGAGGCCATGCTGGCGCTTCAAACGTCTTGCGCGGGTACGCACAGCGCTGATCGTAAGCGCGGGCGTGTCGTCGATATAAAGCGGCACCTGCGAAAGTTTCTGGCTGGCCTCGACAAAGCGGCGGAAATCGTCCTGCTTGATATTGCCCTTGCGGATGTCGTCGCCCGAAATTCCGGACTGGTCGGCCAGTATCCTTGTCGCAAGCTGGTCGGCGGACATTTCGAGTGAGAAAAACCCGACAATCGCGCCTTCCGCCCCGCCTGTTTCCGCATAGCGGTTGGCGGCGTTAAAGGCGATATTGGTCGCCAGCGCCGTCTTGCCCATCGACGGACGCCCTGCGAGAATCAAGAGGTCCGATTTTTGGAGACCTCCCAATTTTTTATCCATGTCACGCAGGCCCGTCGTCACGCCCGTAACGCTGCCTACAGTTTTGAAAGCTTTCTCCGCGTGTTCAATCGCAACAAGCACCGAATCGCGCAGCGTGACGAAACTGCCCCTGATCTCGCCGCTTTCGGCCAGCGTGAACAGGCGCGATTCCGCCTGTTCGATCGTGTCCTTGGCATCGGCCTCCAGTTTATGGTCAAAGGCTTCGTTGACGATTTCCTCGCCCAGCGTAATCAGCTCGCGCCGCAAATGCAGGTCGTAAACCGTGCGACCGTAATCCTCGGCGTTGATGACGCTGACCACCGAAGCCGCAAGATCCGCCAGATACCCCGCTCCGCCGACATCCGTAAGGTCCGCGTCCTTTTCGAAATAATTCTTCAGCGTCACGGGCGAGGCGTTCTGCCCGCGATCAATATGCGTGATGATCGCCTCGAAAATGCGCTGGTGCGCGGGCACAAAAAAATGGTTGGCGCGTAGAAAATCGCCGACCTTCTCAAGGGCGCGGTTGTCAACCAGCAACGACCCCAGCATCCCCTGCTCGGCCTCAAGATTATGCGGCATCATGCGGTAGGCGGCCACAGGCGCGGCGGCGGAAGACGAACCCTGCCCGGCTGCGGGCTTTTCTTTTAACGCGGAGTATTGAACCATAAAAAAACCTAGCAGAAATGTTGTAATTCCCGCTAGGTTTCTAAATATTTAGCCTTGTGAATAACGGGGACTATTCCCCGGCAGCTTCTTCAGAAGCCGCAGCCTCTTCCTCAGCCTTTTTCTTGGCTTTTTTGGCAGCTTTCTTTTCCTTTTCAGCTTCCAGAGCGCCTTCTTCAAGAACGCCTTCCAGAGCAGCCTCTTCCTGTGTTTCCTGCGCCTGCTCGCCTTCGTCCTTGGCAGCTTTGCTGTCGGCGATCAGAGCCTTGCCGGTCTTGGCCTGAATCTCGGCTTCTTCGGTCGTCCGGGCGACGTTGATTGTCACGGAAACCTTGACTTCCGGGTGCAGGGCGATGTCGACCGGGAACAGCCCGATAAACTTGAAGTTCTGGTTCAGGCGCACCATTTCGCGGACGATCGTTTCCTTGGAAACCTCGGATGCCCCGGTTGCGATGTCGCGGGCCGTTACCGAGCCGAAAAGATGGCCGGATTCCGAAGCCTGACGGATCAAAGGAATCTTCATCCCGTCGAGTTTCTTCGCCAGCTTCTCGGCTTCTTTTTTCAGTTTGTCGTTCTGCGCTTCAAGCTGTTTGCGCTGACCTTCGAAATACGCGATGTTTTCCTTGGTCGCACGCAGCGCTTTTTTCTGCGGCAGAAGATAATTGCGCGCATAGCCCGGCTTGACTGTGACGGTATCACCCATCTTGCCGAGGCTCTCTATGCGTTCGAGTAGTATAACCTGTGTTTGTGCCATGACTTTAAATTCCTCCAGGGGTTATCCGCGTGCGCTGTTGTCGTTTTCATCGCGCACGTAGTGGAGCAGACCCATGAAACGGGCGCGCTTGATGGCGCGGGCCAGCTCACGCTGCTTGCTTTGCGAAACCGATGTGATGCGGCTTGGGACCATTTTGCCGCGCTCGGAAATATAACGGCTCAGCATGCGGACATTCTTCCAGTCGATCGCCGGAGCGTTCGGCCCGGTGAACGGGCAGCTTTTCTTGCGGCGGAAAAACGGGCGTTTTGTGGCTTGTTCGGTGCTCATTTAGGCAGCCTCCTCTTCAATGTCTCTTGAAAAACGCGGCCTGGAATCGCGCTCGTCGTCGCGGCCGCCGCTTTTATCCATCATCACGGACGGACCTTTGGACAGTTCATTTTCACGAACGGTCAGATAGCGCAACACGTCGTCGTGCAGGCGCATCTGGCGCTCCATTTCAATGACCGCAGGCGCAGGCGTGTTCGTTTCGATCAGGACGTAATGCGCCTTGCGGCCCTTCTTGATCTTGTAGGCCAGAGTCCGCAGACCCCATTGCTCTGTTTTGTGAATTTTTCCGCCCTGATCGGTAATGATCTTGCAGAACTGGTCGGTCAGATCCTTGACCTGCTTTTCGGTCAAATCCTGCCGCGCCATAAACACGGTTTCGTAGAAAGGCATTTCGTTCCTCCTGGTTTCACCGCCAAAGCCACTTTCCATCTGGAAACCGGACCCGGCGCAAGCCGGCAAGCCATGCCACCGGCGAGGTTTTGTTAATGTTTGGAGGACTATTAACGAAAAGGCACTGCAAAAGCAAGCCTTTTATTGGCCCTGCCGCACCAGCCTACCGGCCAGCCCAGGAATCCCGCGCCCGCAAGGTTTTATCATTGCCTTTTGCCTTGTTGGTCACGTACCCGGCCAGAAACATCGGCCAACGGTCCTTGGTCGTTCCCTTGCGGTACTTGTTGCGGCCCTTGCGCAGCATCTTCACCAACTGCCCATCGGTAAGATCAGGAGCGCCCAGCGCCGTCCTGAACTCCTCAAGCGACATGGCTGCAAACTCGGCATAGTCGGAATTGACGTGATCGGAGGATGAGAAGATCTCGAAAGCCTCACGCGTCTGCTCAATCAATTCCTTGATCCTGTAATGGACTGATACGCTCATTTGACTTCTCCCCTTGTTCCTGGCCTTTAACGGCCATTTTTTGACAAATTCCACCTTATGCACGAACGAATTCTTCTTCCGCTCTTGCTACGCAGGAACTCTTTATTTATTTAGTACCTTGAGCGTGCCATAAATTCGAAATGCCTTGCAACTTTTCGGGAATGTTTTTGTGGTGCAGCGCGAAATAAACGTATCGAAAATGGCGCTCCGGTTGAAATAATATTTCACTGAATATTGGCGGAATAACAACGAATTGGACAAGAAAATGAGCATAGCTTTGGTGTTTCCGGGACAGGGTTCCCAGTCTGTGGATATGGGCAAGGATTTGTATGCAGCTTTTCCCGAGGCCCGCGACGTTTTTGAGGAAGTCGACGAATCGCTTGGGCAGAAGCTGTCCAAAATCATCTTCGAGGGACCGGAATCCGACCTCAATCTTACAGAAAACACCCAACCAGCCCTGATGGCCGTTTCCATGGCGGTCATTGCCGTCCTCAAAAAACAGGGCGGCATCGATATCGGCAAAAACTGCGCCTTCGTCGCCGGGCATTCGCTGGGCGAATATGCGGCGCTGACAGCGGCGGGGACGTTGAAACTCTCTGACACCGCAAAGCTTTTGAAGCTGCGCGGCCAGTCGATGCAAAAAGCCGTGCCTGTGGGCGTCGGCGCTATGGCTGCGATTTTGGGGCTGGACCTTCCCGATGTGCAGGCCATCGCCTCTGAAGCCGCCGGTAAAGATATCTGCCAATGCGCCAACGACAATTCCCCCGGTCAGGTCGTCGTCAGCGGCCACAAACAGGCCGTGGAACGCGCCGCCGCGCTGGCAACCGAAAAAGGCGCCAAGCGCGCCGTCATGCTGCCGGTCAGCGCCCCCTTTCATTGTTCGCTGATGAAGCCCGCCGCCGACATCATGGCCGAGGCACTGGCCGCAACAAATATGGCCGCGCCTGCCCTGCCCGTTGTCTCCAACGTCACAGCAAAAGCGGAAAATCAGACGGACCGCATCCGCGATCTTCTGGTCAGCCAGATTACCGATATGGTGCGCTGGCGCGAATCCGTCCTGTGGATGAAGGGTCAGGGCGTTACGGATATGGTCGAAATCGGTGCCGGAAAAGTGCTAGGAGGGTTAATCCGCCGTATCGACAAAGACATCGCCTGCGACAGCGTCGCTACGCCGGAGGGTATCGAGAACCTGATCAGAAAACTGAAAGGATAGACGCATGTTCAACCTTACAGGCAAAACGGCTCTTGTCACCGGCGCGACGGGGGGCATTGGCAATGCCATTGCAAAAGCCCTTCATGCACAAGGTGCAACCGTTGGCATTTCAGGCCGCAACGAGGAAAAGCTCAAGGCGCTAGCGGCTGAACTAAAAGACCGCGTTCATGTCCTTGCCGCCGATCTGTCGGGGGCCGAGGCCATTACCGATCTCGTCAAACGCACCGAAGAAGCCATGGGCCAGATCGACATCCTCGTGAATAACGCGGGCCTCACCCGCGACAACCTTTCCATGCGTATGAAAGATGAGGAGTGGCAGGAAGTGCTGGACGTCAATCTCACCGCGCCCTTTCAACTCGCCAGAGCCGTGCAGCGCGGCATGATGAAGCGCCGCTGGGGCCGCATCGTAAATATCTCAAGCATCGTCGGCGTGACGGGCAATCCGGGCCAGTGCAATTACGTTGCCTCCAAAGCCGGCATGATCGGCTGGTCCAAAGCGATGGCACAGGAAATCGCCAGCCGCAATATTACTGTCAATTGCATCGCACCGGGCTTTATCGCCACAGCCATGACGGACGCTCTGACCGACGCACTCAAGGAAAAAATAAACGCGAGCATCCCCGCCGGGAAAATGGGCAGCGCCAAAGATATCGCCGCCGCCACAGTGTATCTGGCCAGCGAAGAGGCCGCCTACGTCACCGGCCAGACCATTCATGTGAATGGCGGCCTTGCGATGGTTTGATGTCTTCTTACGACCTCATCATCTTTGATTGCGACGGCACGCTGGTCGACAGCGAGAGAGTTTATAGCGTCATCACATCCGAACTTTTGACAGAGGCCGGATTTCCTGAATACACCCCTGCAGTCTGCAACTCTCTTTTCGCGGGTTTAAGCTGGAGCGAGATGCGCATATGGCTTGAGGAAAAGCACCGCCAGCCGATGCCGGAAAATATCGTTCACCGCTACACCGAAATTGCCCGGGAGCGCATGGAGGCCGAAATTAAGGCCGTTCACGGCGCGCATGACGTTCTATCCGGACTTGAAGGTGGCAACATCAAAACCTGCGTTGCCTCGAACGGCGAACGGGGAAATGTCCTGCGCAGCCTGAAGGTTACAAAAGTGCTCGATTTTTTCCCTGAGCCACACGTCTTCACCAGAATACAGGTCGAACGCCCCAAGCCCGCCCCCGATATTTTTTTGTATGCGGCTGAGTCCATGGGATGCGCGCCGGAAAAAACACTTGTGATCGAAGACAGCCATGTCGGCGTGACGGCGGCGCTGGCCGCCAATATGGATGTTGTCGGTTTTACGGGTACCGCCCACCACCAAGGCAGCCATGAATTAAGGCTAAAAGAGGCCGGGGCGCACGGCATCATCGACTCTCTTATCCACATTCCGGCCATCCTAAGGCACGGAAAAGGCTGGAAAAAAGGCTAACGCTATGTTAGTGAGGTAAAATTGCTTGCAATAAGCTTCGGGGCTGATAAAGTCCTGAGCCATTCGGGCCCGGGGCCCGGTATTTTAAAGAAAACAAAGATAAGGAATTGCGATGAGTGACGTTGCCGAACGTGTAAAAAAGATTGTTGTTGAACATCTTGGTGTTGAAGAGAGCAAAGTCTCCGAAAGCGCCAGCTTTATCGATGATCTGGGCGCAGATTCGCTCGACACCGTTGAGCTGGTTATGGCTTTCGAGGAAGAATTCAGCGTTGAAATTCCTGACGATGCCGCTGAGAAAATCCAGACCGTTGGCGATGCCATCAACTTCATCAAGGAAAATGCCGGCGAGTAAGCGTACGCCGTCATCCCGTTGGTGAGTTTGAGCGAAGCGAGAACGAACATAAACAAACGGGATCCAGCAAGTCAGCCGCGTTAGCGGCTGTCTGTCTTTAGAGGTTAAAAAATGCGTCGAGTTGTCATCACAGGCATGGGCATGGTTTCCCCCCTCGGGTATGGGGTCAATAGTTGCTGGGAAAAACTGATCGCCGGGAAAAGCGGCCTGCGCAAGATCGAACACTTCGAAGTCGCCGACATCACTTCCAGAATCGCCGGGGTAATTCCGCGCTCGACAGACGCGGAGCCAAAAGACGGTGCCTTCAACGCCGATCTCTACGTCCCCCCGAAGGACCAGCGCAAAATCGACGACTTTACGATTTTTGCCCTCGCCGCTGCACATGAAGCGGTGGAAGACAGCGGCTGGAAACCCACACGCGACGAAGACCTGGAGCGCACGGGCGTCATGATCGGCAGCGGCATCGGCGGCCTCCAGACCATGTACGAAACGGCGCTGACGTTGAAAGAACAAGGCCCGCGCCGTATTTCGCCCTTCGCCAACCCGGCCATGCTGATCAACATCGCTTCGGGCCACGTCTCGATCAAATACGGTTTTCGTGGCCCCAATCACGCGGTAGTCACGGCCTGCGCCACCGGCACTCATGCCATCGGTGATGCCAGCCGCATGGTGGCATTCGGCGATGCCGATGTCATGGTCGCGGGCGGCGCCGAAGCCGGCGTGAATCGCCTGGGCGTAGCCAGCTTTGCCGCCGTGCGCGCACTCTCGACGGGATATAACGACCGCCCGACCGAAGGCTCCCGCCCGTTTGATAAGGCGCGTGACGGATTCGTCATTGCCGAAGGCGCAGGCGTTGTCATTCTCGAAGAATACGAGCACGCGAAAAAACGCGGTGCAAAAATTTACGGCGAGATCGTCGGCTACGGCATGTCGGGCGATGCCAACCACATCACGTCCCCGGCCCCGGACGGTTCGGGCGGCCGCCGCGCCGTCGAAGCCGCCCTCAAGCGCGCCGGGCTGAATCCCGAGGATATCGGCTACATCAACGCGCACGGCACCTCTACGCCCGTGGGCGACGGTATCGAATGCCTCGCCATCAAAAAACTGTTTGGCAATTCTCTGAACAAACTCTCCATGTCCTCGACGAAATCCGCCATCGGCCATTTGCTGGGCGCGGCGGGCGCGGTCGAGGCGATCTTCTCCGTCAAGGCGCTCGAAACAGGCATTTTGCCACCGACCCTTAATCTTGAAGATCCTTCCGAGGAATGTATCGGCATCGACCTCATCCCCAAGAAGGCGAAGGAGAAAAAGGTCAAAACAGTTCTCTCCAACTCCTTCGGATTCGGCGGCACCAACGCCTCGATCATCGTGCGGGCCGTGTAAATGCCGCGTATAAAAGCCGGAAAACTTGTTCTGGGTTTTCTGGTTTACGGGCTGACAATTTCCGTTGTGGTTGTTCTGGCCGGTTTCTGGTGGCTGGATCGTGAATTCAAAAAGCCCGGCCCCTTGAGCGAAGCAAAACTTTTTGACGTCGAACCGGGCGCTTCTTCCGGCGGCATCGCGCAAAAACTGGCCGCCGAAGGCGTCATCGAACATGCCTTTGTCTTTAAAATCGCCGCCCGCGTCACCGGCGCGCAAAGCGGCCTCAAGGCCGGGGAATACGAACTCCCGCCCGGCGTGAGCATCCGTGAAATTCTTGCTCTCATGCAGAACGGCACGACCTTTGGGCGGCGCTTTACGATCCCCGAGGGACTAACTAGCTACGAAATTGTCCAAATAGTAAACGCCATCCCCGAACTCAGCGGCGAAGTCGTGCAAATCCCCGCAGAAGGCATGCTTCTGCCCAATACCTACGATTACAAGCGGAATGAGGATCGCCAGCAGCTTCTGAAGCGCGTTGAAAATGCCATGCGCCGCGAAGTGCTTCTGGCCTGCGGATATCTGCACGATGCACTGGACTGGAACGCCGTAGGGTCCATGAGCAGCGAACAATTTTCCTCCTACGCCTGTCCTGAAGACGTCGAAAAAAAGCGCTTCGGCGGCATGGAACCAACGGTCAAAAACGTATTGACGCTGGCCTCCATCGTTGAGAAGGAAACCGCCGTAGCCGAAGAAAGAAAACGCATCGCGGGGGTATTCCTCAACCGCCTGAAAAACGGCATCGCTCTGCAAACCGACCCGACGGTGATTTACGCCATCACAAAAGGAAAACACAAAAACGACGGGCAAGGGCCGCTGGGCCGCCGCCTACTAAGCAAAGACCTTGAAATCGACAGCCCCTACAACACCTATAAATATCCCGGCCTGCCGCCCGGCCCCATCGCCAATCCGGGCCGTGCCGCGATTGAGGCTGTTCTCGATCCTGAGCAACATGATTTCATCTATTTCGTCGCCGACGGCACGGGCGGGCATATCTTCGCCGCCACTCTTGAGGAGCACAACCGCAACGTCGCCAACTGGCGCAAGATCCGGCGCGAGCAGGGGAAATAGGAAACTCTTACTCCGAACCTTCCGGCTTTTTGCGCGTCACGTTCCGTGGACGGGACGTAGCACCACCGCCACCCCCGCCCCCCGACGTACCCAAGCCAAGGCTCGGCATATTGCTCGGCGCAAGTTTGGGCGCGGCCTCAAAGTTGCGGCGGCGCGCCAGATGCGGCGCAAATTGCAGGCTGGAGGGGATGGCATCACCCAGCACGCAGCCCATCTTGCCCTCATCCCCCAGGTCCTCCCGGTGCACGGGTTGGCCGTGGGTACAGCGGCGGATAAACGCCTCAAACGCCAGCAGCGGATTGGCGGTATCGGGCACGGGGACGATCTGGCTGCGGTAAGGATCGTCCGAGATCATAAACGGCACCTGATAGGCCTGCGCAATGTGATCCTGCGCATAGGCGCCGATATGGATATGGTGATTGAAATCAAATGCGCTATGGAAATCTTTTTCGACCGGGATATTAAGGTCGATATAATCCATATCGACATACTCCAGCGTCATGATGCCCGTTTCGATGCTGAAAATAACCCCCGCCACTTTCTGCACGAGGTTTCCCGCCGAAATAAGGCCGCTTTCGCCCTGCGGCGTAAAAAGAAGATCGATATTCATTTCTATTACCCGATACAGGATGTTTCCGGTATATATCTCATTCTAACAGAACGCGGCTTAAGAAATAAAACGATTTAAGATCATGTGCGGCATTACGGGCATTTACAGCGCAAAACAAGGACAGAACCGGCAGGCTCTGGCGCGTCTGGCCACGGAGATAACAGATACCCTTTCCCACCGGGGGCCGGACAGCTCCGGGATCTGGCAGGACCCCGATAAGCCCTTGGCCCTCGGCCACCGCCGCCTTGCGATTATCGACCTGTCCGAGAACGGCCACCAGCCGATGGAATCGGCATCCGGCCGCTACGTCATCACCTATAACGGCGAGTTCTACCGCTTTTCAGAAATAAAATCCGAGCTGGAGCGCATGGGCGTTTCCTTTCGCGGCCGCAGCGACACCGAGGTTATCCTCGCCGCCATTGATTTCTGGGGGCTTAATCTGGCGCTGCAGAAAATCGACGGCATGTTCGCCTTTGCCCTATGGGACAAAAAAGACAAACAGCTTCACCTTGTCCGCGATCGCCTCGGTAAGAAGCCGCTTTATGTCGGCTGGGCGGGCCAATCTCTGGTTTTTTCCTCCGAACTCAAAGCCATTCACGCGCACCCGGATTTCAAACCTGTCGTGAATCGTAAAGCCTTGAGCGCCTATATGCGCTATGGCTATGTCCCCGCGCCGCTTTGCATCTACGAAAATGTCTGGAGCCTGCCCGCCGGATTTCGGATCAGCATCAACGTCGAAAAGATAACGCCCGGCGCGAATCTTGAATCCCTCATGGAAAGTTACTGGCATCATCTGCGCGTGCTTGAGGAGCAAAAGCAAAAGCACAGATCGAAATCGGAAAGTGAAATTGTAAATGAATTCGAAGCGCTTTTAACCACCTGCACGCGGGAGCGCATGATCTCCGACGTGCCGCTGGGCGCGTTTTTATCGGGCGGCATCGACAGCTCGGCCATCGTCGCCCTGATGCAAAAAATCTCCCCCAAGCCCGTCAAGACCTACACCATCGGATTTTCGGAATCCGGTTACGACGAAGCGGCACACGCCCGCAAAGTCGCCGCGCATCTGGGCACCGACCATCACGAGCATTATCTGAGCGCCAAAGACGCACAGAATATAATCCCTCTCCTGCCCGAAATTTACGACGAGCCGTTCGGCGATTTTTCACAGATCCCGACTTACCTTGTTTCCAAATTCGCCCGCCAAAGCGTCAGCGTCGTTTTATCGGGCGATGGCGGCGATGAAATGCTGGGCGGCTATAACCGTCATGTCGTGGGGCCGCGTCTGTGGCGCATGATGAAATTCACGCCGCGCCCCGCACGGCTTGCGCTGGCAAAATTCATCACCAGCACCAGCATCGAAAAATGGAACGCCATGGCCCCCGGCCAGCCGCGCCTTGGCGAGCGCATGCACAAGATCGGCGGAATTTTGGGCATGAAGAATCAGGAAGACATCTATCAAAATCTGGTCAGCCAATGGGATAGCCCCGAAACAATCGTCAGCGGCGGCGGCGATTTCCACACCCTCGCTACCGACCACGAATGGCAACCGCAAAACCTCAGCTTCGCCGAGCGCATGATGTACTGGGACGCGCTGTCTTATCTGCCGGGCGATATTCTTACGAAGGTCGACCGCGCCAGCATGGCCGTATCGCTCGAAGCGCGCGCGCCGTTACTCGATAAACGGATATATGATTACGTCTGGACGCTGCCGGAAAACATGAAGATCAGAAACGGCCAGGGCAAATATCTGCTGCGGCAGGTTTTAAACCGCCACGTCCCCCGCGCCTTGACCGAGCGCCCTAAACAGGGTTTTTCCGTCCCCATCGCCGAATGGCTGCGCAGCGATTTGCGCGGCTGGGCCGAAGACCTTCTGGATGAGAAGACATTGAAAGAGGACGGCTATCTTAACGCGCCCGCCCTGCGCGCTGTCTGGAACGAATACCTTTCCGGCCGCACCCAGCACGCCCCCAAACTCTGGACCGCCCTCATGTTTCTGACGTGGAAGGAAAAGTGGTTGTAGGCCTGTCTTAACCTGCAAAAAAAACCCGTCATCCCGGCGAAAGCCGGGATCCATTCGTAGTAAAACGAATAACCCTCTCTCCCTCAAGGGGGAGAGGATTGGGATGCCGCAAGCAGTAGAGAATAAATTCCGCAGAAATTCGACATCGTATGGATCCCGGCTTTCGCCGGGATGACAAAAAAAGGGGGGTGGATTTTCGGCAAAACTTGTGTTGACATAACTTTATTTATGTGTAGATATATGGCTATCACGACCTATCAAGTACAGGAGTAACTGAATTGTCTGACACCGATAATAACGAACGAACAGCAAGAGAAGCATCGTCGCGCATGTTTATTGGAAGCACATTTCTGGCAGGCGCATTTATGATCGGTGCCATAGGCGATTTGGGAGACCATTACTATAATAAGGCACCTGTACGGAATCACCATCTTCATGAGACTTTCATCTCTCAGGCCCACTGCCATCCTGTTCAAATAAACCCACCTCGCAATGACTTTAGTCCTGCAAAAGAAGCAAGTAGATATCTTGCGGGTTTATACCTTTTTGTTGGCACCATCACATCTGGCTTTGCCTTACGCAAGAAGGCCATAGCTGACAATAGTGAACAGCAATTGTCCCTGAACTTCGATTAGCACTATAAATAAGCTTCCCTGTTGATTGTCCGCGCAAAACCCCTATCCTGTAGACATGCGCAAGGTCCTCTACATCTTTGATGCCTCTGACACGAACAGCCGCCTTCCGGTTGCCGTGGGGGCGCGGGAAAAAGGCTATGACGTCACCATCGGCCTGATCGGCGGCAGCGAAGCCGTGGCGGAGGGGTTTGAGACGATCCTGCTGCCCAAACCACAGGGCGCGCTAAACCCACTCTCTATTCTCAAAACCATCCGCGCCGTACGTGAAGCGATCATTTCGACGCGGCCCGATATCCTTCATACCGTCACGTTGAAATACGCTTTTATCTGCGGGCTGGCCTCATTATTTTTGCCGCACAAAAAAATATTCACGCTGGCGGGGCTTGGCTATCTTTTTCATGGCGCGGGGCCAAAGGCCGCGCTGTTGCAAATGCTCGCCGCGCCCCTTCTGCGTTTTATCCTGAATGCAAATAACACATTTCTTATCTTTCAAAATCCCGACGACATGGCCCTGATGCAGGCAAAAAAGTTCGCAGACAAAGACCGTTCGTTTCTTGTGCGCGGCTCGGGCGTCGATCTGGAGAAATTCAAATATATTCCCGAAGCCAAAAACGACACGCCTGTCGTCCTTATGCCCACGCGCCTTGTGCATGAAAAGGGCATCGATATTTTTATCGCGGCGGCGCATCTTTTGAACGATCAGGGTATCAACGCCGCGTTCTTCATCGCGGGCGGCGAAACCGCGCACAACCCCCGCGCCATATCCGCGCAGCAAATGCAGGAGATGGTCGAGGGCAGCCCCGTCGAATGGCTGGGCCGCGTTGCGGATATGCCCGCGCTTTTGGTTGGCGCGAATCTGATCGTCTATCCTTCGCATTACGGCGAGGGCATTCCGCGTGTGCTGCTCGAAGCCTGCGCGGCGGGGCGCGCCATCGTCACCACCGATCACACCGGCTGCCGCGAGGCGGTGCGTGATGGCGACAACGGGATTCTGGTACCCGTGAAAGATCCACAAAAAACGGCGGAGGTAATCGCCCTACTCCTGCATGATGACAAAAAGCGCCTTTCCATGGGGCGCAATGCCCGTGCGCGCGCCGAAGCGGAATTTGATGTGGCCTTAATCGTCAAAAAAACATTGGAAGTTTATGATGCGTGCCGTTAGAATATTTCCATGGCAAATATCGTAAAAAAAGAAAAAGGTTATCTGACCGGAAAACTTCTTCTGGCGATGCCTGCGATGGGCGATCCGCGTTTTCACCGCGCCGTTATTTTCATTTGCGCGCATGATGAAAACGGCGCAATGGGCCTTGTCATCAATCACATTCTACCCGGCTTTGAATTCGGCAAACTGCTTTCGCAGCTTAATATAGTCTCCGATATCGAAGTCGATCTCAAAAAAGTTTCCGTACCGGTCATGAGCGGCGGCCCGGTCGAAGCGGCCAGAGGATTCGTGCTGCATTCGGGCGATTTCAGCCGCAAGGACACCGTCAAAATCGACGACCTCTACAGCGTCACCGGCACTGTCGAGGCGCTGAAGGACATCGCCACCGGAAACGGCCCCGACAATATGCTGTTTATATTGGGCTATGCGGGCTGGAGCGCGGGGCAGCTTGATTCCGAAATGCAACAAAATGCCTGGCTGGTCGTCGATCCCGATCCGTCGCTGATCTTCCATGCTAACCCGGATAAAAAATGGGACATGGCCATTGAAAAGCTGGGCATCGACCCGCTGATGCTCTCCTCCGAATCCGGCCGTGCGTGATCGCTTAAATCAACCCGCAAGACGCTCGGCGATTTTCTCGAACGCCTCGAGCTTTTCCATCGGGCCATAGCCCGCAAGGGTCGGCTGGCCGGTAAATATTTTCCCGGCGACACGTGCAATATCTTGTTCGCCGACGGCGTTGATCTTGCCGATGATCTTCTCGACATCGGGAACTTCGTTGAAATAGATGGCGTATTTGGCCTGATGATCGGCACGGCTCATCATCGATTCCCGGCCCATCAGAATGCCTGCGCGCATCTGGGCTTTGGCGCGCTCAAGCTCCTGCGCACTGACCTTGCCCATCACGCTTTTGATTTCATCGCACATCACCGGGATCATCTTGGGCAGGTCGTCCGGCCCTGTCCCGGCGTAAATGCCGAATTGCCCGTCATCCGCCCAGCCCGTGTGAAAGCTGAAGATCGAATAAACCAGCCCGCGCTTTTCGCGGATTTCCTGAAACAGGCGCGACGACATGCCACCGCCCAGCAAAGTCGAAAGCGCCTGCATGGCCTTGTAATCGTCATCCATGCGGCTGATGCCACGAAAGCCGAGAACCACATGGCTCTGCTCAAGATCTTTTTCACGGCGGTCTTCGCCGCCTTTGTAATGCGCCGCCGCCTTTCCGTTGGCCGTATCGGACGGCAAGGCGTTAAACAATTCCGCAACCATCGCCACGAACACGTCATGATCCACCGCGCCCGCCGCCGAAACGACCATGCGCCCCGGCGTGTAATAACGCCTGACGTAATCCATCAAAGTCTCGCGCTTCATGGCGCCGATGATATCGGCCTTGCCCAGAATGGGCGCGCCGAGCGATTGGCCGGGATAGGCGGTCTCGTAATAATTGTCGAAAATGATATCGTCCGGCGTGTCGTTGCTCATGCCGATTTCCTGCAGCACGACATGCCGTTCCTTCTCCAGCTCGTCCTCGGGCATATTTGAATTCTGGACGATATCGGCCAGAACCTCGATGGCCAGCCGCAGGTCTTCCTTCAAAAGATGAATATGGTAACTTGTGATTTCGCGGCTGGTGTACGCGTTGACGCTGCCGCCGACATTTTCTATAACTTCGGCAATCTCCAGCGCGTTGCGCTTTTTGGTGCCCTTGAACAGCATATGTTCCGTCAAATGAGCAACGCCGTTATGGGCCATATCCTCATGGCGCGTGCCCACACCCACCCAAACGCCCAGCGCCACGGTATGCACCCCCGGCACCGTATCGGTCACCACGCGCAGCCCCGAGGGCAGTTTCGTCATCCGGATTTCGCTCATCGGGGTGTGATAGTATAGGCCGAAACGAAACGCAACGGATTTAAGAAGCTTTGCGGATAAAAGATTTTAACCCATTAAAATCATTGGGTAATTTGTCAAAATTCTCGGGCCGACCCATTAAATCCGCCAGATGCGGCGGCAGGGCTGGCCGGGTGCCCGTTGCCTTCTCGACAGCGTCCGGAAATTTTGCCGGATGGGCAGTGGCAAGCGTCACTATCGGCCCCCCTGATTTTTCTTTAAGCGATTTCATTTCAAGCGCCGCCGCCATGCCGACCGCCGAATGCGGATCGAGGACATAGCCGGTCTCATCATAAACATTTTTAATCACCGCCAAGGTATGTACGTCATCGCAGCGATGCGCGGTGAAATCGTTGCCGATAGCCGCCGCATATTTCCCATCGCGCTTAAACGCCTCCATCAGGGCCTTGAGCTTTTCCGCATCGCGCCCGACAACGTCGAACAGATAGCGCTCGAAGTTGCTCGAGATCTGAATATCCATCGACGGGCTCAAGGTCGGATGAACGTCTTTGGCCTCCATCGTACCTGTCTTAAAGAACCGCGCCAGAATGTCGTTTTCGTTCGTCGCCACGATCAGAGATTTAATCGGCACGCCCATCTTGCGCGCTGCATAAGCCGCAAACACATTGCCGAAATTCCCCGTCGGCACGATGAAGGAAACCCCCTCGCCCAGCGCCAGAACGGTTGTGACGTAATAGACGATCTGCGCCATGATCCGCGCCCAGTTGATGGAATTCACCGCCGAAAGGTTCATCTCGGCACGGAATTCCGCATCGTTAAACATCGCCTTCACAAGGTTCTGGCAATCGTCGAACGTGCCTTCCAGCGCGATATTGTGAACATTATCCGCCCTCACCGTCGTCATCTGGCGGCGCTGCACGTCCGACACGCGCCCATGCGGATGCAGGATAAAAATATTCACGCGGTCTGAATGACGACAACCTTCAATCGCCGCCGAGCCTGTATCACCCGACGTCGCCCCGACAATCGTTACCCGTTCATTGCGCCTTGTTAAAACATGGTCGAACAGCCGCCCCAACAATTGCAGCGCCACATCCTTGAACGCAATCGTCGGACCGTGAAACAGCTCCAGCGCATGAACGTTATCGTAAACCTTATGCAGCGGCGCGACATCCTTGTGGCGGAAAATTTCGGGGCCATAGGTCTCTTCCAGTATCCGGCGGAAATCTTTTTTCTCGATGCTCCCCTCGACGAAAGGAAACATCACGGCTTCGGCCACCTCTATGTATGATTTCCCTTTAAGCGCAGCCATATCAAGGCGCGGCCAGCTTTGCGGCACATACAACCCGCCATCCGGCGCCAGCCCGTCCAGCAAAACCTGCTCGAATGTCCGGGGCTCCCCCCCGCCGCGTGTGGAAATATAGGTAATCATGCCGCTTGTTTATGGGCTTTTGGATAGCCTGTCAAATCAAGTTAGTCCATGAATTCGGCGTTTTCCACTTGACATTTATATGAAAAACACATATCTGTGGGCAAATTCTGGAAAAACACTTGAGGAGATCGTTATGAATATCGACTATAGGCGCGCCACAGCAATGGATGCCGAAGGCGTTTACGAAGTGGCGCAGTCCATCTCGAAAAGCGCAATGGTAGAACAAGGCGCTACCGAAGAAACCCTCAGCCAGCAGGGATTTCTTCTCTACCCGCTCTCGGCCGACGATACCTCAAAACCCAATTACAAGGAGCGCATAGAGCTTTCCTCTCATTTCTGGGTGGCCGCCGACAAGGACAGCGGAAGAATTCTCGCTTTCATGATGGCGTACACATTCCAGCAATATAAACAAATGACGCAGCTGACAAAAAACGATATCGGCGTTCTCGATTTCTTTACAGGCCCCGGCGAAGATAAAGCCGTATATTCCGAAGATACAATCTACATTGCGCAAATCGGCACGCATGCAGACTTAAAACGTCAAGGTATCATGAGAGGTCTGGCACGGGAGGCCTTCAAGCATACAGGAAACTCACCAGTTGCCCTTGGTGAAGTTGCACAGCAACCCTTGCGCAATATCGCTTCAAGCGAATTCTTTTTAAACATGGGATTCACCATGCCGTGGAAACGCCCGAAAGACGACGGCGCACGCGTATCGGGAACTTTCATGAGAACATTTCCCACAATGAGCCATGAGTAACTCTACCTACGTTATTAGTCAGATTTTTGGTGCCTCTGCTTTAGTAGCAAGACCTGTTTCCAGATGGCTGCAATCGCATTTCCCCGACACCAAAAACATACGTCTTACCGATGTCCTGCCACGGACATTCACCAGTATTTCATATGCCTTAAACGAAAGCGGCGCTGTTCCTGCCATTGTTCAGGGTGTAGCCGCAATTCGCGCAGGATCGCTATCAACCCTGTGGGGACAAACCAATAAAAAAATGATTTCTGCAGCCGCTATGGCCACATCTGTTTCCGGTGGCCTGTATATGCTCAAAGACGCTAGCGACTTACCACCCATAGCGGGGGCCATCGCCGGAACGGCTGTAGATTTTCAGGATCAAGCCCGTTATCACCGTCTGCCTTATCTTGCCTATCCTGCATTCTGGGGAACTACGGCAATTGTCAAGGAAAACTGGGCAGCATTGGCTTCCGATATCGTCGCAACAGGAATTCTCTGGAAGACAGTTTACAATGAGGATATTAAAGGTGCATCAGGCAAAAAAGATGCGTCCTTCAATGAAGACTGGAAAGCCTATTGGTACGGCATCTTGCACAACGCACCAACCGGAGCCACGATAAAAGGACAGGTTTCAACTGCACCCGGTTACACAAATGAAACGATGCAGAAAGAATATCTGCAAAATTTACAACGAAAAACAAATCCGCACTTTCTTACGCAGAATCAGACTTTTGAAATGATGAAATCCGCAGCGCAGGATTCCCCCACTAACACGCTTGCTTAACCATCTCCACAAACGCTCTATGCATCGGGCTGGGGTATTCGAGCGTTAATTCAGGATGAAAGGTCGTGGCCATATATTTCCCTGACCGCAACCAGACCGGCGTGCCTTCATATTCGGCCAGAACCTCGACATTATCGTTGACGGCTTTGATAACCGGGGCGCGGATGAAGGAAACCTCAAAACCGTCTATCGTCACCTGTTTACTGTCCAACTGGCGGCCATAGCCGTTGCGCTCGATGGTGATGGGCAAAAGGCCGAAGGATTTTTGTGTTCCACCACCGTCATCCCGTTGGCATGCCGCGTTAGCGGCATTTGCACGAACGGGATCCACAACGTCGGCAGCTTCGCTGCCGTCCTTTTCTGGATCCCCGCTGTCTAAGCTCGCTAACGCTCGCCGCGGGGATGACGAAACAAGAACCTTCTCCGCCATCAAAATCGACCCGGCGCAAATCCCCCAGACGGGCTTTTGCGCGAAGAATTTTTTCAGCGGATCTTCCATCGCAAACACATCAATGAGCTTGAGCATCGTCGTGCTCTCCCCGCCGGGAAGGATCAGCGCATCGACAGATTCGAGTTGCTCCGCCGTTTTGACGGCTACGAAAAACCCGCCCGCCGCTTCGATATGCGGCTTGTGGCGGTCGACGCATCCCTGCAACGCAAGGACTCCTATGTTTAATTTTTTAGCCATTATTATGGTTCAACAGATTCAACAAGAATAGTAGGCCAATTATTGGCTTTGGCTACCGCATAGGTGGAACTACCATATCGAATGTCATAAGTTCCATCACCTCTGGGCACAACTGTGAGGGGTTTTCTTTTGTCCATTTTACCGTTAAAAGCCGCGCTCATATACCCTTCTGCTCTTCCAATACGTTTAACGCGTTCCTCATCTTCTGGATCTTGCGGAATTAAAACGCCAAGAGGAACTTCTATGGTTTTTGCAGTTCTTGTAAAATAGCGATCCAATTCATGGGGTAGAGCACCCATTACCACCCCCGCTTGGCCATCCGCATGGGTTCTTCGATGGTGGAGATTTCCTGGCCGCGCATGGCGGTGCCAAGCCCTCTGGAGGCTTCAAGGACGGCTTTCGGATCGTTGTAATTCGCGGTGGCCTTGACGATGGCCTTGGCGAATTGTGCGGGGTTTTCGGATTTGAAAATGCCCGATCCGACGAATACCGTTTCCGCGCCAAGCTGCATACATAGCGCTGCATCCGCCGGGGTCGCAATCCCGCCCGCCGCGAAATTCGGCACCGGAAGGCGGCCCAGCTCGCGTACGATTTTGAGCAGTTCAAACGGCGCGCCGAGATTTTTCGCCTCCGTCATCAGCTCGGAATCCTCAAGATGCAAAACGCGCTTGATGTCCTGATTGATCTCGCGCAGGTGGCGCACGGCCTCGACGATGTTGCCGGTGCCCGGCTCGCCTTTGGTGCGGATGAGGGCGGCGCCTTCGCCGATGCGGCGCAGCGCTTCGGCCAGACATGTCGCGCCGCAAACGAACGGCACTTTGAAATCCTGTTTGTTGATGTGGTAATCCTCGTCGGCGGGCGTCAGAACCTCGCTCTCGTCGATGAAATCGACGCCGATGGCTTCCAGCACCTGCGCTTCGGCGAAATGGCCGATACGGCATTTGGCCATAACGGGAATGGAGACGGACTCCATGATCTGCTCGACCAGCTCCGGCGGGCTCATGCGGGCGACGCCCCCGGCGGCGCGGATATCGGATGGGACGCGCTCCAGCGCCATGACGGCGACCGCGCCCGCGTCTTCGGCCACTTTGGCCTGATCGGCGGTGACGACATCCATAATCACCCCGCCCTTGAGCATTTCGGCGAGGCCTGTTTTGATGTTGATGACGTTACGCGAAGCGTTTTTGCCCTGGGTCATAGCCGGGATCCTTCCAAATAAAAATGCCTAAAAAGCGCTAGGGAGCGCCATTTATACATATTTATGAGGAAAATTCAAATGGTTTGAGACCCCCCACCCTTATGGGGGTTAGAGCCTATGCATAAACAGATTTTGGGTAGGAAGATGCAAGGAAAAAACACGCGCAGAAAGGCAAGTGTACGTTAAAGTACACGCGTTTCGAGCATGTTTTTGACGAAGCAGATTTCAGCCAAAATCTGTTTATGAAAGTTTCTTGTGAACGTCGTCCCAGCGGAGGTTATCCATGACCCCGTCCTGCCAGCTATTCTGGTGCAAGCCGTTGGCCAGCTTGTGCAGGCGGCCCATGTCCGAGATAATCTCCCAGCACGCCAGATTGTCGATCAGCATCGTATCCAGAACGTTCTTGATGTTGAAAATCACCGGCTGCTGCTCGCCGTGATAGGCGATTTTGGGGCCGAGAACCTTATAGGCGATGCCCATCTTTTCGAAATTCCTGAGCTGGTCGCTTTCGATGAACATCACGCAATCGGCGATGCGGTTTTTAATCGCGACCTCGAACGCGGCGCGGAGCAAACCCAGCGGCGCATAGGGAATGCGGCGGCGAATATAGACCATGTTGCCGTTTTGGGTGCCTTTGATGTTTTCCTGCTCGTAATAGGCGGGCAGCACACTGCCGTCATTGTCGCGGCGGCGGAAATGCTTGCTCATGCACAGGCGCGAAATCTGGCACAGTTTCGCCGGGCGGCCCGGCGTGTGCAGGATCGGATGGTCGCACAGCTCCTGCATGGGGAAGCTGTCCATCTCCATTTCCTCTTTGGGCAAAACGACACGGACCGTTCCGGCGGGCTTGCCGCTTTCATTGTGGACCATCAGGAAATGTACCGCGTCGATATCATATGTATCGCGCTCCATCTGGTTTGGGTTGCGCGTTGGATCTTCAAAATCATTTTCGATACAGTACACTTCGTAGCGCAGCTTGTAGCACTCTTCGCGCAACTCGTCGGTGTTCGCCTCGACGATCGAGAAGGTGCGGTTATAGTTTGAATAGAATGCCTCGCGGTTAAAAGCCTCGGTCAGCATATTCTTGAGCAAATCGCTTGCCATGTTCTGAACTCCCGAAATTCTTCGCGGCGGCCCGTGAACAGCCGCCTCCCAAAGTTCAGAATAGCGCGGGAGCGCTTAACATCCCGTGAATTAAAGACCGGATTTATAAGGTGTTTTAGCTAAATTGCGAGGGAATCGCAGCACCCCGCTCGTCACCCCGGCGGCCCGGCTCAGCGTAGCGGAGGCGGGCTTAAACAGCCGGGGTCCAGAAATGCTGACCGCGAAGCGGTCGACAAATGCGACTAGCAGCACCCGCCCTTGGGGTTGGTGGTGTCTTCCTCGTCGCAACAGCCATCATGCTTATGCGCATGTTTGTGATCGTGGCCGCAACACCCGTCATGCTCATGGTCATGCCCATGATCGTGATCGTGGCTATGGTCGTGTCCGTGATGATGGTGGTCATGGCCGTGATTGCAATGCGGCCCGTGGACATGGCCTTCATGCCCGCCCGTGCCCATCGGCATGGTCGTCGAGCCTTTCAGGGCGTTTCTGATGCGTTTCATGATATCGGTCATTTCGTGTGTCTCCTGTCGATGGCCTTTGAGGCTAATATAGGCTATCCGCGCCTATTTTCCAGAGCCTTCTCGCTGGCATATTGATTTTTGGCACAAACCCCTATACCTAAAGGGGAAGTACGCGGGTGTAGCTTAATGGTAAAGCTCCAGCCTTCCAAGCTGGCCACGAGGGTTCGATTCCCTTCACCCGCTCCAATTCCCTTCCCCATCCGTTATCCCGAACCTCTGTCACCCTGACGAGCCAGATGGCGCTGTGCATTTTTTATGTGCATGGACTCAATGTGGAAAAAATTTTACGGGACGGCAAAAATAAGTTGCTTTAAGAATTCAAATATGACATGTCCATATCCGTAGACACATGGACATGTTATCAACTATGGGCAATTTAGAAAAATGAGAAAAAACACCTCCTTAAACAGAAAGTTTACCGAGGCTCATGCCTCTCCTCATCTTAAGCAGCTAATACAATGGAAAAAGGAGGGCTATACGGATGTTGTTCTGTTTGGTCGGTTCCAACCCCCGCATCTCGGACATATGGCTCTTTTGGAAACGCTGCGTGTATCGGGTTTAAACGTCAATGTGGTCTTGAATGATAAAACTGATAATGTGCGGGGGGAACGCAACCCTTTTAGTGCTGTTCAGCGGGAAGAAATGATGCGCCTCGCTCTGCCATGGCTACCCCCTGAAAATATCAGGCATGCGACGGTTTATTTAGGTGGCGGCGGTGATGTTGGAAATGCGGTGCGTCGCTTGACAGGCATCTTCAATACGTTAGCACCGGAAGGCAAGCTGGTTTTTGCGTATTTTGAAAAAGCAGAGGATCGAAAACAATATCTGGTCGATGGCGAAGTTATCGACGGTGCGCACTATGTAGAGCTGGTCGGTCAGCCGCGAGGCGCGTTCCCGATTCAGCGCATAACGGAGGAAATGATCGAAGCTGTTTCCGAATATGTACCGATTGATGCCAAAATGTTCCGTGCTGCAATTAATCAGCAAGATCAAATTTGTTACAACATGCTTGCCCCTGCGGTGGCCAAGTATGTTTCGGAACAGATATATCTTGCAAACAAGAACAACCGTTTGGTTGGCGCCAGTCCCGAGAACGACAAATTTACGCCGGATGATCTGAGGCGAAAGCGTGTTTTTCGGCCTGATGCGCCTGCCTCTGCCCCTGCCTTACATGCGTTATAAGTTATGCGTTCTCCTCACCGCAACTCTTCGATAAAAACACCTGGCTCTGTTGACAGGCCCAGCGACAGCCGGGTTTCGATATTTTCCATCTCGATCAGATCGCTTTTCGAAGGCGTTTTATCCGGCAATTCAGACAATCTGGCCAGCGTGATATGAGGGCTGTAGGTTTGCGTCGGCGTGAGGCTGTTAATATTGAAATCTGCTAAAACCTTTGCGCATTTTAGCTGTAGGTCTATCAGATCTTCCTGAGGTTTGATTTTATACTCCGCAATGAATTTCCCTGCGTTGGTGAGCGTTCCTGCCCGCAAATTGAACTTCTCAATGGCAACTTTAAATAGTTTGGCATCGAGATTCGACAAGAAGCCATGATATGCGCGCCGGGCCAACTCAACGTCGGCGGTTTTAAACTGGCAGAGCGTAATGTGCGGCAACCCCTCCGGCCCGAGGATATAGTCATCGTGAACGTCCAGAAAATACTTGCGGGAAATTGCTGTAATACTTGAAAATAAATTTTGATCCGTTGGCAAAAGCGCTATGTCGTACCGTTGTTGTGTCATACTTCCTCTTTTAGTTACCATTTTCTTTACTCATCATCCCGGACGGTAGAGATGACTCGTTGCGTCCGTAGCGTGCTTTGCGTTTAAAAAACTCCGCGCCCGCCGCGTCTCCGCGGTTCAAAAACCACTACTCCCACTCGATCGTACCCGGTGGTTTGCTTGTCACATCATAGACCACGCGGTTGATGCCGCGCACTTCGTTGATGATGCGCGTACTCACGCGGGATAAAAACTCATGAGAAAAAGGATAGCTATCCGCCGTCATGCCGTCGGTTGACGTCACGGCGCGCAGCGCGCAAACGTAATCGTAACTGCGGCTGTCGCCCATCACGCCCACGGTTTTGACCGGGAGCAGCACCGCAAACGCCTGCCAGATCGCGTCGTACAGCCCGGCGCTGCGGATTTCCTCAAGATACACCGTATCGGCGCGGCGCAGGATTTCCAGCTTTTCTTTCGTGATTTCGCCGGGGATGCGGATCGCAAGGCCGGGGCCGGGGAACGGGTGGCGCTTCACAAAGTCCGGATGCATGCCAAGCTCCACGCCCAGCGCGCGCACCTCATCCTTGAACAGCTCGCGCAGCGGCTCGACCAGTTTGAGGTTCATCTTTTCGGGAAGGCCGCCGACATTGTGGTGCGATTTAATGGTGACGCTCGGCCCGCCGGTAAAGCTGACGGATTCGATCACGTCCGGGTAGAGCGTCCCCTGCGCCAAAAACTTCGCATCGCCATCCTTCTTCGCCAAACGCTCGAACACGTCGATGAATGTCGCGCCGATGATCTTGCGTTTCATTTCGGGGTCCGAAATCCCCTCCAGTGCGCCGAGGAACAGCGCCCCTGCATCTTCATGGATCAGCGGAATATTGTAATGCTCGCGGAACATCTCCACGACCTGCGCGCTTTCGTTGGCACGCATCAGGCCCGTATCGACGTAAATGCAGGTAAGCTGGTCGCCGATCGCCTCATGCAGCAAAACGGCGGTAACGGAAGAATCCACGCCGCCCGACAGGCCGCAAATCACCCGGTCTTTGCCCACTTGCTTGCGGATTTTCTTGATGGTTTCTTCGCGGAAAGCCGCCATCGTCCAGTCGCCCGAGCAGCCGCAGACATTATGCGTGAAATTTTTGAGCAGCGCCGCGCCGCGCGGCGTGTGCGCGACCTCGGGGTGAAACTGCACGCCGTAGAAATGCCGCGCCTCGTCGGCGATGAAAGCAAAGGGCGCACCCTCCGATTTTCCGACGGGCTTAAAGCCCTTGGGGAGTTCCGCGACGTGGTCACCGTGGCTCATCCATACCTGCTCGCGGGAGCCTGTCTCCCACATGCCGTCCAAAAGGCTATTGCCTTCAACGATGTCGATATAGGCGCGGCCGAATTCGCCGCTGCCGGATTCGCCTTCGACCCTGCCGCCGAGCTGCTGCACCATCACCTGCTGGCCGTAGCAAATGCCAAAGACCGGCACGCCCATCGTAAAAACGATTTCGGGTGCGCGGGGCGAGTCCTTTGTCGTCACGCTGGCCGGCCCGCCGGACAAAATAATGCCCCTGGGGTTGAAAGCCCTGATGCGCTCCTCCGGCGCGTGGTTGAACGGCCATATCTCGCAATAAACGCCGGATTCCCGAAGGCGGCGCGCAATAAGCTGCGTCACCTGCGAGCCGAAATCCAGGATCAGGATATGATCGTGCTTTTGCAATTGTTCGAGATTTGCGTTTTCTGCCTTGGCCATGGGCCTTTATTACACGGGCCTTGCTTCCGGAGCAAGGGGCTAGCCCCTTGCGGCCTCCAGAACCCGTTCGTCCTTATGGACCGGGGCCTGCCTGATTTCCTGCAGTCCCGCCACAAGCGATTTCAGGCCGGGGCCAAAAGCCTCATATTCCTCCCGCTGCGCGATCCGCATCAGAAGGTTGCCGTCTTTTACGCCGTTGGCGACGACGGCAATACCGTGGTTGTTTGCCAGATATTCGACGACATCGTACCCGTTTTTGAGCACACGCTTTTCGCCGTCGCAACACATGACCGTGCGGCCAAACACCTCATCTCCCGGAATGGTTACCAGCGAAAGCACGTTGGGCATGCCGGGATAGACCCTCTCGCCGAACGCGCCTTCCAGCGCCTCCCGGTTCAGCACATATTTTTTCCTTAAGGCATCGTTATGCGCCCACAGCAATTCATCGTGTGTGCCGTCGATCACCTTCGCAAGACTGCGGATGTAAAGTTCGTTGCGGGCGATGCCGAGGCCGCCGACGCTCAAGCGCCGCGACAAATCCCTGGCATCGCCGAACGTGAACAGGATCGACGTACCGATCGGCGCGGCGCTCAGGAATTTTGAAAAGCTTATAATGCCCGAAACCACAGTCTTCCACTTTTTATCGAAGACATGCTCCGCGCCGGTCTTCAGGTGTCGGCCCTTTTCGTCTTCTCCCGGCGAACAGGCATAGGAATAAGGCATATCGAGAATGACGTGGATATTCGTGCCTTTGGCGCTGTTGATCTGATCCATCGCGGTCATGAATTCCGTCATCTGCGCGGCATCGATTCCCCTCGAAGTCGGGTTTAGCGGATAGTTGAGCAAAACCGCAACGACATGGGCGGGATTCACAACGTCGAAAACATCGTGTACTGCTGCGGACAAATCCGGATTGGCATGATCGTATCCGACGACCTTCATTCCCTGATCGGCGGCGATCTCGCTCAATGTTGGCCAGTGCAGATCGGGCATGATAAGGATCGGCTGATAATTTTTGTTCCTGTGCGGTGCAAGGGCCTTTTCCAAAAGCAGCTTGACCCCGGCACGCCCCAGCCCCTGATAAACGAATGCGTTATCCCTGGTAACGGGAATCCGGTAAAAACTGTTGATGTAATGCGCCGCGCTTTCGCGCACAAAACGATCGCCGCCGGTTTTGGTATTGTAAAGACCGCCCAGCACGACCGCCGTCTGCTGCGTCAGAAGATTTTTCAGCTCGCCATCCGGAAGCGGCAGCTCTGCGCCCTGCCCGGCATCGACAACATGCCGACCGTCGGCCCGTATCATATCGACCAGACTTGCCGTGCCTTGAGTTGGACCGTCATTGGCCCAGTCTGGTTGCCAGTATTTTTTCACGAAAACCGCCTAAAGATTTATCATAAGGTAATATTCTGCGCGCATCACTACTATGGAATAAGCGCTTTTTGCAATTTCCTAATTTGCTGTATTGCAGCAAAACGATATATTTGCCGTTTTTCGCGCTTGTAATCAAGAAATAAATTAACAATTATAGAAGTACAATGAAATCGACCTTCAGTTTCGAATATTTCCCCCCCAAAACGCCTGAATCCGAGGGGGCCTTCTGGGAGGCCAGCCGCGAGCTTGCCGCGCTGGGGCCGCGTTATATGACTGTCACCTATGGGGCGGGCGGCTCGACGCGGGATAAAACGCTTGAAATCTGCACCCGGATGGCGGCTGAAAATCCCTCTATCCCCATCGCCTCGCACCTGACATTCCTCAGCACCACCAAGGCCGATCTTGAAAAATACGTCGATGCGCTGTGGCAAAACGGCGTGCGTAACATCGTTGCCCTGCGCGGCGACCTGCCCAAGGGCAAGACCTTTGACGACTACAAAGGCGGCGATTATTTCACCTACACCAGCGAGTTTGTGTCCTGGCTCAAGGCCCGCCACCCCTTCGATATTTCCGTCGGGGCCTACCCCGAAAAGCACCCGGATGCGGCTTCGCTCGATGCCGACATTGAGGCGTTGCGCCTGAAATGCGAGGCCGGAGCCGACCGCGCCATCACGCAGTTTTTCTTCAACAACGACAGCTATTTTGATTTTGTCGAGCGTTGCAGCGCCAAAGGCATTACCACGCCGATTTATCCCGGCCTCGTACCGATCTACGATTTCGCCGGATTGCAGCGCTTTGCCAAAAACTGTCAGGCCCATTTGCCGGACTGGCTGCACGGGAAATTCGAAGGGACGCAGGACAAACCCGCCGAGGCCCATAAAATCGCCGAAGACCTTCTCCTTAAACAGGTCGACGATCTCACCGCAAACGGCGTTAAGCACATTCATTTCTACACATTGAACAAGGCCGGACTGACCGCCAAAGCCTGCCGCAGCATGGCAAAAGTTTACGCCTGATTACTCCCCGTCATCACCTTCGGAATCAACCCCAAACAACACCCTTGCATAAATCGCGCCCTGTTTGCTATTAACTATGGAGCAATTATAGAAACGATAGAGGGTATTTCTGCGTGCAGGGTTCACAACGGCATCTTACTTTTTTCACACTGGGAACCGCGACTTGGGACGATGTTGTTTGCGTCAGCGGCTCCGGTCGTTTTGAAGATGCCAAACTCAATTGCGAGTTTGAATACGAACAATCGGGCGGCAGCGCCGTCAACACGAGGCTGGCACTTCAGGCAGTTGCCCAAGCATTTGAAACAAGCTCCAACACCTGGCTATGCACAAAACTCGGACATTCCGTCCCGCAGAACCGTTTCAAAAACCTGGTGATCGAACAAATCGGCGACCATCATCTCATGGACGCCGCTTTCATGCGCGATGATTATGCCGTACCGAAAAATCGTATCATTATCAATCAAAGCGGACGAATGGTCCTACGCGGAAAACAGCAGGTCAACACGCCTTTTGACGAACTCATAATAAGAGAAATCATTGAAGCCGTTTCCCAAAGCGATCTTTTGATATTGCACTCCCGCTACCCTCAGCTCACGGAGATTGCTGCCACGACCGCCAAAGACAAGGGCATCAAGGTCATATTGGATTATTCCGAGAAAGACCAATCATTGGTCGAGCGTCTGGAAAATGTCATTCATCTTTCCGACTATGTTCTTGCACCTCACGATGCGCGGCTGCCGGGCATGACCGAAGACAATCCCGATGTCTTGTTCGATCGACTTGTCGGCGATTACGGCAAAACTTTTGTCGCGGTTTCAAACAGCAGCGAACCGGTTAAAATTTTCTCGGGCGGTCATCGCACGACGATCCAGCCCGATCTTGTCAAAGCCATCGACCTCAACGGCGCCGGAGATGCCAAGGATGCCGCCTTCGGGTTTTTCATCGCCAAGGGTAACGACCCGCTAGCGGCCTATAAAAAAGCGACAGCCATCGCCACATTTTCCGTACAGCATCCGGGGCGAGAGTGGATTCCGCATTTGAAGGACTTCGTGCAAACCCACCCCCTATTCGCAGAGGACTTTGCTGCGCAGCCCGGCCGCGACAACCCCGCCGCCTTTTCCGCCGCCGCCGAAATGCCAGTGTTTGCCCCGCAAAACGGCTAAAACCCCTTGCATCTATATTAGCCTTGCGCTCTAATCGCAGCCGAATCTTTCATAAATAAGGAGACTGAATATGGTTCTGGCGACAAATCTTGGCTTTCCGCGCATCGGCGCTAACCGCGAACTGAAAAAGGCGGTCGAAGCCTACTGGAAAGGCAAATCCTCACAACAGGAATTGCTCGCCACCGGAAAGGAACTCCGCACCCGCAACTGGAAGCTCCAGCAAAAGGCCGGGATCGACCATATTCCCTCGAACGATTTTTCCTTTTACGATCAGGTTCTGGACATGATCGCCACGCTCGGCCTCGTGCCGGAGCGTTACAAGTGGAGCGGCGGCAATGTTGACCTCGACACCTATTTCGCCATGGCCCGCGGCCGCCAGCAGGGCGGCGTCGACGTGACCGCGATGGAAATGACCAAGTGGTTCGACACCAATTATCACTACATCGTGCCGGAATTTGAAAAGGGCATGAAGCCGAAACTCTCTTCCACCAAGATTTTCGATCAGTTTGAAGAGGCCAAGGCGCTTGGCATTACGACCCGTCTCGTATTGGTCGGCCCGTGTACGTTCGCGTTTCTTGCCAAGAACAAAGGCGACGGCATCGACCAGCATAAACTCTGGGACGGTATTGTTGGCGTTTACGAAGAAATCCTCAAAAAACTTTCTGCGCAGGGTGCCGAATGGGTGCAGATCGACGAGCCTATGCTGGTCCTTGATCTGGGCGAACAGGCCCGCACCGGCCTGAAGCAATGTTATGCGCGTCTGGCCAAAGCCGCGCCCGGCCTGAAAATCCTTGTCGCCACTTACTTTGAAGGGCTGCGTGACAACATGCAAACCGCGTTTTCGCTGCCTGTGGCTGGCGTGCATATTGATTGTTCCAATCGCGCCCCGCACCAGTACAAGGATGCTGTCTCGATCATCCCCGAAGGCATGGTCCTTTCGCTCGGGCTTGTCGATGGCCGCAACATCTGGAAGAACAACATCCACCAGTCCGTCGAGATCGCCGAATTTGTCGAATCGCATATCGGCAAGGACCGCGTCATGATCGCGCCGAGCTGCTCGCTGCTGCATACGCCTGTGGATCTGGCGCATGAAGACGCGCTCGACCCTGCGATCAAAAAATGGATGGCCTATGCCACCCAAAAGCTGGATGAAATCGCGCTGATTAAAAAAGGCGCAGAAAAAGGCCGCGCCGCGATTCAAAAAGAAATCGAAGCCAGCGACGACGTGCAGGAAGACCGCCGCACGTCCAAGCGCATTCACAGCGATGCCGTGAAAAAGCGCGTGGCTGCGATTACGCCGGACATGAAAAAGCGCAAGTCGCCCTTCGCCCAGCGCCAGAAGATCCAGCGCGCCGCGTTGAAACTGCCCGCGTTCCCGACAACCTCCATCGGCTCCTTCCCGCAGACGCAGGAAATCCGCAAGGCCCGCGCCGACTTCAAGGCCGGAACCATTGACAAGGCCGCCTACAACACCGCGATGGAAAAGGAAATCCGCCACGTCGTGAAATATCAGGAAGATATCGGCATCGACGTCTTCGTTCACGGCGAGCCGGAGCGCAACGACATGGTCGAATATTTCGGCGAACAGCTCAGCGGCTTCACCTTCAGCAAGAACGGCTGGGTGCAGTCCTACGGTTCGCGCTGCGTCAAGCCGCCGATCATTTTCGGCGACGTGTCGCGCCCCGAACCCATGACGGTGGAATGGTCGAAATACGCACAAAGCCAGACCAAAAAGGTCATGAAGGGTATGCTCACCGGCCCAATCACCATTTTACAGTGGTCCTTCGTGCGCGACGACCAGCCGCGTTCAGACACCTCGCGCCAGATTGCCCTCGCCATCCGCGACGAAGTGGCCGACCTCGAAAAGGCCGGGATCAAAATCATCCAGATCGACGAAGCCGCCATCCGCGAGGGGCTGCCCCTGCGCAAGGAAGACTGGAAGCAGTACCTCAAAAACGCCGTCGAGGATTTCCGCATCACATCGTGCTGCGTGGCCGACACGACGCAGATCCACACGCATATGTGCTACTCGGAATTCAACGACATCATCGGCGCCATCGGCGATATGGACGCGGACGTGATCTCGATCGAAACCTCGCGCTCGCACATGGAACTGCTCGATGCGTTCGTGGAATACAAATACCCGAACGAAATCGGCCCCGGCGTTTACGACATCCACTCGCCCCGCGTGCCGGGAACGGACGAAATGGTCGCGCTGCTGGAAACGGCGGCCAAGGTCATCGATCCGGACCTGCTCTGGGTCAACCCCGATTGCGGCCTGAAAACCCGCGGCTGGGCGGAGGTCGAGCCTGCGCTTAAAAATATGGTCGAAGCCGCGCAGATCATGCGCCGCAAGGCCAAAAGCGCCGCCGCTTAAGCTGTAAAAATTTATCCGATACGATCTTCAGGGCCACAAGGCCCTGAAGTTTTTTCATCGTCATAGTGTTTTTCACCACCCGCCTTCGCGGCTGCGCCGCTTCGGACGGGCAAGCGAAGACACGAAGAATCACACCTTCTGTCATCCTGAAGCGCTCGCGCTGAAGCATCTCTTTCATTTTTGAACCACAGCGGCCACAGCGAAAACACAGCGCCGTCATTGCGAGCGACCAGCGGGAGCGAAGCAATCCAGTATTTTTAACGCGACGCACGCAACGGACGCGACGCCTTGTCTCTTTCGTCATCCCGAACGCGTAGCGGAGGGATCTTAGGCTCAACGAAATTTGGAAAGATTCCTCGGCTTTGCCTCGGAATGACGGGTAAGGGGCTTCGTGATCTTCGTGTCCTTCGCGGTGAAAAAGGCTGGATTGCTTCGTCGCTGGCGCTCCTCGCAATGACGCGTTGTATTTTCGCTGTGATCGCTGCCTGCCCGTCCGTAGCGGCGTAGCCGCGAAGGCGGGTGGTTCAAAAAAGATGATATCCTTCAGGATGACAAAGGAGAGGACTCGTCGCGTCCGTTGCGTGCGTGGCGTTTGAAAAGGACTTAACCACGGATGGACACAGATAAACGCGGATTCCCTTTTCTGCTTTCCCCGCGCAAGCGGGGGATCTTTCGAAAAACTGCCCAAGACCCCCTGCTTTCACCCTCCGGGTACAAGCGCAGGGAAGAGGAATTTTCCGGCATATTTAATTTCAGTATTTATATTATGTAAATATCGTTTTCACGGAACGAACTGATGGATCGGAATATCGATTACAAATCAAAATGATATGGGAGAATATCAGGAAAAAGGCTGCCAGTCATTGTTGCCGCCGCCGCTGCTGGCCCCGCCCCCGGCCTCGCCGATCTGCGACACGGCATGCGCTTCGGCCTCAAGGCACCCCTGCAAGCCCGCCCTGTAATCGGGGTATCTGAGCGTAACGCCAAGCTCGGTTTTGATGCGGTCGTTTCTGACGCGCTTGTTGTCCGAGTAAAAGCTGATGCCCATGGGTGAAAGGCCCGCCGTCACGTACGGGATCAGCGGCGGCGACGGGCGGCGGAGGAGCTGGCAGGCGTAATCGATGACCTCATGGCTGGGGGCCGGAACGTCGTCGCAGACATTGTAAACCGCGCCGGGATTGGGGCGCTCCATCGAGGCGCGCAACACCTGCACGATGTCCTCGACATGGATGCGGCTGAAGGCGTGGCCGGGCTTGTCGATGCGGCGGGCAACGCCGGCGCGGATTGAATCCAGCGCGCTGCGGCCGGGGCCGTAAATTCCGGCCAGACGGAAGATATGGACCGGAAGGCCGCGCGCATGACAAAGCGACATCCATTGCGCTTCGGCCTTGGCGCGGCGGGTGCCGCGCTGGCTGTTTGGGATGACATCCGAGTTTTCGTCGACCCAGCCGCCGTCGCGGTCGCCGTAAACGCCGGTGGTGGAAAGATAGCCGACCCATTGCAGCGACGTGAGGTCCAGAATGTCGTCCGCGTGCATCAAAAAGGCCGGATCGCCATCGTCTCCCGGCGGGGTGGATATCAACAGATGCGTGACGCCCTTGAGGAAGGCGTGCGGATTGTTGAGCGGGTGCTGGTAGTCGAAGATGTGGGCGGCAACGCCGCGCGCGCGCAGGGCTTCCTGCTTGTCCGTGTCGCGGGTGGTGCCGGAGATGTGCCAGCGCGGACCGCCGCGGGCTTGCTCTTCCTGCAGCGCGTGGCCGAGATAATCGCAGCTATAACCATAGCCGAAACAAAAAAGGCGGTTTTCCTGTGTCATTGTGTTTTCTAAAAATCTACATTTTCGTAATGACCGGCCGGCATAAAGCCCGGAATGCGGTCGTCGAGCAGCGGCTTGAAGCTCGGCCGCGATTTGACCTTGGCGTACCATTCACGTGCAGCCTCGTGCTCCTCCCACGGAACATCGCCGATATAATCTATCGCCGACAGGTGCGAAGCAGCCGCTATATCGGCCAGCGAAAACCGATCGCCCGCCAGCCATTTACGCTTTTCTGTCAAAAAACCGATATAATCCAGATGGTAATGAATATTGGCATGACCGGCGCGAATCGAAGGGCCGTGCGGCTCGCCCAGCTTGAGGAAGCGCTTCATCAGTTTCTCGCCGATCAGATTATCCGTAACCTCGCGGTTGAATTTAACGTCGAACCAGCCGACCAGCCTTCTGGTCTCGGCGCGCTGCACCGGGTCGGAGCCGAGCAGATTGGTTTCGGGATAGACTTCCTCGAGATATTCGCAAATCACCTGCGAATTGGCCAAAATCGTGCCATCCTGCTCAATCAGCACCGGAACATCGCCCGCCGGGTTAAGGGCCAGAAATTCCGTGCGGCGCTCCCAGACCTTTTCGATCTTGAGTTCGAATTCGAGTCCCTTCTCGGCAAGTGCTACCCGCACCTTGCGCGAATACGGGTGAAGCCACAAGTGAAACAATGTCCTCATGACACCACAATAGCGCAGAGATTTCACGAAAAACAGTCTTTAAATGAAGAGGAACAATTTTTTGTTTGCGGTGTAAAATTACCGAGGCGTCGCGACCGCTGCCTCGGCACGTACGGCAATCGTGATCTTGACCTCTTTTCCTATGGTATCCGTGCTTTTCCACTGACCCTGGCCGATACCGAAATCGAGCCTGTCAAGCGTCAGGGTCGCCTGTACGTCGGCTTTTTTGCCGTCATTTTCCGATCCGGAAAACTCGGCCTTGAACGGCAGGGAAACCGGAACCGATATGCCTTTGAGCGTCAAATAGCCTTTTGCGATAAAGTGATTCGCTCCGGCAGCCTCGTCATTTTCAAAGGTTCTGGCCTGAAAATAGGCTTTCGGGAATTTGTTGACATCGAACCATTCCACGCCTCTGGCCTGACCGTCGCGATCGTCGCTGCCGGTTTTTATGCTGGCGATATTGATCGCAATATCGACCTGACTGGCGGAAAGATTTTCCGGATCGAAGTAAATCTGCCCGTCGAATTCGCCAAAGCTACCTTCGAAAGGCTGTCCGCTTTGTGTGGCCTGAAATTTGATGTAGCTTTCACCCGGAATTATTTTCCAAAACTGAACATCTGCCGGAATATTTTCTGTTACGATTTGTTTCGTATCGCCGCTAACACCTTGCAAGGCTTCATCGGAGGGCGGATTGGCGAATTCATCTTCTTCAGCGCTCTGTACGGCGTGTACGTCAGATGAATGGTCTCCAGAATGGTCTTGGTGGTGCTCATGCTCATGCTCGTGATGGCCCTCTTGCTCATGGTGGCTGCTGTGATCGTGCGGCTTTTCGGAAAGCTTGTCTTTGGCAATCAGAAAAACCGGAAGCGCCAGCAATATTACCGCCGCCGGGATGATAACCGTATGCCCGCCCATGCGTGTCAGGGTTTCATCCTTGTCCAGCAGGTGATGTTTGATCGCGCCGAGCGCGTGCAACCCAACGGCCACGATAAGGGCAAAAGCGGCATATTCATGCACGGAACCGAACAGCCTGAACAACGCCTCATCCTTGGGGATGAAATCGGGCATGTTGAACAGCCCGAAAAACGGCGCAGGAAAATCGCCCGCCGATGACATAAACCAGCCGGAAAGCGGCATGGCGATCAGGCCGAAATACAGCAGGATATGGACGATTTTGGCTAGGGCATGCTCCCATTTTTTCTGGCTTTCAATCGGTTCGGGCGGCGGGTTGTACAAACGCCAGCCAAGCCGTAAAGCAACCAGAACCAACACCAGGATGCCGAAGGACTTATGCCAGAAATACAAGGAGAACTTAAACGGGCTGACCTCCAGCCCCGCCATGTAAAAGCCCAGCGAAAGCAGCGCAAGGACAATCAGAGCGCTAGTCCAGTGAAGACCTCTTGCGATAAGGCCGTAATCCTTGTCGGTATTTTTGAGCGTAAGCTTCAACGCAATCCCCTATTTATTGCCGAGGCCCTCGCCGCCAGCTTCCACGCGTTCGCCTTCGACCTGTATGCGGATTTCCACATCATCGCCAACCATAGGCAGGCCGTATGTCATGCCGAAATCTGAACGCTTGATGTTTGTGGTAGCGGAAAACCCGGCCATGAACTTTTCGCCGAAAGCATGCTTGCCGGATTTGTTATGTGTAACAGCCAAGACAACCGGTTTAGTGGTTTCAAGAATGGTAAGATCGCCCGTAATATTGGCCGTGTTTTCGCCGGTTACCTCAATTCCCGTGCTTTTGAAGGTCATATTCGGGAACTTCTCGACATTGAAGAAGTCGGCATTTTTCATGTGGTCGTTCCATTTTTGATCGTTCATGTCGATGCTGGCGGTTTTTATTGTAATTTCAACGTTCGACTTGGCAGGTTCGCCGCGGTCAAAGGTAAAACCGCCATCGAAATTGAGAAACTCGCCGTGGGATTTGGAAAAGCCGAGATGATCCACGAAAAACAGGATCTGGGTATGCGCCTTGTCGAAGGTATACTGCTCAATCTGCGCCTGCGCTGCACCCGAAAAACCCGTTAAAAACATCATCATTGTAGTGAAAAGAGCAATTCTGCGCATGATCTATATCCTCCCAAAAAGCACAAACAGGAACGATATTAGACCTGTTGCAACCGGGATCAAGGGCAATGTTAGAAGAAATAGCGTTCATACATAGACATAAACGAAGACGCGCCCAATCCGGCGATCAGCCAATTGAGAATGCCGTACTTCCATTTTAACGAAGGATCGTTTAAAAGATCTTCTCGCGACCTGTGCCGGAGCATGAAATAAAGCAGCATCTGCCCGGCGATGAAACCGAAAATAAACCCGACAACGCCCATGACATAGACCATGAATTTATTTTGCTATATTGCGGCGGAAAGTCAAACAGCGAGTATTTCATGATCCTCTATCATATCGTCATTCTGGCCCTGGTTCAGGGCATCACCGAATTTCTGCCGATTAGCTCCAGCGGCCATCTTTTGCTTACGCATGAAATCCTTGAGCGCGGCACGGGATCGCACCCGGCCGACGATCTGATGATGGATATTGCGGTTCATATCGGCACGCTCATGGCCGTTCTGATCTACTTCTGGCGCGATGTTCTGGCCATGCTGACGGGCCTTAAGGATCTGGCAACCGGAAATCATAAAACAGAGGGCGCGAGGCTCGACCTTAACGTTATTGTCAGCACTTTGCCGGTTATTGGTGTCGGTTTTTTTCTGCACTCTTACGACCCGTCTTTCGTGCGGTCGATGGAGATCATGGCGTGGATGACGCTGATCTTCGGTGTCGTTCTCTGGCACGCCGACCGGTTTCCGGTGCGGCAAAAATCGCTCAATGAACTAACCCTTAAGGACGCTTTCCTCATCGGCATCACGCAATGCCTTGCGCTCGTCCCGGGCGTCAGCCGCTCCGGCATCACCATGACGGCGGCGCGCTATCTGGGTTTCAGCCGCGAAAGAGCCGCACATTATTCACTGCTACTTGCCATGGCTTCGATCAGCGGCGCGGGGGTGCTTGGCGTTTTGGATATCATCGAAAGCGGCAATGCGGCCCTTGGCCTTGATGCCATTATTGCCGCGCTGCTGGCCTTTGTATCCGCGCTGATCGTGATCGTCGTAATGATGAGATGGCTCAGACATTCCAGCTTCACACCCTTCGCGGTTTACCGCGTCATTCTTGGTGTTGCGCTGCTCGGGCTGATTTATACGGGCGTTCTGTGATACGGGCCGATTGACTCATATGTAACGTGACTGACCTTTTTGATGATTTCATCCATGGCATCCGCAGCTCTTTTGCGACCACATCTGTACACGATGAAGGATCTTCCCTTGCCCTTCTCTGCAGGCAACTCCTCGTGCTTTCTGGACAACTGATCGGTCAGCCTATCCATCACCGTACCGACATTCATGAAATTGGAGGATTTGGAAAAAACGATTTTCAAGTTACTCATAGTTTTACCCTAATGCATTAAAACCAACATTACTTGTGTATCTCCATAGCTGCGCGTGTCAACGACTTTGAACGATGGCGGAAACGGCTCATTAAATCCTTTTTCCGCCTCGATGACAACCACAGCCCCTTCGGCCAGCCAGCCGCCGCCCTGCAGCGCGATGAGCGCCGGAATGGCAAGGTTCATCTTGTACGGCGGATCGAGAAACGCCAGCGTAGCGGGCGCGATATCTTCGGGCCGCTGGCCCAATTTTGTTGCATCCTTCAGGATAAAGCGCGATTCATTTTCTGCGCCCAATGTCGTGACGTTCTGCCGCGCCAGATTGAACGAATCTCTGTTCTTGTCGATGAAGGTGCAAAAAGCCGCGCCCTGCGACAGGGCCTCCAGCCCCAGCGCGCCGGTGCCGCAGAAAACGTCCATAACCTGCGCGCCTTCCGCCGCGCCCCGTGAGCGCAGCATATTGAACACCGCGCCGCGCACCTTGTCCGAGGTTGGGCGGATATCGCGCCCCTTGGGAACGGCCAGCCTGCGCCCGCCATAAATGCCGGATACGATTCTCATTCCCGGCCCTTGAAATACTTGCTGATCTGCGTTTTCATCACGGCTTCCTTGACCTCTTCCACCGCGCCTTCCGGGATTTTACCCAGCATGAAAGACCCGTAAGACACGCGGATCAGGCGGTTGACGCGCAGGTCCAGAGCCTCCATCACGCGGCGGATTTCGCGGTTTTTGCCTTCCGTCAACGTCACGGTGAGCCACGCATTCGTGCCCTGTGTTTTATCGAGTTTGGCTTCTATGGATTTGTAATGAATGCCCTCTATCGTGATGCCTTTTTTCAGGGCTTCCAGCTTCTTTTCATCGACCTTTCCCTGCACCCGCACGCGGTATTTGCGGCTCCAGCCCGTGGCGGGCAGTTCCAGAAACCGCGCCAGTTCACCATCGTTGGTCAGCAGCAATAGCCCCTCGGTATTCATATCAAGCCGCCCGACACTGACCACACGCGGCATGCCGGGAGGCAATTTATCAAATATCGTGGTGCGGCCCTTTTCATCGCGGTTGGTGGTCACAAGGCCCGCAGGCTTGTGATACAGGAAAAGCCGCGTTTTCGCCGCCTGCGGCAGAGGCTTGCCGTCGACCGTGACGACATCGTCCTCGCCCACCGTAAACGCAGGCGTCTCCAGTGTTTTGCCATTAACGGCAACCCGTCCGGTCATGATCCATTTTTCCGCATCGCGGCGCGAACAAATCCCGGCCCGCGCAATTTTCTTGGCGATACGCTCTTTTTTGTGATCTTCTGTATTCATGGATGACGACATTACCTATATGCGCGCCGCATTGGAAGAGGCCAGAGCCGCTGGCCACCGCGACGAAGTACCCGTCGGGGCGGTTCTTGTGCACCGGGAAACCGGGGAAATCGCCATGCGAGCCGGCAACCGCAGCATCGAAACCAGCGACCCCAGCGCCCATGCGGAGATGCTGGCGATCCGGCAATTATGCGCCAAGCTCGGCGTGCAGCGCATCCCCGGATACGATCTTTACGTGACACTGGAGCCGTGCACCATGTGCGCGGGAGCGATATCTTTTGCCCGGATCGGGCGCGTCGTGTACGGGGCAAGCGACCCCAAGGGCGGCGCGCTGGCGCATGGCGCGAAATTTTTTGAACTTCCGACCTGCCATCACAGACCCGACGTCACGGGCGACATTCTGGCCGATGAATGCGGGGAAAGCCTGCGGGCGTTTTTCCGGGCGCGGCGCTGAAGCCGATTTACTCCGCCGCTTCCTGCCCCTGAAGGGCGCGCCAGGCAATGTCCCGGCGGCAAAAACCTTCCGGCCAATCGATGAGGTCCACGGCGCGGTAAGCCGCCCTGCACGCTTCGCCCACGGTTTCGCCGGTCGCCGTCACGCCCAGAACGCGCCCGCCGGTGCTGAGCAGCGTGCCGTCTTCGCCCTTGGCAGTTCCCGCATGAAAGACTTTTACGCCGCCGATCTGGTCGGCGCGGCCAACGCCCCTGATCGGCGTGCTTTTCTTGTAGGGTCCCGGATAACCCTCCGCCGCCATCACCACGCACAACGCCGGTTTTTCGGACCATGACACATCGTTTTTAATTTCCGCCAGCCGCCCCTGCGCCGCCGCCAGCAGGATTTGCAGCAAATCGCCCTGAAGGCGCATCATAATCGGCTGGCATTCGGGATCTCCAAAACGCACATTATATTCGATCAGGTACGGCTCACCCGCCACGACCATCAGCCCAGCAAACAGCACGCCGGTAAAGGGAGCGCCTTCCTGTATCATGCCCTTGATCGTCGGCTCGATAATGCGCGTGATGATTTTTTCCTCAAGCGCCGGGGTCATCATATGCGCGGGGGAATAAGCGCCCATGCCGCCCGTATTCGGCCCCTGATCACCGTCATAGGCGCGTTTGTGATCCTGCGCGGAGGTGAGGGGCAAAATCGTTTTGCCATCGGCCAGCGCGAAATAGCTCAGCTCCTCGCCATCCAGAAATTCCTCGACCACGATCTCGGCCCCGGCATCGCCAAACGCATTTCCGGAAAGCATATCCGTTGCGGCCTGAATTGCTTCTTCCTCACTTTGGGCAATGATGACGCCCTTGCCGGCAGCCAGCCCGTCAGCCTTGATAACGACCGGGATTCCCTTTTTACGGACGAGTTCGGCGATGAATGATTTGGCCTCAGCCAGATCCGTGAAACGGCCATAGGCGGCGGTCGGAATATTGTATTTTTTGCACAAATCCTTGGTGAAGGCTTTGGAACCTTCGAGTCTTGCAGCCGCTTTGGACGGACCGAAAACGGGGATGCCCGCTCCCTTTAACGCATCGGCCAGTCCGACCACCAGCGGCCCTTCCGGCCCGACGACAACGAAATCAATGGATTTTTCCCTGGCAAAAGCGACAAGGCTGTCGATGTCTTCGACAGAAATATTGACCAGATCCGCGCATTCCTCGATCCCCGCATTGCCCGGCGCGCAGTAAAGCGCCGTGCAGTTTTTCGATTGCGCCAGCGCCCAGGCCAGAGCGTGCTCGCGGCCACCGGAACCGATCAGAAGTATTTTCATATCCATCTCCGTCTTTTCGGGAGCATATATTGGCGCTATTCCGCCAAAGATACAAGGCTGGCGTTGCCGCCTGCAGCTGTTGTATCGGTGCTGACGACTTTTTCCGTGGCAAAGCGCAGCAGATAATGCGGCCCGCCCGCCTTTGGCCCGGTGCCCGAAAGCCCCTGCCCGCCGAAGGGCTGAACGCCGACAACGGCACCCGTCATGGGACGATTGACATAGGCATTGCCCACCCGCACCGCGCCCGTAACGTGCCGCTGTACGCTGTCGATACGGCTATGCAGGCCAAAGGTAAGGCCATAACCTGTGGCGTTGATATCCGCGATGACCTCATCCAGTTTGTCTTTTTTGTAACGGATGATATGCAACACGGGCCCGAAAACCTCGTGCGTCAGCCCTTTGATGTTGTTCAGTTCAAATGCGCAGGGGGCGAAGAAATTTCCGCTCTGTGTAAGTTCCTTGCCCAGTTTAACCTCACAAATCAGGCGGCCAAAGCCTTCGAGTTTCTTGCGATGCGTTTTAAGTGCATCATGAGCGATACTGTCGATCACGGGGCCGACATCGGTGGACAGATCAGCCGGATCGCCAACGCGCAGTTTTTCCATCGCGCCGCCCAGCATGCGGACGATTTTATCCGCAATTTCCTCCTGCAAAAACAGCACCCGCAGCGCCGAGCAGCGCTGCCCCGCCGAGCCAAAGGCCGAAAGCAGCACGTCATCGACGACCTGTTCCGGCAGGGCCGAGGAATCCACGATCATGGCGTTCTGGCCGCCAGTTTCGGCGATCAGCGGCACAATCGGGCCTTTTCGTTTAGCAAGATCCATATTTATGGCCCGCGCCGTTTCCGTCGAACCCGTAAAAGCCACACCCGCAATATTTTCATGCTGCACAATTGCTGCGCCGATTTTACCATCGCCCAGCAATAGATTCACCGCACCCGCCGGGATGCCGGCCTTGTGCATCAGCCGCACCGCCAGCATGGCAATCAGCGGCGTTTGCTCGGCTGGTTTGGCAATCACAGAATTTCCGGCCATCAAAGCCGCAGCAATCTGCCCGGTGAAAATCGCCAGTGGAAAATTCCACGGGCTGATGCAGGCGAACACCCCGCGCCCGTGCAGGGTTAAAATATTGCGCTCGCCCGTCGGACCCTGAAGGCGCGTGCCGCCCTCCTTGAAATCGATGCGCCCGCGCTCGGCGTAATAGCGACAGAAATCCACGGCCTCACGAACTTCAGCCAGTGCATCGGCAACCGTTTTCCCGGCCTCGCGCACGCACAGCGCCATGAGATCGTCGCGGTTTTCTTCCAGTAAATCAGCAAACGATTCCAGCGCGGCGGCGCGATCCGCCGCAGGCGTGCGCGACCAGGTTTCAAAGGCCGCTTTCGCAGCCTCATAAGCCTGCGCGACATGCCTGTCCGCAGAATTCCATACCTTGCCGACAACCGCGCCGCTGGCCGGATTGACAATATCCTGCGCGGCGGAATCCTTGTGCGCCTTGCCGCCGATCAGCGGCGCGGCTTCGCTGGGGATTTTTGCCGTGGTTATGTAGCGCAGCAAAGGCCCAGAAACCGCCGGGTCGTCGAGATCCATGCCGGAAGAATTGACGCGCCCGGAACCGTAAATATCCTGCTTGTATATATCTTTGGGCAGCACGATCAGCGGATGGCGTTTGGCTTTGCTTTCCTTGGCCGCCGCGACGGGATCCTGCGCGAGTTGCTGCACAGGGGTTTTTGGATTGAGGATTTTATTGACGAAAGACGTATTCGCGCCGTTTTCCAGCAAGCGCCGCACCAGATAAGGCAGCAGGTCGTTATGTGCGCCAACAGGCGCATAGATGCTGACCTGCGCCTGCTCCTCGCGCTGCACGACATCGAACAGCGCCTCGCCCATGCCGTAGAGGCGCTGCAGTTCAAAGCCATAATTATTGTCCCGCGCCAATTCCAATATAGCGGCGATGGTCTGGGCGTTGTGCGTACCGAACATCGGATGGAAAAGGCCGGGATTTTCAAAAAGCCGCGCCGCGCAAGCCTGATAGGACAGGTCCGTATTCACCTTGCGCGTGAAAACCGGGTAATCCTCCAGCCCCAAAACCTGTGCGCGCTTGATCTCGCGGTCCCAGTACGCGCCCTTGACCAGACGGATCTGCATGCGGCGTTTATTTTTCCGAAGCAATTCAGCCAGACGATTAATCAGCGGTAGCGCACGTTTTTGGTAGGCCTGCACCGCGATGCCGAAATCTTCCCAGTATTCAAACATGGGGTCGGACAAAATGCTTTCGACGATTTTAAGGGAAAGCTCCAGCCTCTCCGTTTCCTCCGCATCGATCATAAAGGCGATCTGGTGCGAAGACGCATGCAAGGCCAATCTCTTCACAGTGGCCATTATCTCGGGCAGACAATGTTCGGCCTGCGCCTGCTTATAGCGCGGGTGCAGCGCCGAAAGCTTGACCGATATGCCGGGGCGGCGTGCATTGTCGCGGCTACGGCGCTGACCGATATAGCCGATGGCTTGATGATAGGAATCATAATAATGCTGCGCGTCGTCGTCGGTGCGCGCCCCCTCGCCCAGCATATCGTAAGAGAGGCGATAGCCCTTGTCGCGCAGCTTCTGAGCGTTCATCTCCGCTTCTTCGATGGTTTCACCCAGCACAAACTGCGTCCCCAGAACGCGCATGGCGCGGATCATGGCTTCGCGGATCAGCGGCTCCCCCATCCGGCTCAGCACACCATCCAATGTCTTGCTGGTGACGAACAACCCCACACCCGCCGCCTTGGCCACCCAGTCCTTGCTTGAGCCAACGCCCGAAAGCCAGTTGGCGGCGACGACCTTGTCCCTGATGAGCGCACTGGCCGTAGCGCTATCCGGAATGCGTAGCAACGCTTCGGCGAGGCACATCAGCGCAACGCCTTCCTCGGTCGTCAGGGAATATTGCTGCAGGAAGGATTCAAGTTCGCCCGCCTTGCGCTTTTCGGCGCGGACCTTTTCGATCAGGTCGAAGGCTTTTTTCTTGGTGCGGGCCGCCACCACGCCATCCCAACGCCGGGATGTCAAAAGTCCTTCAACACATTGCGCTTCGTCGGCATAAAGATAGGAAGAAATGGTGCGGTCCATCTTTCAACAATATCATTAGCCGCTTGCCTTTTTTAGCTTAATTTCTATTATTTATCCATGACAAATTCTGTAAATGAAATAAGAAGCAATGTCCCCGAATTCACGGTCACAGAGCTGGCTTTTTCCCTAAGGCAAACGCTGGAGGAAAATTACGGGCGCGTGCGCGTGCGCGGCGAGCTTTCGCGCATCAGCATTCCCGGCTCCGGCCATATGTATTCGACGCTCAAGGACGCCGATGCAGTGATCGACGCGGTGTGCTGGAAAGGGAATCTGGCGAAATTATCGGTACGGCCCGAAGAAGGTCTGGAAGTTATCTGCATAGGGCGTGTTTCATCCTATCCCAAAAGTTCGAAATACCAGCTCATTATTGAATCGATGGAACTGGCGGGCGAAGGCGCTTTGCTCAAGATGCTTGAAGAGCGCCGTAAAAAGCTGGCCGCCGAAGGACTGTTCGATACGGCACGCAAAAAACCCCTGCCTTTCCTACCCGAAGTCATCGGTGTCGTCACCTCGCCAACGGGCGCGGTAATCCGCGATATCCTGCACCGCCTGAAGGACCGCTTTCCGCGCCATGTCATCGTCTGGCCGGTGCTGGTACAGGGCGAGGGCGCGGCGCAACAAATCGCCGCCGCTATCAGGGGGTTTGAAAACATACAGCCAAAGCCAGATGTTTTGATCGTGGCGCGGGGCGGCGGATCACTCGAAGACTTAATGGCCTTTAACGAGGAAATCGTCGTGCGCGCCGCAGCCGATTGCTCCATCCCGCTTATTTCAGCGGTGGGGCACGAAACGGACACGACATTGATCGACTATGCCGCCGATTTGCGTGCCCCCACGCCTACAGGCGCGGCGGAGATGGCGGTTCCCGTGCGCTCCAATCTCCTTGCGCAGATCGCGGAAGATGAAGGACGCTTGGTCAATTCAATGACAAGGCTTTTATCCGAATACCGCCACCGCCTTGAAGCGCAAGCCAAAGGCCTTGGCGATCCGGCGCGGATGCTGGAGAACAAGGTTCAGAACCTTGACCGCCTGAGCGACCGGATCAACGCCGCTTTCCGTCATTTTATCACTGATCGGCAATCAACGGCGCGGGAGCTTGGCGCAAGGCTGCGCCACCCAAAGGATAGGATCGCCGAAGCCGAACGCATTCTTGCAAACTGGAGCGAGCGCATGGAACAAACGGGCTGGAAGTTGCTGGAGAAACGGCAATCCCAGCTTAAATCACTCTCGGCAATGCTGGATGTATTATCCTTTGAATCCGTTCTTGAGCGCGGCTTTGCGGTGGTCTACGGACCCGGCGGGGAATTGATTACAGAAGCCGCGCAAGCACAGTCAGGTGACAAAATCCGTATCCAGTTCCGGCAAAAAAAACATGTCGATGCGGTTGTCTCCGCTTCCACCAACGCATCTGCAAAAAAACCGGCTACAAAAAAAGAAGATCCGGGCCAGAACAGCCTGTTTTAGACGGGATTGTTATTCCTCTTCTCTGCTGGAATCGTTGCCGATTCCCATTTTTGAAAATGCACTGAGGACCTTGCCAAGAATTTCGTTAAGTATGCGGGCGTTGCCGACGGCCTTTTCCACATGGATAAGCGCCTTTTCCAGCGGCATGTCGGGATCGATGTTCACGTAGTCGGGACGGGTTTTAATCCGCGCATAAAAATGGATGACGGCACTGGAAAGCTTGCGCCCCAGCAAGTCCATTTTATCGGTGTTGCCGTCAAACACAGAACGGTCAAGCGCGGGCTGAAGCTGCACAATGTCGCCCGACCTCCTGTATTTTTTATCGGTGGAGGGATCGCGCAAGGATTTGAGCATTTCTTCATAGACGACAAGATAGGCCTCGATCTTGGACTGGTTGGCCTTGAGTTCGGCCTCAAGCATCGAGGCGACAATATTCTTTTCTTTGTCCTTGAGCACTCTTTCTTTGCTGAGAATGTCGGTGTTGCGATCCTGCGCCGCGGCAACCTTTCTGAAACCGCGAAACATGACAAGGCTGGCCACCGCAAAAGCAGCCACCAGCACAAGAAAAACCACAAATGAAATGATGGCAACGTTATCCGCCCCGAAAGACTTTGCCGCCTTGTTTTCGGATTCTTCGGCGGCCCAAACGCCAATGCCTTTGCTATAAGCCTGCGTTTCTGCCGCGATATAGTGCTCCTCAAGTATGGACCCGTAAACGACGCTGCGGTCGGCCACCAGATAGCCCTGTTGCAGCATATACAAACCCAAATCAATGCCTTCCGCGTTCGAGCATTGCGCAAGAACCTGCCCGGCCGGGTTGCGGCCCATAACCTCGCACTGAACGGGTTTGGAGCCGATAAGGTTGTCGAGCGCCATCCGCGCCTTAAGATAAAAATGGGCGTTGCCCGTTTTGATTTCTTCGGTCCCCCACAGCAAAACGGTATCCGCGCCCGCCCGCAGAGTATGGCTGTCGGCGGCGCGCGCCTGAAGCTGAACCACGTTCTTGGTGGGCGTCGTTTGCGCAAAGACCGGGCCAAATGCCGCAAAACAGGACAGAGTCGCAACAACGGCAAAAGCCCGCGCCTGGTTGAAATTAAAGGAAAAATATCGGGGGTAAGGCTTTTTCATCCTGCTATATACTGCCATCGTTCATGAGAGAATTCTTCCCTTCTTCTATAGTAATAGCAGATGACCGGCCAACAAAGTATTAACAAATCTGATAGAATAAAATACTGTGCGGGACTTGGGGTTTATCAGGTATAAGGCATTATGCGAATTGCACTGGACAAATTACTCGAAAAACTGGGCGTCAGCCGCGTGCTCTCGCCCTATGAAACCCAGCCCTGGGTCCATTACGATGCCGAAAAGGGCATCACCTGCAGCGCCGAGGTCCGCATGGGCCCCAACCGCGAGGACGTTGAAGCCGAAATCCAGTTCCTGAAGGATGAAGAAGATTCCGGCGACGATGACGGAACACAAAGCGGCTCCTCCGGTGGACGGCAACAAATCATGCTCATGCGTGCGACACCTTTAACCGACGGGCAATGGTCGCCAGTTTCCTTGTACGTCAAAGGAAAGGATTATGTCGGTGAAATTTACGACTGGGAAGGCAAGGGTTGCAATTTCTTCCGTGCCTGCATCGAGGCCGTATCAATGAGCGTGCTGCCGGATGTCGATGCGCTGATCGAAAAGGAACTGAGCGACGATGAAAGCTGGGGCGGCGGGCGGCGCGGCAAAATTGGCCGCAAGTCGCCGTCTATCAAACCCGGCGCGCTTCTGGGCATGAAGAAATAAAAACAAAGGGCCTTCGGGCATGTGCTCATTCAAAGTATTTTGCGCCGAAAGCTGCGGTTTCCGAGAACCGCATCGGAGAATACACATACGTATTTGAGAAGCGGAAGCACAGGAAACCGCTGGTTGCAGGCCAAAAGACGGCGAATGGGCACATGCCCTAGCTCTGCCCCACGATAATGCCGTGCATTTCGGCCACTTCGGCAAGGCCGTTCGGAACACCCTCCCCGATCGTACGGAAGTGCCATTTCGGTCCTTCACGATCCAGCGCAGCTATAACAATGCCACCCTCTTTTCTGTCCCTGAGCTCGTCCTTTAGTTCGTAGCGCATGATTTCATTCATACTGTCGGCATTGACCAGGCGCAGATAGGCATTTCGTACCATGCCTATATTCTGCTCCTTATAATTGGCCTGATAGATTGAGAGAACAAAAAGAACACGGATAATATCGAAAGGTATGCCGGCAAGATCCAATAGAATAAATTCGTCATCACCGTCGCCGGCCCCGGTGCGGCTGTCGCCGCTGTGTTTTACTGCGCCGCCAAGGGTCTGCATGTTGTTGTAAAACACGAAATCCTCGTCCATCCGGGTTTTGCCAGTCTTGTCGAGTAGAAAACAGCTCATATCGAGATCCAGGGAATCCGTATCGAAGGTATTCAAATCCCAGCCGCACCCGACATGAAGGCGTTTCAGGGCAGGGTCCTTGGCGCTGACATTTACGTCCTCACCCTTTTTCACCCGGTTGTCGAAAACTTCGACCTTCGCACCTTCGAATTTGGTATCGAAAATATCAACCATTAATTATCCCTCCCCCTTATGATCCCATATTTGCGGCGTAAATATAGATGTTATAGGCAAGATAAGCCGTGCAAAAAACCAAGCCCACCGGCCGATCAACTTTCTTGTAAACGACCAGCAGCAAGGAAAACACCAGTGCCACGACAAGAGCGACCCAGATGTCGAACGATGCAATTTGCGGCTCGAAAGAACCTCTTTCTATCGGTTTCAACACAGCCGTCAGGCCTATAATACCCAGTACGTTAAAGACATTGGAGCCGATGATATTGCCAAGAATGATATCGCTGTGACCCTTGCGGGCGGCAATGATACTGGTGGTGAGTTCGGGCAGCGATGTGCCAAGCGCGATTATGCTCAGGCCGATAATGGCTTCAGGCACGCCGATGATGCCTGCGCCTACCTTGGAGCCGCGCACAAGAAATTCTGCGCCGATCGCAACGCATATCAGGCCGGCCAGCAGAAACATATACGCCGAACCTTTGCTGCCGAATGCTGGCGGGTGGCTGTCCGCTTCATCTTCAGCAACGCTTGCTTTCCTGTATTGCCAGAAGACATAGCCGGCCAGAATAAGGACCATCACCAATCCCGCCATACGGCCGATTTCTCCGTATTGCAACAACACAAGCAACAGCACCGTCGCCGCAATCATCATGACAAGATCCCGGAACATGCCGTTCGCCGGTCTGGCCGTAACCGTCGAAATGATCGCCACAGTGGCAAGGATCATCAGAATATTGGCGATGTTCGAACCAACGACGTTGCCGAGCGCGATACCCGGTGAACCCTGGAAATTGGCAATAACGGAAACGACCAGTTCGGGCAAAGAGGTTCCAAACCCCACGATCGTAAACCCGATCACCATAGGCGATACACCCCAGTGTTTGGCCAGATAAACCGCTGATTCAATGGTCCAATCCCCACCTTTGACCAGAAGGATAAGACCGGCAATCATGGCCCCTAAAGCGAGAATACCGCCTTCAATTAACGTAAATTCGAGCATATTAGACCCGCGGAGAGAAAAAGGAGTGAAAATTAAAGGGTTTACTTCTTGCCATCGTCCCATTTTAACCCGAAACCGAAGGCGCGGTCCATCTCTTCGTGGCCGGGGAAATATTCGCTGCGGTTGGTCAGCCTGATGCCGCCGCGCACGTTTTCAACCTCGCCCACCGCGCACAGGCAAAGCGCGTCGTCATGCGCACCCAGCGTTACGACAAGATCACTCTCGCCGGGAATATCGATCACGATCTGGGGCCGTATCTGGGACCAGCGTGCCGCCCCGTCGTAAATATAAATATAAACGAGGATTCTTTTGATCTTGTCCCAATTTGCACCCTTGATAAGAATATATTCGTCATGCCCTTCGGTATTGCCGGTGCGCTCGTCCTCCGACAGGGCGATATAGGGCAGCGCATCAAGATTGCCGAATTTTTCACCGAAAGCCTGAATGGCGCCGCGCGTGCCGTCGGCAAGTTCATACAGGCATCCGATGTCCAGATCGACCCCGGCATTCTTCGCCTTTCCGATCATTTTGCCGATGAACCCGGCCTTCTTGAGCTTCGCATTGTCCCATGTGACACCGATAAGAATTGATTCAAATCCACCCGGACCCGGGCTTACCGCCAGACTTTCGCCGATGTCGTCGAGAAACTCGCACGTTCGTCCGTAATCGTTGTCACCCTTGTTGCGGTATCCAGCTGCTCCCAAAGCACCGTGATGGCCCGAGAACTTCGCACGGTAGCGCGAGGCTTCTATCATGGAATTAACGGAGCTTTTTTCGTTAGGTGCCATATAAGGAAACTAGCATTTCTGCCCGTTCCAGGCAAAATCTTTAAACCGGCCGTTTGAATTTGCTGCGTATTTTCTCGATTTCATCACGTACGCAGCAACCTTCCAGATGATCGTTGACCATTCCCATGGCCTGCATATGCGCATACATAGTCGTCGGTCCGACGAATTTAAACCCGCGCTTCTTAAGGGCCTTGGACAAAGCGATAGATTCCGGTGTTTCCGGCATGGCGATCAAGGTCTTGTGGTCAATTTTTTTTGGCCGCGCCTTTTTATCCGGCTCAAACTGCCAGAAAAACGCGCCAAGCGAGCCGCATTCATCGATCAAATCGCAGGTCTTTTGTGCATTGTTGATGGCGGCCTCGATCTTGCCGCGATGACGAACAATGCCTTCATCCTTCAAAAGGCGCGCCGCGTCTTTCTGAGTGAACCGCGCCACTTTCTCAAAATCAAACCCGGCAAACGCCTTGCGGAAATTCTCCCGCTTGCGCAGGATCGTCAGCCACGAAAGCCCCGCCTGAAACCCTTCCAGGCAGATTTTTTCGTAGAGCCTGATGTCGTCGTCGCAGGGGCGGCCCCATTCCCTGTCGTGATAGTCGCGGTAAAGCGCATCGCCCCCGTGCCACCAGCAGCGCATTTTCCCATCTTCGCCCTTGATCAAGCCTTCTTTCATAAGGTAAATGTAAGCGTTATTGAATTTTTTGCAAGGATGCGCCCTTATGGCTTCGTACGAATATGTCTATGTGATGAACGGCCTGACCAAATCCTATTCCGGCGGGAAAAAGGTTTTGGAAAACGTCACTTTGAGCTTTTTTCCCGGCGCAAAGATAGGCGTGCTTGGCCCCAACGGCGCGGGAAAATCGACTTTGCTGCGCATCATGTCCGGACGCGACAAGGATTTCACCGGCGAAGCGTGGTCCGCCAAGGGCGCGAAAGTCGGTTATCTTGAGCAGGAACCCAAACTCGATCCCACCAAAACAGTGCAGCAAAACGTTATGGAAGGCCTTGGCGAAGTAAAGGCAAAAGTTGATCGTTTCAACGCCGTCAGCGCCGCCATGGGCGAGCCGGATGCGGATTTCGACGCGCTGATGGAGGAAATGGGGAAACTTCAGGAGGAGATTGATGCCGTTGACGGCTGGGAGCTTGACCGCACGGTCGATATCGCTATGGATGCGCTGCGCTGCCCACCCGGCGATTCCAAAATCGACCACCTTTCGGGCGGCGAAAAGCGCCGCGTGGCTTTGTGCAAGCTGCTGCTGGAAAAACCAGATCTTTTGCTGCTCGACGAACCGACAAACCATCTGGATGCCGAAAGCGTCGCGTGGCTTCAACGGCACCTTGGCGAATACAAAGGCACCGTCGTTATGGTCACGCACGACAGATACTTCCTCGATAACGTCACGGGGTGGATTCTTGAAATCGACCGTGGCCGCGCCATTCCCTATGAAGGCAATTACTCGGCCTATCTTCAGGCCAAGCGCAAACGCATGGAGCAGGAAGAACGCGAGGAACAGGCGCGGCAAAAAACGCTGGCCCGCGAACTGGAATGGATGGGCCAAAGCCCCTCGGCCCGCCGGACCAAATCCAAGGCGCGTATCAGCGCCTATCATGAATTGCTGGCCGCGTCGGAAAAGTTAGATAAGCGCGCCGCACAAATCGTTATCCCAACGCCGCCGCGCCTCGGCGATCTGGTTATCGAAGCCAAAAACATCAGCAAGGGGTTTGGCGACCATCTTCTGATCGACGGGCTTTCGTTCAAGTTACCGCCCGGCGGTATTGTTGGCGTGATCGGCCCCAACGGCGCGGGAAAGACAACACTCTTTAAAATGATTACCGGCGTGGAAAAGCCGGATTCAGGGGAGTTTAACGTCGGCGATACGGTGAAACTCGGCTATGTCGACCAGAGCCGCGATTCTTTGGATGGCTCCAAAACCGTGTGGGAGGAAATTTCAGGCGGCACCGACATCATCAAGCTCGGCAAGGTTGAAATGCAAAGCCGCGCCTATGTTTCGGCGTTCAATTTCCGTGGGCCGGACCAGCAGCAACTGGTCGGAAATCTTTCGGGCGGACAACGCAACCGCGTACATCTGGCCAAGATGCTCCGTAAAGAATCCAATGTTCTGCTGCTCGACGAACCCACCAACGACCTCGACACGGAAACACTGGCAGCACTTGAGGAGGCACTGGAAAGCTATCCCGGCTGCGCCGTGATTATCTCTCACGACCGCTGGTTCCTCGACCGCTTGGCGACCCATATTCTGGCCTTCGAGGGCGATTCTCAGGTGGTCTGGTTTGAGGGCAATTATCAGGACTACGAAGCCGATTACCACCGCCGCAAGGGCCACGATGCCGACACGCCGCACCGCATCAAGTACCGCCCCCTTCGCAAAGCCGGCTGATCTCTCCCGCCGTTTTACGTTGTCATAACAGCGCCTTAGCTGGATAATATTCACTTTTGCTTGCGAAAGTTGGCACAGCCTGCCCGGAAAATGCTAAAATTAACTAAGTATTTAAATAAAATTTGAAATAATAAGATTCGGCGGGCGTATATAAGGTGTTGTGAGCGGGACGTGCACGGCGTACAAGCGAAAAAAGTAGTCGGTTATATGGTAATGCCCGGCAT
>DIHF01000022.1 GCA_002420015.1 Micavibrio sp. UBA5703
GACAAAAACCAACTGATCGTTACCTACTGTGCCAATACAACATGCCCGAATTCCAAAACGGCGGCAGAGCTGTTGATCGGTCTTGGTTACACCAACGTCGCCGAATACATTGAAGGCAAGCAGGACTGGGTTGAGGCAGGGTTGCCTCTCGAGAAGGGCTCTTGTTGCGTCCGTACGCAGGCCAAGAAGGTCGTCAACGGCGGTGGCTGCTGCGGCTGATTTTTTCTCTCAAAGAAAAAGGAAAGGGGCCGGAATATAAACCCGGCCCCTTTTAACTATCATGGGACTTATACTGGAAAAGTTTGGATTTCTGTTGGCGCGCTATCTGCAGAAACCTTCACCTGGACGAGCGACAAGCGCGCCCGCCAATATTGAGCAGTTCAGAAAAACTATCAAGCCTGGCGATGTGTTACTGGTGGACGGAAACGAGCGCATCAGCGTCGCTATCAAATATCTGACGCAATCCACATGGTCGCATGCCGCTGTTTATATCGGAGACTGCCTGAACACAGGTATCTCAGACCCTCCATGCCTCATTGAAGCGGATTTAAGCGCAGGTGTGGTTGCCGTACCGCTGTCAAAGTACGCTGGTCTGGGCCTGCGCATTTGCCGTCCTGTGAGCATAAGAAAAGAAGATACAAAAAGGCTGATTGATTTTCTGACCGGACGTCTTGGTATGCGGTATGACATGAAAAATGCGATTGATCTTCTGCGCTATCTGTTGCCGGAACCGCCTGTCCCGGTACGCTGGCGGAGGCGTATGTTGGCGCTGGGTAGCGGCGATCCGACGCGAGCGATCTGCTCGACCCTGATTGCACAGGCCTTTCAAAGCATCCGCTATCCTATCCTCCCGGAGATCGTTACGGAGGAAGACTGTAAAACCGGGGATTGCATTTCGAGGGAAATTCTTCATATTCGTCACCACAGCCTGTTCACGCCCAGAGACTTTGACCTGTCGCCGTATTTTCAAGTGATCAAGCCCGCGATTGAGGCTGGATTTGACTACAAGGCTCTGAAATGGAGCCATGATTAAAGACAAAAGATGTAACTTTATGTGCCGCGCGGACGAATAAGATTTTGAAAGGAAAGGTAACCTTATGCCGGTCAAAACACTGAAAAGATTTCTGCCATTAGGCATTATTGCCCTGCTGATGGCGCTGGCATGGACCACCGGCGTGCATGAACAGATCAGTCTTACCGGGTTTCACGCGCATAAGGCAGAGCTAATCCGATATGTTGCAGATCATGCGGTTCTGTCAGCGCTTGCCTTCATAGGCCTATATGTTGCGGCGGTCGCGTTATCACTGCCAATTGCCACGCTTCTGACTTTGACGGGCGGATTCTTCTTCGGTAAATGGCTGGGTACAGTCTATGTCGTTAGTGCCGCCACAATTGGCGCGTCAATGATCTTTCTTGTTGCCCAAACCTCCCTTGGCGAAACCTTGCGGGTAAAAGCGGGCGGGCTTTACAGCAAGATCGAAAAGAACATGAAGGAAAATGCCGTCGGCTATCTGTTGTTCCTGCGGCTGGTGCCGGTCTTTCCGTTCTTTCTGGTTAATATCGTGCCTGCACTGTTCAATGTCCCTTTCAGGGTTTTTGCGCTGACCACGTTTTTCGGCATCATTCCGGGCAGCTTCATTTACGTCAATCTGGGACAGACGCTGGGCGAAATTGAAAGTCTGAATGATCTGGTCTCCGCCCGGACATTGCTGGCCTTTGCCTTGCTGGGACTGTTCGCGGTGATACCAAGCCTCTATAAACAATTCAAGGCACGGAAGAAGTCACTGGCCGTTCTGGCCGCGCTGCTTTTTTTACTGCCGCAAACCGCGCTGGCAGGGCAGGATTACGAGCATTTTCTGAATTTATACGACGGGCTGCTTAAATCTCACGTTCGTCCGGCTGAAAAAAACGGCATTGCCTATAACGGTGTGGATTATATCGCGTGGCGCAACGACAGCCGTCATGGGCAGGCGCTCACTCATCTCCTCGCCGTCCAGCCAGAAAAAACAAAAAATTACTGGATCAACGTTTATAATTTTCTGACCATAGATCTGATTGTCAAAACCGGCGAAAAAGAGAGCATTAAAAATCTCGGTTCCCCGTTTCAAAGCGCGTGGAAGAAATATTCCTGGGACATCGGCGGAACTGCCTACACGCTGGATCAGATCGAGCATAAAATTTTGCGTCCGATGGGTGATCCCCGCATTCATTTCGCTATCAACTGCGCCTCCGTTTCCTGCCCTGATCTCAGACGAGAAGCCTATCGCATGGACAGGCTGGATGTACAACTGAACGAACAGACCTGGTTGGCGCTGGCCAATACCGGAAAAGGTCTTCGGCGGGACGGAAACACCGTTTACGTGTCCCGCATATTCGACTGGTTTGCGGAAGATTTCAAAAACGGTGATGTCAGGGGCTGGTTGCTGGACTACCCACTGGTAGAACTTCCCTTTACCTTGAAATTCATGGATTATGACTGGTCTCTTAACACGGCAAAGGCGCAAAAATGACAAAAAAAGAAAAACCGGAACAGTATGATGTCTGCATTATCGGTGCAGGATCAGCGGGCCTCAGCGTGGCGGCGGGTGCTGCGCAACTGGGGTTGAAAACAGTTCTGATCGAAAAAGACAGGATGGGCGGGGATTGCCTGAATACTGGCTGCGTTCCATCCAAGGCGCTGCTGCATGCCGCGAAAATCGCAGAAACCTTCCGTCATAGCAGTAAGGTTGGCATCAGGAACGTAGAGCCTGATATTGATTTCAGCGCCGTCAAGGATCATGTCTTTGGCGTTATCGGCGCGATTGAACCAAACGATTCGCAGGAGCGTTTCGAGAGGCTTGGCGTCACTGTCATCCGGGACAAAGCGGTTTTTACAGGTAAAAATACCGTAACGGCGGGCGGCAAGACCATTTTGGCAAAGCACTTCGTTATAGCGACTGGATCGCGCGCTGCCATTCCTCCGCTCCCCGGACTTGAGCGCGACAAGGTCCTGACCAACGAGAACATATTTGAGCTGCGGGAAAAACCGGAACATCTCGTCGTTGTCGGTGGCGGGCCTATCGGCATTGAAATGGCGCAAGCACATCGGCGGCTGGGATCAAAAGTCACCGTGCTGGATATCGCCACGATCCTGCCCAAGGACGATCCGGAACTTGTTGCTATCCTCAAAGACCGCCTCAAAATCGAAGGCATCGACATTTTTGAAAAAACAAAAATCGAAAAAGTTACTCATGCTGAAAAAGGTGTGGTCGTCTCTATAGAGCATAACGGCAAGAAACTCGATATTTCAGGCTCTCATATCCTTGTCGCTGCGGGCCGTCAGCCCAATACGGCAGGACTTGATCTGGAGAAAGCTGGCGTGGAATTCGACAAGCGCGGCATCAAAACAGACGCGCGCCTGCGCAGCACAAATAAACAAATTTTTGCTGCAGGCGATGTCGCAGGCGGGCCTCAATTTACCCACATCGCGGGCTATCATGCGGGCATTATCATCCGCAATATCACTTTCAAGCTGCCTGCAAAGGTGAATTACGAAGCCCTGCCATGGGTAACCTATACAGACCCGGAGCTTGCCAACGTTGGCATGACCGAAGCCATGGCGATTGAAAAATACGGCAAGGACAAGGTCAAAACCGTGTCCTTGCATATGGCCGAAAATGACCGCGCACAGGCAGAAACGCGCACCGAGGGTATGATCAAGGTCGTCGCACTCAATAACGGTAAAATTCTGGGCGCAACAATCCTGGCTCCCGGCGCCGGAGATATGCTGGGCATGTGGGGGCTCGCCATTCAAAAAGGCATGAAACTTTCAGATATTGCAGGCACGATTGCGCCCTATCCCACAATGGGCGAAATCAGCAAACGTGCTGCCGGGGCATGGTATACGCCAAAGCTCTTCAGCGAAAAAACCAAAAAGCTGGTCGGTTTTCTTAAAAAATGGCCGTTTTGATGGGGATGGAACAGGGTTTACGTTTAGCGGTTTTTCTTGGCGTTCTGGCCTTGATGATGGCGGCTGAATTTCTGTGGCCGCGCAGAGATCAATCTGTTTCGCGCCAGAAACGCTGGCCGCATAATCTGACGCTTGTTGCGCTGGATATTGTGCTGGTGCGTCTTGTCTTTCCAGTTTCTTTGGCGGGGTTTTGCCTGATTGCCGCGCAAAAAGGTTGGGGAATTTTCAATGCGCTGGATGCACCGTTTTGGCTGGCCTTCTTTCTGTCGTTGTTGATTCTGGATGCGCTGATTTACGGCCAGCATATTGTGCTTCACAGAATTCCGATTCTGTGGCGCCTGCATCGCGTTCACCATACGGACACGGAATTCGATGTGACGACGGCCTTGCGATTTCATCCGATTGAGATTTTACTTTCCATGCTTGTGAAGTTTACGGCGGCGGCTATTCTCGGAGCGCCCCCGGAAGCTGCCCTGGCTTTTGAGATCATCCTCAATGCCGCAGCCATGTTTAACCACGGTAACGTGAATATCCCCACAAGATTGGACGAGTGGCTGCGCCGTTTTATCGTCACGCCTGACATGCACCGGGTTCACCATTCCACCATACGCAGAGAAACAGATAGCAATTATGGGTTCAGCATCTCTCTCTGGGACAGGCTTTTTGGCTCCTATCATCCCCAACCGCAGAAAGGGCACGGTGGCATGATCATT
>DIHF01000018.1:0-10342 GCA_002420015.1 Micavibrio sp. UBA5703
AAGTTGTAGTGCAGCATGAAGCGCTGTTTGTATTCTCCTTCCAGCGCGTCGATGATTTGTTCATCCTGTCCGGTGCCCAGCGTCGTGACAACGAGCGCCTGTGTTTCGCCGCGTGTGAACAGCGCGGAGCCGTGCGTACGGGGCAGAACGCCAACCTCGGCAACGATCGGGCGGACGGTTTTGGTGTCGCGTCCGTCGATACGGCCTCCGGTTTTCAGGATCTGGCCGCGCACAACATCGGCTTCGAGCGATTTGAACTTGGAAGAAATAAGGTTCTTGTCGATACCGTTCTCTTCGTTCGTAAAGGCTTCGACAGCCGAATCACGCACGGCGGAAACGGCTTTCTGGCGCTCCAGCTTGTTGGTGATGCTGTAGGCCTTGGCCACATCGCCGGCGTATTTGCTCTTGATGTCGGCTTCGAGTTTTTTGATGTGGTCCGGTGTCTGGGGAACGTCCCAAGCGTCTTTTGCGCACATCTCGGCCAGTTCAATAATGCCGTTGATGACGGCCTGATAGGCTTTGTGTCCGGCGCGTACGGCACCGAGCATGATTTCTTCGGATAGTTCGCTTGCTTCGGATTCAACCATCAGCACACCTTCCTGCGTACCGGCAACGACGAGGTCGAGCTGGCTTGCGGCCATGTCCTGCATCGGCGGGTTGATGATGTATTCGCCGTCTTTATAGCCGACGCGCGCGCCGCCAATCGGGCCCATGAACGGAATGCCGGAAATGGTCAGCGCGGCAGAGCAGCCCGCCATCGCGACCATATCGGGGTCGTTTTCAAGGTCGTGAGAGACGACTGTTGCGATGATCTGAACTTCATTCAGGAATTCTTTCGGGAACAGCGGACGGATCGGGCGGTCGATCAGGCGCGAGGTCAGCGTTTCCTTTTCGGAGGGGCGCGCTTCGCGCTTGAAGAAGCCGCCGGGGATTTTACCGGCCGAGTAGGTTTTTTCCTGATAGTGGACGGAAAGCGGGAAGAAGTCCTGGCCTTCCTTGATGCTTTTGGCGCCGACAACGGTGCAAAGCACGCTGGTTTCGCCGATGCTGGCCATGACGGAGCCGTCAGCCTGGCGGGCGATCTTTCCGGTCTCAAGCACAAGGGTCTTGCCGGCAAAGTCGATTTCTTTTCTGTAGATTTTAAACATTATAATTATTTCCTTTTCAAAGTATCAAAAGCCCCTTTTCACATGAAAAAAGGCGGTTAAGTTCCTAAATGGGTTTCGGGAGAGATTTCGGCGGACAGTGGAAGTGGCGTTTAAATCACCAACTCTACAGTCAACCGGAAATCTAGGCCGGTTAACCCTTGGTTTGTGCGATTTTATGCCATTTTCCGTTGTAAAAGTCAAAGAATTCTTTTATGAACCGCGAATGAAAGAATAACCACAGAGGCGCAGAGACACAGAGAAAAATCAATATTTAAAACTCTGTGTCTCCGTGTCTCTGTGGTTTAAAAATATAAAAGGAAAAACAATGAATTACCTAGTCTTATTGCGTCACGGGCAGAGCCAGTGGAACCTGGAAAACCGTTTCACGGGCTTTCATAACGTCGATTTGACGGAAAAAGGCGAGGAAGAGGCCGGAAACGCCGGGCGTATGCTGAAGAAGGCCGGGATCAAATTTGACCATGTTTTCAGCTCAACCCAGACACGGGCAAACCGTACGGCAGAGATTGCATTGAAAGAGGCCGGGCAGGGCGCTCTTTTTGCCCAAATGGTGCGCCATGACGATCTGCGCGAGCGCGATTACGGCGACCTGACCGGGATGGACAAGGACGAGACGCGGGAGAAGTACGGCGCGGAGCAGGTGCATATCTGGCGGCGTTCGTATGATACACGACCACCCGGCGGGGAATGCCTGCGCGATGTGGTTGAAAACCGCGTGCGTCCCTATTATCAGGCCAATATCAAGCCGTTAATCGAGAAAGGCGAAAATGTTTTGATCGCCGCGCACGGCAATTCTTTGCGCGCCGTGCTGATTATCCTCGGCGTCGAAACGCCCGAGAGCATCAACGACGCCGAATTCCCGACAGGTATTCCACTGGTGTTCGAACTGGACGGCGGGAAGGTTGTGAAAAGGTATTTTTTGGATTAACGTTTCCAACTTTATCGTCACCCCCGCAGTCTAAGCCCGGCATGCGCCGGGCCGCGGGGATGACGAATAGGGTGGGTTATTTAGCGGCGGATATTCAGGCCGTCGATCAGCTTTTGATAACGGGCTTCGTCCTTGCGCTTGAGGTAATCAAGCAGCTTGCGGCGCTTGGCGACCATGGCCAGCAATCCGCGGCGCGAGTGAACGTCCTTTTTGTGGGTGTCCATGTGCTTTGACAACTCGTCAATGCGGCCGGTCAGGACGGCGACCTGTACTTCGGGCGACCCGGTGTCGCCTTTTTTGGTGGCGTATTTGCCGATAATTTCAGATTTCTTTTTAGCTTCCAGCGACATCGGTTTCTCCTATGTTAGAGGTTTAAGACTTTCACGGGTTTGATATCCGGTCCTTCGATCTCAACAAGGGCGATAGGTTTGCCTTTGTAAACCGCAAGAGCCGTTTGCCAGCCTTCCTCGTCCAGTCCCGTTTCTTCCAAACGTTTAAAATCGGGTCTGGCAATGAAGCTGAGCATCTGCCCGCTTTTCAGCCTTGCCGCTTCGTTCTCTTTAATGGCCAGCGCCGGGATGTCGTCCAGCGCGGTCTCAAGAGGCAGCAAGGCTTCAACAAGGGCCGGACTATCGCCCAATTCCTCGAGTTTTTCAAGGGAAATCGCGTTTTCTTCGGTAAACGGCCCTACGGCGGTCCTTCGCAGGGCTGAAACATAGCCGCAAGTGCCCAGATCAAGCGCCATATCCCGGGCCAGCGAGCGGATATAGGTGCCCTTGCCGCATGTGATTTCGAAGGCGGTTTCGTCGTCTTTCGATTCCAGAATAGTTAATGTCTCAACATAAACAATCCGGGATTTCAGTTCGACGTCCTGCCCCTCGCGGGCGAGGTCGTAGGCGCGCTGGCCGTCGATTTTTATGGCCGAGAATTTCGGCGGGGTTTGTTCGATTTCGCCAAGATATTTCCCGAGGATGGATTCAATCTGCCCGAGGGTAGGGCGCATGTCAGAGGTGGCGATAACAGAACCTTCGCCATCGTCCGTGTCACGCTGCTCTCCCCATTTGACGGTAAAGCGGTAGGTCTTGAGGCGGTCTTGGGCGAAGGGGACGGTTTTGGTCGCCTCGCCAAGCGCGATGGGAAGAATGCCCGTGGCCAGCGGATCGAGCGTTCCGGCATGCCCGGCCTTTTGCGCATTGAACAGCCAGCGGACCTTGCCGACGGCCTGCGTCGAGGTCATGCCCGCCGGTTTGTCGAGATTGATCCAGCCGTCAACCTTTTCGCCTTTTCGCTTGCGCGCCATATTCAGTTGCTTTCGGAGTCGGTGTCGTCGGCGTATTTGATTTCATGCAAAATCTGTTCGATGCGCTGCACGTTGTCGAAGGAGGTATCGGAAGCGAATCTGATGCGCGGTGTGAACTTTAGATTGGCCTGACGCGCGATTTCCTTTTGGAAGGTGGAGGCGTGATCGTTGAGCGCCGGAAGAAATTTGGCGATATCGGCGCCGCCAAGGGCGATCACGTAGGCCGTAGCGTTTTTAAGGTCGGGGCTGATGCGCACTTCCGTTACGGTTACGGCTGCCGCGTCGATCAGGGATTTATCCCTGAAATGCCCGCGCAGCATGGTATCGGCAATAATGTGTTTGATCTGCTCACCGACGCGGAGCTGGCGCTGGGACGGCTGCGATCTGTTGTGGGAAGACATGATTACTCCGCTTGCTCACATTTTACTGGATCGTGCGGGCTTCGGCGACGATTTCGTAGCATTCGATGACGTCGCCTTCTTTCAGGTCGTCGTAGTTTTCAAAGGCCATGCCGCACTCCATGCCTTCTTTGACTTCCTTGACCTCGTCCTGGTGGCGCTTGAGGGTTTTGAGCGTACCGCCATCCAGTATGACGACGTTGTCGCGCAGCAGGCGCACTTTCGCGCCGCGCTTGACGTTGCCCATTTCAACCATACATCCGGCGACCTTGCCGACCTTGCTGATGTGGAAGACCTGCAGGATTTTCGCCTGACCGAGATACTGCTCGCGCTCGATCGGCGCCAGCATGCCGGTGAGCAGAGCTTTGGCATCGTCAACGACGTTATAGATGACGTTGTAATAACGAATATTAACACCATCGCGCTGCGCCAGCGAGCGGGCCTGCGCATTGGCGCGGACGTTAAAGCCGATGATGAGTGCCTTTGAGGCGCGGGCGAGGGTAACGTCGGATTCCGTGATGCCGCCGACACCACTGTGGAGAACCTGCACGACGATATCGGGGTTTTCCTCGGTGACCTTGGCCAGAGAACCGGCGATGGCCTCGATGGAGCCGTGGACGTCCGCCTTGATAAGGACGGGAAGAATGGTTTTTTCGCCTTCCGAGCGGCGCTCGACGAGCTGATCCATCGTCGTGCGGCCCTGAACGGCCTTGGCGGCCTGCGCCTCTTTTTTCTTGCGGTTCCGGTAGAGACTGATTTCACGGGCGCGAGATTCATCCTTTACGACGATGAAGGAGTCGCCTGCATCCGGCGCGGCACCAAGTCCCAGCACTTCGACCGGCTGGCCGGGGATGGCCTGCTGGATGTTCTGGCCGCGATCATTGATAAGGGCGCGGACTTTCCCGGATTCCGCCCCGGCGACGAATACATCGCCGATACGAAGGGTTCCATTCTGGATCAGGACCGTGGCGACGGGGCCGCGGCCTTTTTCCAGCTTGGATTCGATGACGACGCCCTGTCCCGGCCTGTTCGGGTTGGCGCGGAGTTCAAGAACTTCGGATTGCAGAAGGATCGTTTCTTCAAGTTTATCCAGATTGATTTTCTTCTTCGCGGAAACCTCAAGGCAAAGCGTATCGCCGCCCATTTCCTCCACGACGATTTCGTGCTGAAGAAGATCCTGTTTCACCTTTGCGGGGTTCGCGTCATGCAGGTCGATCTTGTTAATCGCAATGATGATCGGGACTTCGGCAGCCTTGGCGTGGCTGATGGCCTCAATCGTTTGCGGCATGATGCTGTCATTGGCAGCAACGACGATCACGACGATGTCGGTGACGTGTGCGCCACGCGCGCGCATCTCGGTGAAGGCGGCGTGGCCCGGCGTGTCGAGGAAGGTGATTTTGTCGCCCGATTTCATGGTGACCTGATAGGCACCGATATGCTGGGTGATGCCGCCGGCTTCCTGTGAAACGACATCCGTTTCGCGCAGAGCGTCGAGCAGGGAGGTCTTGCCGTGGTCGACGTGACCCATGATGGTGACGACAGGCGGGCGCGGCATGATGTCTTTGGGATCGTCGGATTCATCGCCAAGACCGATTTCAACGTCGGCTTCGGTGACGCGTTTGATGGTGTGGCCAAATTCGCCGATGACGAGTTCAGCCGTGTCGGCATCTATAACCTGTGTAATCGTGGCCATGACACCAAGCTTCATAAGTGTCTTGACGACTTCGCCGCCCGGCTCGGCCATACGGTTGGCAAGTTCCTGCACGGTGATGGTTTCGGGGATGACAACCTCGCGCATAACTTTTTTGGGCGGCTCAAGCTGGCCGAGGGCGGCAAGACGCGCCTTTTCCCGTGCGCGTTTTTGCGAGGCCATCGAGCGCCCGCGGTCGCGTTCGTAATCGCGGTTGAGGGCCTGCGTAACTGTTATCCTTTTGCCGCGCCAGTTGTCGGTTTCCTTTGTGCGGGGCGGGACTTTCGCTTCGGCTTTTTTCAGCCTGTCCCTGACGCTGCCGCCGTATGAGTCCTCATCGTCATCGTCGCGTGCCTTGTCGCGGCGTGCGGCATGCGGGCCGAAATCATCGGCTGGCGCACCGGGTTCTGCGGCTTTCCTGCCGGGGCTGCGATCGGATGAAGGTTGATCGCTTTCGGTTTTCTTTCTTTGCTCTTCCTGCTGCTTTTTATTTTCAGCTTCTTTTGATTCAATCGTCGTACGGCGTTTGGGTAGAGTTGATTTCTTGGCACCGCCATCCGAAATAGCTTCACGCAGGGCCTTTGCTCTGGCCTCTTTTTCCTCATCGGTAAGCTGGCGCTGTTCAGGCGATGATACGGCATTTTCCTCGCCATGACCACCAAGTGTACGTTTGCGGCGTACCTCTACGGCAACGCTGGCACCGCTGCGCCCCTGCGTGATGTTTTGCTGGCGCGCAACCGGGGATGCCGTTCCCGCGCCAAGGCTCAAGGTCTTGCCGGACAGGCTCAGCGTATTGCCGGGCTTTTTCGTTTCGTTTGTATCGCTCATGTACTTCTTTCAGTGCCGGACCGGATAAAATGAATTTTCATCATCCTATCCGGTCAAGCGGGTTTTCTCCATTACTGATTTGCGGAAGCCTGCTCGGCTCCTGCATTTTCATCCGCGAACCAGTGCGCGCGCGCCTTCATGATAAGCTCGTTGGCGGCCTTCATGGTGATCTTGTCGGCGCCCAGCATTTCAACCAGCTCGTCGCCGGCCAGATCCGCCAGATCGTCACGGCTTTTAACGCCGGCTTCGCCCAGTTGCAGAACCTGCGCGGGGCTCAGGCCTTCGAGGACGATCAGGTCGTCCTTGATGCCGAGTTTGTCCTGCTGCTGTTTAAGTTCTTTCTGCTTTTGGTCGAGCCATGTCTTGGCGCGGCTTTGCAGTTCCTGGGACAGGGCTTCTTCGAAGCCTTGAATCCGGTTGAGTTCGTCCAGCGGCGTTTCGGCGATTTCCTCGACCTTCGAGAAGCCTTCCGCAATCAGAAGGTGCGCGATAACATCGTCGACGTCCATCGATTCTTTAAAGAGCGCGGAGCGTGTCGCAAATTCCTGCGCGCGGCGCTCGGATTCCTCGGCCTCGGTAAGGATGTCGATGTCCCAGCCCGTCAGGATAGAAGCGAGGCGAACGTTCTGGCCGCGACGCCCGATAGCAAGGCTGAGCTGTTCGTCGGGAACGACCACATCCATGCGTTTGGAAACTTCGTCGAGAACGACCTTGGCAACCGTTGCGGGTTGGAGGGCGTTAACAACAAAAGTTGCCACGTCATCAGACCACGGTACGATGTCGATCTTCTCGCCGCCTAGTTCGTTAACGACGGCCTGAACGCGGCTGCCGCGCATACCGACGCAAGCGCCGACCGGGTCGATCGAGCTGTCGCGGGAGGCGACGGCGATCTTGGCGCGGCTTCCCGGATCGCGGGCGACGCCCTTGATCTGGATAACGCCGTCATATATCTCCGGCACTTCCTGCGTGAACAGCTTGGCCATGAATTCCGGGTGCGTCCGCGAGAGGAAAATCTGCGGGCCTCTGGTTTCCTCGCGCACTTCGTAGATGATGGCGCGCACGCGGTCGTTGTTGTTGAAATGTTCGCGGGGCAGGGCTTCGTCGCGGCGAAGCATGGCTTCGGCGCGGCCCTGAATATCGATGGTGGCATTGCCGTATTCGACGCGCTTGACGATGCCGTTGACGATTTCGCCGACGCGGTCCTTGAATTCTTCGTACTGGCGTGCGCGCTCGGCCTCGCGGACTTTTTGCATGATGACCTGCTTGGCGGTCTGGGCGGCGATGCGGCCGAAATCGAGCGGCGGCAGGTCGTCGACAAGAAACTCGCCGACAGCTACGCCCGGCTTGATGCGTTGCGCCTGATTTTCCGTGAGTTGAGCCACTTCGTTTTCGATGACGACGTCGTTGGCGACAACCTCGCGGTAGCGCTTGAGTGTGATATCGCCGGATTTGCGGTCGATTTTGGCGCGGATGTCCTGCTCATGGCCGTATTTGGAGCGGCCTGCCTTTTGAATGGCTTCCTCCATGGCGATGATGACAACCTCGCGGTCGATGTTCTTTTCGCGGGCTACGGTGTCGGCTACTTGCAACAGTTCCATTTTCGTCTTCCTTTTCTTTCTCTTCCTATCGTTGTGCTGTTGTTTTAATCAATTCATCAGTTAAAACCAGTTTGGCCTTCACAAGCGCGCCGAGGGGGATCGTAAATTCTCCCTGTTCGGTGTCGATCGTGATATGCCCGTCCTTAAGGCCTTTCAATACGCCTTTAAATCTCTTTTGGCCGCTTTCATTGGGTGCGGCGGTTTCCAGCTTGGCCACAAACCCCGTATAATCTTCGAAATCCTTCTCCCGCACCAGCAGCCTGTCGATGCCCGGCGAGCTGACCTCAAGGTTATACGCGCCGCCGATCGGGTCTTCAACGTCCAGAACCGCGGAAACGGCGCGGCTGATCCGGGCGCAGTCGTCAACCCCCAGCGTGCGGGTTTTGGGGTCTTCGGCCATGATCCGCACGGTCGGGCCGCGCTCTTCGCCCACGATTTTTACGCAGACCAGATCGAAACCCATGTCTTTAATGACGGGCGCGGCGATCTGCGTAATCCTGTTTTCCTGCGGCGTCGAGCGCATGCTCAAAGTCTTTCGTTATCATTCATTTAGACGCGGGTTTTTGCCCGGGCTTTTTTATTAAGCCCATCCATATCGTTTTAGCAATATTGGGATGATGGGGCCTGTATAGGGGTTTTGGCCGGGAAATGCAAGGGGTTTGGCGTTTATTTGGTTGACATATTATCTTTTTTGTGCAAAGTTACCCGCAGCTAGCAGTAAAAACTTTTGGAGAATCGACATCATGAAAAAGGAGATCATTTCATCCTTGATGGGTGCTTGGGCTGTTTTTTACCTTGTTTCTGCCAAAGGATTTGATGTAGATGGATATGCACAATGCAAGGCTATAAGAAGTCTCGAACTCTCCGAAATTAATCGAAATTTGCAGGAACAAAAGTCAAAAGGCAATACTGAGCCTCAAATGTATAAAGATTTCGTGATTGTGTCTGACGATGGAAGGACATACAAGGAAAAGTTGACGTGCAGCTTTGGCTTGAAAGGTTTTCGTGTCGTTAGCCATGAAACGGGGCTGAATATCCCAGTTCATGGTTTGGATATCCCGGTTCCTAAAGCTACCCCCGGTTCTTAAAAATCAAAAATGTCTGCCGCCGTCCGGCTTGCTTGCCTTTGAACGCATAGCGTGTTTCGAGCCATTCGACGGGCGGTGTTTGCCAGTCTTTTGAGGAATTTGCCGTCCATTCAAATGCCGGGTGGGTAAAGGATTGCGTCACCATCCATTCGGCCAGCGCGTCGACATCGGTTGCCATGATGAGCCTGCCGCCGGGTTTTAGAATACGTGCGAAAATATCGAGATTTGCCTTGCTGATAATGCGGCGCTTGTGGTGGCGGGTTTTCGGCCACGGATCGGGGTTGAGGACGTAAATGCCGTCGAGGCAATTATCGACAAGGTTTTCGCAGAGGATAATCGCGTCGTCCATGAAAACTCTAACATTATAATCCTGATCGTCATCACACGCCTTGTGCGTGTGATCCATCCCTCTTCGCTCTGCGGGCTTTGGCGGACAGGTCGATTGCACGGACGAGCCGTGCAATGACGGTCTTTGGGATATATCTTTCAGGAATCCGGCCATGCCGTTAACAAACGGCTCGGCGCCGATATAGCCGTTTTCAGGATGGCGGGCCATGAGCGCGGCCAGATGCTCGCCGCTGCCAAAGCCGATCTCCAGCCAGTATTGTTTTTTAGGCGCGGAAAAAAGTTTTTTGGGATCGAGGGCAGGGGCGATCTCAATGCCAAGACGCGGCAACAGCGTATCGAACGCGGCTTGGCGCGTTTTGCCCAGTCTGTGGGTTTGCCTGCGGCCGTAAAGCCTTCCGTGTTGTCTTATCTCAGCCAATGATCTTCTGGAGATCTTTAACGAGGTCGGTTTTTTCCCAGGAGAACCCGCCATCGGCTTCCGGCTCGCGGCCGAAATGGCCGTAAGCGGCGGTGCGTTCATAGATCGGGCGGTTGAGCTTCAGGTGCTGGCGGATGCCGCGCGGACTGAGATCGACCAGCTTTTTGAGCGCTTCAACAATCACAGGCTCCGGAACGGTTCCGGTGCCGTGGGTGTTGAGGTAAACCGAGATGGGCTTGGACACGCCGATCGCGTAAGCAAGCTGCATCGTGCAGCCATCGGCATAGCCGGCGGCTACGACGTTTTTCGCCAGGTAGCGCGCCGCATAGGCCGCGCTGCGGTCGACTTTTGTCGGGTCTTTACCGGAAAACGCGCCGCCGCCATGCGGCGCCGCACCGCCATAGGTGTCGACGATGATCTTGCGNNAGGTGCTGGCGGATGCCGCGCGGGCTGAGATCGACCAGCTTTTGCAGCGCCGCGACGATGACTTGTTCGGGAACCGTCCCTGTGCCGTGGGTGTTGAGATAAACCGAGATGGGCTTTGACACGCCGATCGCATAGGCAAGCTGCATCGTGCAGC
>DIHF01000018.1:10467-15314 GCA_002420015.1 Micavibrio sp. UBA5703
ATCTTGCGCCCGGTCAGGCCGCAATCGCCGACGGGGCCGCCGATGACAAAGCGCCCGGTCGGGTTGACGTAGAATTCTTCCTCCGGCGGCATCCAGCCCTCAGGCAGGATTTTCTTGATGAACGGCCGGACGATTTCTTTAACATCTGACTGGCTCAAACCTTCGGCGTGCTGGGTCGAAAGGACGACCGAAGCGGCACGGACGGGCTTGTCGTTTCTATACTCAAGCGTAACCTGAGATTTCGCATCCGGCTCGATGCCCTTGATCTTGCCGCTGTGGCGGGCTTCGGCCAGAGCGCGCAAAATAGCGTGCGAGTAGAAGATTGGCGCGGGCATCAGCGCTTCGGTTTCGCGGGTCGCGTAGCCGAACATAATCCCCTGGTCGCCGGCGCCTTCGTCTTTGTTCTCGCCGGAATCAACACCCTGCGCGATGTCGACGGATTGCTTGTGCAGCTTGATATCGACCTTGGCGGTCTTCCAGTGGAAGCCTTCCTGTTCATAACCGATGGACTTTACGGCCTGACGGGCGACGCGTTCGATGTCATCGCGGGTGATGGAGTCGGGGCCGCGCGTTTCGCCGGCTATCACAATCGTGTCCGTCGTCACCAGCGTTTCACAGGCAACGCGGGCTTCGGGGTCTTTGCCGAGATAAAGGTCGACGACAGCGTCAGAAATACGGTCGCACACCTTGTCCGGGTGACCCTCGGAGACGGATTCGCTAGTGAAAATATAATCCTTAAGGTCGGCGTGTGCCTGAGGCTTTGATTGCGGTTGTTGCTTTTGCATGGCTTGTCCTGAATGTTTTAGCACGGCTATAATGCTCCCGTTTTTTGGGTGGAAATGCATCGGTTTTCACAAAATCAAGGCGCGAGGCTAGTCCGAACGCGGCGGGAATTCAAGCATAATCAGATGTAAATGCAATATTATGTATTGATAATATGACGCGTTGCCAGCTTAGTTTTCTTCGTTATCGGCCATCGACTTGATAAATCTGACGATGCTTTTGCGCTTCTCGGGATCTTTGATCGCGTAATAGGATTTAATCAGGGAGATTGTCTCCTTGCTTTTCATTATGTCTTCTGCCCCACCAAATTCTTCCTGCGCCGTATCCGAAAACCCGGGAGCATTGCCAATAGACCCGGTAGCTGTTCCAAACTGGTCATAAAAATAACTGATAGGAACGTCGAGAGCCTTGCTGAACTGGTACAGGCGGCTGGCGCTGATTCTGTTCATGCCGCGCTCATATTTTTGGATCTGCTGGAAGGTTATGTTGACGATACCGGCGAGTTTTTCCTGGCTCATGCCTTGTAGCGAGCGTCTCAGGCGCAACCTCTGACCCACGTGAATATCAATGGGGTCAGCAATTCCTTTTGTCTTTTTTGTATGCTTACTGGCCATACCCTGCTCGTTTAAAGATTGCGGCTCTCACATTCACCTGTGTGCATTCTATAATGTAAACTTGGTTACAATGGTAATATTATTTCGTGGTCTACCGGAAGAAGGATACGATGATTACAGAAGTATGCAACTAACCTTAGGTATGCTTAAAAAGCACAATGCGCAATCAGCGGTTTAGAAATCAGCGTTTCCTGATGAATCCATGCAAGGATAAAGCTGTTAACAGGCATAGAATGACCGCATTTCCCAAAAGGGCACTCCCTCTGGAAAAATTCGCTTTTTCCGGTAATGCAACGCTTTTTGCGTCTTCGATAAAAAGATTCGAGCGGTATAGAACTCGTCCGTAAGGGTCGATAAGCCCTGTAAATCCCGTGTTTGCCGATCTCGCGACGGGGATGCCTTCCTCGACGGCGCGGAATATGGCGTGGTTGAAATGCTGGTAAGGGCCGCCGCTGACGCCGTACCAGGAATCGTTGGTAACGTTGATGATGATGTCGGGCTTTTCCTGGCTGCGGTCGATGACGGCGCCGGGGAAAATAACTTCGTAACAGATAAGAGGGCTATACTTAAGATTTTCCGGAGTCGTAAAACTCTGGATGCCGTTGCCGGGTTTCATACCCGTAAAGCGCGAAACCGGGCCGATGGGAATCCATTTCTGGTAGGGCATATATTCCCCGAACGGCACGAGATGCGATTTGTCGTAGGTTTGCAGGGTCTGGCCTTGCTTGTCGATGGTGACGAAGGAATTGAAGTAGGTTTTCGGTTCCGCAATCCGGCGCAAAACCCCGGTCATCAGATAAGGCTTGCCGGGGTAGGCGGCCAGCGTATTTTTCAAGGCGTTGAGAGATGATTTGTCTTCAAGAAACCATTGATTGAGCGATGTTTCTGGCCAGACGATATAGGTCGTGTGGCTTGTGTCATGGTCGCTCTCGCCCGGCTGCGAAAGAGAAAGATGTTTGTAGTAGTGGTTGACCAGTCTGCGCCGATCCCATTTCTCGGACTGGGCGATGTTGGGCTGGATAAGGCGCAGGGAGATATCGTCACGGTATTGCGTTTCATGCGTCTGCAGCCGCCATGCGCCCCAAGCGTAGCATAACGCGAAAGAGGCGATTGCCGTTGTCGCCAATATCATTTTTATTTTGCGTGGCTGCGGCCAGAGGTAAAGAAATCCAGGTAGGCTCATCCAGAATATCGTCAGCAGGGTCAGGAAGTAGGCGTTGCTGAAGGAAACGATTTGTACGATGGGCAAAATATCGGCCCATGTGTAGCCGAACAGGTTCCAGGGGAATCCCGTAAAGATATGACCGCGCAGCCATTCTGACAGCGCCAGCAGGCCGGTAAACCCAAGAAAGCCGGCAAAATTTTTGAGATTGCAGGCGTAATAAATCGCAAGGCACGCAAAGGCGGTGAAGAATGCGAGTGCGCCCTGAAAGCCGACAACCGCCAGCGGCCATGCCCAGGCGTAGGGGTTGCCGTCGACCAAAAGTGCGTTGCCGATCCATGACATGCTGGCGATGAAGTATCCTGCGCCAAATGCCCAGCCCCATGCGAAAGAGCGCAATGGCGAGGTGCTGGCGGACAGGACGATGTAAAACAGGCCCAGTCCCGGCAGCAGCGCAAACCAGAAATTAAGCGGCGCCATTGCGGCGGCGCATATTGCCCCCAGCACAAAGCTCTCGGCCATGCGCGGGAACAGGGAATGCGGGTTGCCTCTGATGCTCTTGATGTCCATGCCTGTCTATATAAGCACAGGTCAGCGCAAAGGTATATTGCGGATGCGGATCTGGTGGATGCGGCGCGGGCTGGCATCGAGGATTTCAAACACCATGCCGCTGGAGTGCTTGATGACTTCGCCGCGCCGTGGAATGCGGCCGCCGATGGTAAAGATGAGGCCGCCAAGGGTGTCGCTTTCTTCGCGTTCCTTATCCGAAAATACGGTGCCGAATTTTTCCTCAAATTCCTCAATACCAAAGCGTGCATCGGTGACGATAGAGCCATCCGCATTTTCAACAAGGCGTGAGGAAAGATTGGGGTCGTATTCATCGTCGATTTCGCCAACGATCCATTCGATGACATCGCCAATGGTTACCAGCCCGTCAATGCCGCCGAACTCGTCGACCACAAGGGCCATATGCTTGCGGCTCTGGCGCATTTGCATCAAAAGGTCCAGCGCCAGCATGGAAGGGGCGACAACCGGGATTTCCCGCACGAGCTTTTTGATATGAATGGTTTCGCCCTTTGCCACGGAAACGAGAATATCCTTGATGTGGATGGTCCCCAGAACGTTATCTAGGGATTCTTTGTATACCGGCAGGCGGCTGTGCTGTTTGTCCGTAAGAAGGTCGAGAAGTTCTTTTTGCGGCGTATCCACCTCAATAGCGACAATGTCGGCGCGGGGGACCATGATGTCCATGACCTTCACGTCGCGCATTTTAAGAATGTTGGCCAGTAGCGACTTTTCATGGGCAAGGGTGGGATCGGCTTCCGCACCGGATTCCTGCGGCTCGCCCTCAATATATTCCTCGAGTGTCTCGCGCAGGGTTGTGTCCGGTTTTCCCTTCAGACGATCTTTGATGCGCGCAAAAAGGGATGGTTTCGGGCTGTCGTTGCTCGGGCGATCCGGATGGATTTGCGCGACATTGTCGCTGTGGCCGTGATCGGGGCTTTTGCCCTTGCCTTCGTTATTTCTGGGGTCTTCTTTCATCTTCAACATATCTTGCCGGGATTATTGCACGAAAGCTATTTCGTTTCATAGGGGTTTTTTACCCCAAGCCCTTTAAGTATAAGGATTTCAAGGGATTCCATCTCTTCCGCCTTGGTGTTGTTTTCGTGATCCATGCCCATGAGATGCAGCGTGCCGTGAGCGAGCATGTGCGCGGTGTGGTCTTTGAGCTTCTTTTTCTGATCTTTGGATTCTCTTTTAATAGTTTCAAACGCCAGAACGACATCGCCTAAACTGTGGCCGCCATCCTGGGGAAACGACAAAACATTGGTTGGCTTGTCTTTCCCGCGATAGCGTTTGTTGAGATCGCGGATAAAATCGTCATCGGCGAAAACGATGCTGATTTCTGATTCATTTCCGGTTTCAAAATGTTTGAGGCTTGCCCGTACGGCGCGCCGCGCCAGATCGCGCAGGCCGGGCAAAGCCTTTTTCCATTCATCGCATTGAATGGAAATGTCGATCCTGAGTTTATTTCTTGCGGTCATAGGCGTTGATGATTTTGCTGACCAGCGGGTGGCGTACGACGTCTTTGTTTTCAAACTGCATGAATTTGATGCCCTCGACGCCCTCAAGGATTTCGGTGGCATCGCGCAGGCCCGATTTAATCCCCGGCGGCAGGTCGGTCTGGGTGATGTCGCCCGTAATGACCATGCGCGAGGCTTCGCCCATTCTTGTAAGGATCATTTTCATCTGGGTCGTCGTGGTATTCTGCGCCTCGTCCAGAATGA
>DIHF01000057.1 GCA_002420015.1 Micavibrio sp. UBA5703
TTCGGCGGCGAGGTCGAGCGCGTTCTGAACATGGCCGACGGGGTGATCCTTCTGACGGATGCCGCCGAAGGGCCGATGCCGCAAACCAAATTCGTGCTGGGAAAGGCGCTGAAACAGGGCCTGCGCCCCATCGTCATCATCAACAAGATCGACCGCACCGACCAGCGCGCCGAGGAAGTCGTCGACGAGGTGTTCGACCTTTTCGTTGCACTGGATGCCACCGACGAACAGCTCGACTTTCCGATCCTTTACGCTTCGGGCCGCAGCGGCTGGTGCGTGCGCGATCTGAACGAGCCGCGCGAAAATCTGAAACCGCTTCTGGACCTCGTTCTTGAGCACGTCCCCTCGCCCAAGGGCGAAAAGGACGCGCCGTTCGCCATGCTGGTGACGCTGCTGGATTCCGACCCGTTCCTCGGGCGCTGCCTGACGGGCCGCGTGATACAGGGTTCGGCCAAGGTCAACGACACGGTCAAGGCCATCGGTCTTGACGGCAACACGGTTGAAACGGGCCGCATGACCAAGCTCCTGAAGTTTGAAGGCACCCAGCGCGTGCCGGTCACGAACGTCAATGTCGGCGACATTATATGTATCGCAGGTTTAACCAAGGCTTCGGTGGCCGATACGATCGGCTCCCCGGACCTGACGCAACCTATCGCCTCGACGCCTATCGACCCGCCCACGATGTCGATCACGATCACCGTCAACGATTCGCCTTTTGCCGGAACCGAAGGCAAAAAAGTGACCTCGACCATGATCCGCGAGCGCCTCCTGGCTGAAGCCGAAACCAACGTCGCCATTACCTTTAGCGAAAGCGACGGAAAGGATTCCTTTGAAATCGGCGGGCGCGGCGAATTGCAGCTAGGCGTTCTGATCGAAACCATGCGCCGGGAAGGGTTTGAACTGACGGTATCGCGCCCCCGCGTGCTGTTCCACACCGACGAATCCGGCAACCGAACCGAGCCGGTCGAAGAAGTCACCGTCGACGTGGATGAAGAATACACAAGCACCGTCATCGACAAAATGAACCGCCGCAAGGCCGAAATGATCGATATGCGCGCCTCGGGTGCCGGCAAGCAGCGCATCGTATTCCATGCGCCCTCACGCGGCCTGATCGGGTATCAGAGCCGCTTTATGACGGACACACGGGGTACGGGCGTTCTCAACCGGGTCTTCCATTCCTACGCCCCTTACAAGGGTGACATCCCCCAGCGCAGCAAGGGCGTGCTGATCTCCAACGATCAGGGGCAGGCTGTGGCCTACGCCATTTTCAACCTTCAGGACCGCGGGATCATGTTCGTTTCGCACCAGGACCCCGTCTATCAGGGCATGATCGTGGGCGAACACAGCCGCGACAACGACCTCGAGGTCAACGTCCTTAAAGGCAAGAAACTCACCAACGTCCGGGCTTCCGGCGCGGATGAGGCGGTTACGCTCGTACCGCCGCTCAAGATGTCGCTGGAGCAGATGATGTCCTACGTCAACGACGACGAGCTGCTCGAAGTGACGCCGAAATCCCTTCGTTTGCGGAAAAAAGACCTCTGCCCGCACGACCGGAAAAAAGCCAGCCGCGCCGCCGAGTAGGCTCCGGCGGGACCCTTGGCGAAGCCTCGGCGGGCCTGAGTTTGGCTGAAATCAAAAAAGTCAAAAAAAATCTGTGTAAGGGGCATTTTTTTTATTTATTTTTTACAATTATCTGTATAATAAGAACTGCGCACGTGCCACTGGCCCTTCTGCAACGCAGTCATGGTTTATGTAACGGCGTGAATTTTTTTAAACCGGGGCGGACCCGTAGTGGGTCCCAACCGCCGAGATTTGAAAGGGTTTGCGTTATGAAACGTAATGTTGCAGCACCATCGGGGCCGATGCGCCCGTCGGGTGACATTGGCGCTTCTTTTCAGACTCGTATTGGTTTGATCAGAGGCGCGAAAGATGAGCACTAACGTCAGACAAGGCAATGCCTTGCAATCCCAGTCAACGCAAACGGATCAGTTTCAGAACATCGTTCTGAAGATGCGCCCTAGCAAGCCGCTTTACGTTCTGTTTCCTGAAATCATTAAGCAGAACGCCAGAAGCTTTATTGCCGCTTTCCCCGGCAAGCCGCTTTACGCGGTCAAGACCAACCCGGACCCGGTGGTCATCAAGGCGCTGATCAAGGGCGGCATCAAGGCTTTCGATGTGGCGTCGCTCGCCGAAATCAGGCTGGTGAAAGGTATTTTCCCCAAGGCCGAACTTCACTTCATGCACACGGTCAAAGCGCCGGAAGATATCCGCGCCGCCTATTTCGATTACGGCGTACGCAATTTTGTGCTGGATCATGAAGAAGAGTTGTTCAAAATCATGCGCGAAACCGAACTGGCGCAGGACCTCAACCTGACCGTTCGTGTGGCCCTACCCAAAAACGACAAGGCGCTGATCGACTTTTCGAGCAAATTCGGGGCGCACATGGAACAGGCAATTGACCTGCTCAAGAAATGCCGCCCGGTATCGAGATCGCTCGGCATCAGCTTCCATGTCGGCACCCAGACCACGGACCCGAAGAAATACGCCAAGGCGATTTCCTACTGTGCCTATCTGATTAAGGCCGCCGACACGAAAATCGACAGCCTCAACATCGGCGGCGGTTTCCCGGTGGCTTATGAGGGCGACCGCAGGATTCCGGGCATCGTGGATTATATGAACATGGTCCGCGCCGCCCTGAAGGACAACGGGCTTTCCGGTCTTTCGCTGCTGGCCGAGCCGGGACGCGTTCTGGCGGCCCAAGGCGCGAAACTTGTCGCCCGCGTCGAACTGCGCAAAGGCGACCTGCTCTATATCAATGACGGCGTTTACGGCGGGCTTTTCGACGCCGCGAGATGGGTCGGCACCCGCTATCCGATCAAGGCCATATCCTGCGACCGCCCGTTCAACGGCCCGACGCAAAATTTCCGCCTGGCCGGACCGACCTGCGATTCCCTTGACTTGATGGACGGGCCGTTTACACTGCCTGCCGATATAGGGATCGGCGACTGGATTGTCTTTGACAATGCGGGCGCATACAGCCAAACGCTACGTAGCGATTTTAACGGCTTTGCCTACGCAGACGTGATCTGCATAAACGAAACCAAGAGGTAAAAATGAGTACACAAAAACTGAACAAGGCGGTGAACAACCGCAAGGCCGATTTGCTGTCCCAAGAAGTGCAGCACATTGATATTAAATCTTTCGATGCGCGCCCCATCGTCGAATCGATGCGCGGCATGTCCTTCACGTCCCGCGATCTGGCACGCGCAGCGGAGATTTACAATATGATGCTGGAGGATAAAAGCTGCGCCATCGTCCTGACGCTGGCCGGCTCGACCTCGGCGGGCGGCTGTATGGACCTTTATGCGGATCTTGTGGCCAATAACATGGTCGATTGCATCGTCTCCACGGGCGCATCCATCGTTGATATGGACTTTTTCGAAGGGCTGGGCTTCAAGCATTATCAGGCCAAGGCTTCCGTCGACGACCGCGAACTGCGCGACCTTTATATCGACCGCATCTATGACACCTATATCGACGAAGAAGACCTTCAGTCCTGCGATGCCACAATATATGAAATCGCCAATAGCCTCGAACCCCGCGCCTATTCTTCGCGTGAGTTCATCGCCGAAATGGGCAAATACCTGTGCAAGCACGGCAAAAAGGACAATTCTCTGGTCAAGCTGGCCTATGAAAAGAACGTGCCGATCTTCTGCCCGGCCTTTACCGATTCCTCGGCCGGCTTTGGCCTCGTCAAGCATCAGGTGGAAAACCCCGGCAAACACATGACCATCGATTCCATCGCCGATTTCCGCGAACTGACGGACCTTAAGATCCACGCAGGCACGACGGGCCTGATGATGATCGGCGGCGGCGTGCCAAAAAACTTTGTGCAGGATACGGTCGTCTGCGCCGAAATTCTGGGCAAGGAAGTCGATATGCATAAATACGCCGTGCAGATCACCGTTGCCGACGTGCGCGATGGTGCCTGCTCCTCCTCCACGCTGAAAGAAGCTTGCAGTTGGGGCAAGGTCGACGTAACCTTCGAGCAAATGGTTTTTGCCGAGGCTGGCAGCGTCATGCCGTTGATCGCTTCTGATGCCTATCATCGCGGCGTCTGGAAAAACCGCAAGAAATGGGAACTGGCGAAAGTCTTCAAGTAGCCTGAACGGACAAAAGATCGTACGGGGTCCACATGACTGATGGCGTGCTTCTCTATGCTTTGATTGGTTTTGCGGCCCAGCTTGTCGATGGCGCCCTTGGCATGGCCTTTGGCGTTATTTCCTCAAGCATACTTCTGAGCTTTGGCATTCATCCGGCGGCGGTCAGCGCCACGGTCCACGCGGCGGAATGCATTTCCACCGGCGCATCGGCAGCCTCTCACCATGCTTTCGGAAACATTGATAAAAAACTGTTCTTGCGGCTTCTGCCTGCCGCCGTTCTTGGTGCCATTATTGGCGCTTATGTCCTCAGCAATCTTTCGGCGGACTTCATCAAGCCCTATATCACGTTTTACCTGATGCTCATGGGTGTCGTGATTATCGTCAAGGCTTTCAAAATGTACCCGCCCAAGGAAGTCACAAGCCATGTCGGAACCCTGGGCTTCTTCGGCGCCTTGCTGGATGTCATGGGCGGCGGCGGCTGGGGGCCGATCGTCTCCACCAACCTGATAGCGCGCGGCAACGACATTAAAACCACCATCGGCAGCGTCAACGCCGTTGAATTTTTCGTGACTCTTTCCGCGTCCGCGACGTTCTTCATGACCATCGGATTTGCCCAGCATCTGGACATTATCGTCGGGCTGGCGCTTGGCGGGGCCGTGGCCGCGCCACTAGCCGCGCTGCTTTGCAAGCATGTTCCGGTCAAACCGCTGATGCTGGCTGTCGGGGCGCTCATCACGGGCCTTAGCTTTTATAACTTCGTCAACGTTGTATTCTGACCGCCTTAAGGCTATAAACACCCCATGAAACTGGCACATAAACAAAATACAGACCTCCAATTCCTTTCGTCCGAAGACGGGTTTCTCGGGCTGACGGGTGACGATGCCTTCACGCCCGAAAAGGCAAAGGCGTGGGTTATCCCCTTCGGCCTCGAAGCCTCGGTCAGCTACGGCGGCGGGACCGCTTCCGGGCCTCAGGCCATCATCGAAGCCTCACACCAAGTCGAGCTTTTCGACGAGGTTTTCTGGGCCGAAGCCTT
>DIHF01000002.1 GCA_002420015.1 Micavibrio sp. UBA5703
ATCGTCTCGATGAACCACGGCTTCACGGTTGATGTTTCGACCTTGCCCGCCAATGTCGAGCCGACATTCACCTCGCTCTTCGACGGTTCGAATTCCGGCATTCGCCTGAAAGACGCCCCGGCCTTCTCCGTGCAGCACCATCCGGAAGCCTCGCCCGGCCCGCAGGACAGCCACTATCTTTTCGACCGCTTCGTGGAAAACATGAAGAAGGCGAAAAGCCGCTAGGAATTTTTCGGCTACGCAATCTCGCTCGCCAGTAATTTTCTCGCCAGATCGATCGCCTCGCCGTAATTTTCGGCGTAATGCACGGTGCATTTATCAAAGGCGAAATCGGCGCGGGAGAACATTTTTTTAGGCTGTTTCTGCGCGGCGGCAAAAATCACCTTGGTTCCCTTGACCTTGCAGTCTCTGGCCAGGCTTTCAAGAACCGTCGCGCCCGAGGCATCCAGAAACGGCACAAGGCGCATACGGATAATCAGGATTTTAGGCATCTGCCCCATACGCTTGAGCGTATCCAGAAGATCTCCCGCCACACCGAAGAAAATCGGGCCGGAGATCTGAAAGACCTCGACGCCCTGCGGCAAGTCGGCACGCTGGCCTTCTTCTTCGTCCTTGCTGCCAAAATGCGAAGCCGTGTCAAAGGACATGCCCACAGCCTTGCTCATATGGCTCATGAACAGCAGTGAGGCAAGCGTCACGCCGACGCCGATCGCCACAGTCAGATCGACCAGCACCGTCAGGAAGAACGTCAGGAGGAGGACAACGCGGTCGCTTTTCGACAATTTGAAGATATGTATGAAATGATTGACCTCGCTCATGCCCCAGGCGACGATGAACAAGATCGCCGCCAGCGTCGCCATCGGCACAAAGCGGATAATATCCATCCCGAACAGCATGAATACGAGCAAAAACGCGGCATGAAACATCCCGGCAAAAGGCGTGCGTCCGCCTGATTTGATATTGGTGGCGGTACGTGCAATAGCGCCAGTCGCGGGCAATCCGGCAAACAGGGCCGATGCGATGTTGGCAACGCCCTGCCCGACAAGTTCCTGATTGGGACGGTGCTTGAACCCGGTCATGCCGTCCGCGACAACCGCCGAAAGCAGAGCCTCGATGCCTGCCAGAAACGCAATCGTGAAGGCGGAGGGTAAAACTTCCCGCATTTTTTCAAATGAGAGGTCGGGCAGTTCCGGCCAGGGCAATCCGTGCGGAATTTCAGGGAAACGCGAACCGATGGTATCGACCGGAATATGAAACACCGCAACCGCCAGCGACGAAGCCACCACGGCGATCAGGTAACCCGGCAATTTGGGCGCGGCGCGGCGAAGCGCGATAATGAGCAATAGCGAGCAAACGCCGACCGCAATGACCGGCCATTGTGCGGTATCGGCGGAATGAAGATAGGCCGACCATTTCGGGATGAAATCCGCGGGCAACTCGGCGGGCCTAAGGCCGAAAAAGTCTTTGACCTGCGATGTAGCGATAATCACCGCTATGCCTGCCGTAAAGCCCGTCACGACCGGATGCGGGATGAATTTGATAACCTGCCCCAGCCGCGCATAGCCCGAAACCACCAGAATAATTCCCGCCATGAAGGTGGCCAGCAGCAAGCCGTCATAACCATGCTGGGCGATGACGTTGAACACGACGACGACAAAGGCGCCCGTCGGGCCGCCGATCTGCACCCGCGAACCGCCGAGGAAGGAGATCAGGAAACCCGCCACAACGGCCGTCAAAAGCCCCTTGTCCGGCGATGCGCCGCTGGCAATCGCCAGCGCCATCGCCAGCGGCAGCGCGATAATGGCAACCGTAAGCCCGGCCAGAAGATCGGCCTTCAGATCAGCCCCGCGGTATCCATTACGCAGAACGGTGAATAATTTAGGTGTAAAGGCGGCGGCTTCCATAGTCTTAATTGTTTACCTAACGCTATAACTCTCCGCCATGAATATAATATTTTATGTTGAATTATCCTACGGAATTCGTTACAAAATCGTCCTCGGTACCTAACGCACTTGAATGAGAGTTAAATGCCGAGATCGATTGAGACGATTCCCGACCGCGCAACTGGCAAGACTCTCCCCTTTTTCACCTTTATTATTTGCCTGTATTCCCCGCCTCTCCCGAGGGAGAATCATCATGGCTAGGGTATTGCTCGAAGGGTTCAAACGCTTCCGCAAGGATACTTATGAGGGCGCTTCGCCACTGATGCCTCAGCTCGTGCAGCAAGGGCAGTCGCCGGAATATTTCATCATTTCCTGCATCGATTCCCGCAGCAACCCCGGCACGATCTTCAGAACCGCACCGGGCACGTTCCTTGCCCATAAATCGATGGGCGCGCTGGCGCGGCCCTACCGCAAGGGAACGGCGCTGGCCGCGACCCTTGAGTTTGCTGTAACCCACAACAAAGTCCGGGAGATCATTGTTCTCGGCCATACGAATTGCGGCGCGGTGGAAGCGCTCATCAACGGAATCGAAGGCGACGAGATTTCAAGTTTCCTCAGCTTCGCGCAGACGCGGCTTCAAGAAGCCAAAGACAGGCAAAAATCCTGCTGCCCTGACCACGACATTTCCCGCGCCGCTGAAGAACAAATCGTCATCGACAGCGCCAGAAACCTTAAAACCTACCCCAGCGTCCAGCAGGCCCTTGCGGAAGACAGGATAACCATCCGCCCGTGGCTGTTTGTGATGGAGGAAGGCAATATTTATGAATACGATGAGACAAAGGGGCAATTCGTTAATATTACGAAATTCGACACTTCGTCCTTGAGTGAACAAAAAAGAGCGGGAGCACAAAGCTAGATGCCAAAACGTACCGACATAAAATCCATCTGCATCATCGGTGCCGGCCCCATCATCATCGGTCAGGCCTGCGAGTTTGACTATTCCGGCGCGCAAGCCTGCAAGGCCCTGCGCGAGGAAGGCTACCGCGTCATCCTCGTCAACTCCAATCCGGCGACCATCATGACCGACCCGGAGATGGCGGATGCGACCTATATCGAACCCATCGACCCGAAAGTCGTTGCCAAAATCCTCCGCAAGGAACGCCCGGACGCGCTGCTCCCAACCATGGGCGGGCAGACGGCGCTCAACACTGCGCTGGCGCTGGCGGAGAATGGCACGCTGGACGAGCTTGGCATCGAACTCATCGGCGCGGACCGCGAAGCCATCGAAAAGGCCGAGGACCGCGACAAGTTCAAGAAATGTATGGCTACGCTCGGGCTGGAAACGCCCCGCAGCGCGGTCGTCCACACCATCGACGAAGCCCGCGCTGTAATGGAAGATATCGGCCTTCCCGCGATTATCCGCCCCTCTTTCACCCTCGGCGGCACCGGCGGCGGCATTGCCTACAACAAAGGCGAATACGAACACATCGTACGCGAGGGCCTCGACGCTTCCCCGACCACGGAAGTCCTGATCGAGGAATCCGTGCTGGGCTGGAAAGAATACGAGATGGAAGTCGTGCGCGACAAAAACGACAACTGCATCATCGTCTGCTCGATTGAAAACATCGACCCCATGGGCGTGCACACGGGGGATTCCATCACCGTCGCCCCGGCCCTGACCTTGACGGATAAGGAATACCAGATCATGCGCAACGCCTCCATTGCGGTGCTGCGCGGGATCGGCGTTGAAACGGGCGGCTCGAACGTGCAGTTCGGCCTTAACCCCAAGGATGGCCGCATGGTGGTCATTGAGATGAACCCGCGTGTTTCGCGCTCCTCGGCGCTGGCGTCGAAAGCCACGGGCTTTCCCATCGCCAAAATCGCCGCCAAGCTGGCGGTTGGCTATACCCTCGATGAACTCGGCAACGACATCACGGGCGGCAAAACGCCCGCCAGCTTCGAGCCAACCATCGATTACGTCGTCACCAAAGTGCCGCGCTTTGCCTTTGAAAAATTCAAGGGCGCGCAAAACACGCTGACGACCTCGATGAAATCCGTCGGCGAAGTGATGGCCATCGGGCGCTGTTTTGAAGAATCCATTCAAAAGGCCATGCGCTCGCTGGAAAAGGGCCTCGACGGCCTCACCCCCATTGCCCTCAAGAGCAACGGCGACACGGCCCGCGACGATCTGCTGGCCGCCATTGCGCGCCCGACGCCCCAGCGCATCCTTTATATCGCCGAAGCCCTGCGTCAGGGCATGGGCGTTGATGACGTGCACAACATCTGCAAATTCGACCCGTGGTTCCTTGAGCGCATCAAAAATATTGTCGACACGGAAACCAGAATTGCCAAAGACGGCCTGCCCGTCGATGCACAGGGCTGGCTGGAACTTAAAAAGCTCGGCTTCTCCGATGCACGCCTTGCAAAACTCATGGACGTAAAAGAAAGCGCCGTACGCAAAGCGCGGATCAAGCACGGCGTCCACCCTGTCTTCAAGCGCGTCGATACCTGCGCGGCGGAAATCCCGTCCGAGACGCCGTATATGTATAGCTGCTACGAAGGCGATGGAGTCAATCCAGCCGAAAACGAAATACAGGCCAGCGGCAAGAAAAAAGTTATCATCCTTGGCGGCGGCCCGAACCGCATCGGCCAGGGGATTGAGTTCGACTATTGCTGTGTCCATGCCGCCTATGCGCTGAAAGAGGTCGGGTTTGAAACCATCATGGTTAACTGTAACCCGGAAACGGTTTCAACGGACTACGACACCTCCGACCGCCTGTACTTCGAGCCGCTGACCGAAGAAGACGTGATCGAGCTTATCAACGCCGAGCAGGAAAACGGCGAGGTTCTCGGCGTTATCGTCCAGCTTGGCGGGCAGACGCCGCTGAAACTTGCGGGCGCGCTGCAAAAAGCGGGCATTCCCATTCTCGGCACCGACCCCGATGCCATCGACCTTGCGGAAGACCGCGAGCGCTTCCAGAAGCTCATCAAAAAACTCAAACTGTTGCAACCGCCTAATGGCTTGGCACACTCAGAAAAAGAAGCCCTCAGCATCGCGGAGGAAATCGGGTTCCCTCTGGTTATCCGCCCTTCTTACGTTCTGGGCGGCCAGGCGATGCAGATCGTGCATACGATGGCAGAGCTGAAAAACTACATCAACACCGCCGTGCAGGTATCGGGCGAAAACCCCGTTCTGCTCGACCGCTACCTCAAAAGCGCGATTGAAGTTGACGTTGACGCGCTGTGCGACGGCGAGGACGTATACGTTTCCGGCATCATGGAACATATCGAAGAGGCCGGGGTGCATTCCGGCGACTCCGCCTGCGTGCTGCCGCCGCACTCCCTCCCGCCCGAGATCGTGGAGGAAATCAGGGAACAGACTATCAAGCTTGCCAAAGCGCTGAACGTCATCGGTCTTATGAACGTCCAGTACGCCGTCAGGAAAAACGATGAAACCGGCAAACAGCAGGTCTTTATCCTTGAGGTCAACCCCCGCGCTTCGCGCACGGTGCCGTTCGTGGCAAAAGCCACGGGCATACCCGTGGCCAAAATCGCGGCGCGTCTGATGGCGGGTGAAAAGCTGGAGAGCTTCAAACCCATTCTGGTCGGCATGAGCCAAGCGCATTACGCGGTCAAGGCGCCCGTCTTCCCGTTCAACCGCTTCCCCGGTGTTGAACCGCTTCTCGGGCCTGAAATGAAATCAACCGGCGAGGTCATGGGACTGGATAAAGACCTGGCACACGCTATTGCAAAATCCCAACTTGCCGCCGGAACGAAACTGCCCAAGGAAGGCACAGTCTTTTTATCGGTCAAGGATGCGGACAAAGACGCCCTGCTCCCGATCGCAAAGGATCTTCTGGGTATGGGGTTTGAACTGGTCGCCACGGGCGGCACGTGCTCCTTCCTCCAGAAAAAGGGGCTTGCGGTCAAACGCATCAACAAGGTCATGGAAGGCCAGCCGCATATCGGCGACGCCCTCATCAACGGCGAAATCGCGCTCATGATCAACACAACGGCCAAAAGCACACAGGCGGCAGCCGACTCCAACTCAATCCGCCGTCATGCTCTGATGAACAAAATTCCTTACTACACTCTGTTAACCGCTGCAGGTGCCGCTGTACAGGCCATCCGCGCCATCAAGGCCCGCGATATCGACGTGGCCTCGCTGCAAAGCTATTTTGCTGAGAAAAAAGGGAAAAAGGTGGCTAAAAAAGTAGCCTGATATTTTTATTGACATAATTTTTATTCTCCGCTACATTTCGCTCTTCCTTGAATATAGAAAACCTTGGAGTACAAACGATGTCCCTGTTTATAGTTTCGAATTTGTTCAACAAAAAAGGCTCCCGGCATGAGGTCACAGCTATAGAAGAATGCTCCGGCTTTGCTGCGCTTATCATCCAAACTGGCAACCACGGAGATCCCAAGTTTGCACAAATCGCGGCATCAGTTCCGTTGTCCGCATTGGCTGAACTGTCAGACGCTGTCATGCGCGCCGAAAGACAATTGCGCCCTGTAGACGTAAGCTTCGATGGCTTTGAACGAATGAAGGGAGAATACGAAAAAGGCCCGTCACGTTGGAGAGAATTTGTAAAAAGCCATACGTTATAATTCCGGACGTTCGGGTACGTTCGCCATCAACAATCAATCCAAACAATGGCTTAAACGCCGCAAGGCTCTTTAGCGTTGACGGAAAATCTCAAAAAGCCTATATTCGGAACCTGCGATTAACTCTGCTGGTTTGTGCCCGCCCCTCAAGGCGGGTCTTGTTTTTTAGATTGTGAGAGTAGAAATTAAATCCGTCATTGCGAGGAGGAGCGCAGCGACGACGCGGCAATCCAAATCCACACGAAAAGACTGGATTGCTTCGCATCCTGCAGATGCTCGCAATGACGAATGGAATAAAGAAGAAAAAGGACAAAAAAAATGAATCAGGTCCCCGTTACAAAAACCGGATATCAAAGGCTCGAAGCGGAGCTGAAAGACCTTAAAAGCGTGCAGCGCCCCGCCGTCATCGAGGCAATTGCTACCGCGCGCGCGCATGGGGATTTGTCGGAGAATGCGGAGTACCACGCCGCCCGCGAACAGCAGAGCTTTATCGAAGGCCGCATCCAGCAGCTCGAAGCCGCTATCGGCAAGGCCCAGATCATCGACCCCGCGACTTTAAGCGGCAACACCGTGAAATTTGGCGCGACCGTCACCATCGTAGACGAAGACACAGACGAAGAAGAAACCTGGCAGATCGTCGGCGATTTCGAAGCCGATACGGACAAGAAAAGGCTCTCCATCAGCGCGCCTGTCGCCCGCGCCCTCATTGGCAAATCGGTCGGCGACTCTGTCGAAGTCTCCACCCCCAAAGGCAAACGCGGCTATGAAATTCTGAAGGTTGTTTTTCAGTAAAGTATAGTGGTTCAAATTAACAATCAAACATCTCGTCATCACACGCCTTGTGCGTGTGATCCATGTGGATTGCACGGACAAGCCGTGCAATGACGAAACTTCTTGTACTGGTCCTTTGGATTGAAGGGCTATAAATCAAGCCTCATCAATCGGCACGCCGGGCACGTCCTTGGACGAGCGGATCGCGAGCGATGATTTGACAGATGTGACGTTCGGCGCGGTGGTCAGTTCGTGCGTCAGGAAATTCTGGTAGCTGTCCCAGTCTTTGGCAACGATCTTCAAAATGAAATCCGTCTCCCCGGCCAGCATGTGGCACTCGCGCACCATCTCAAGCTCGCCGATGCGTTTTTCAAATGCGAGCAAATCTTTTTCCGCTTGTGATGTCAGCTTGACCAGTGCGAACACGACCACGCTGTAACCCAGCGCGGCGGCATCTACCTTCGCGTGATAACCCTTGATATAACCCGAGGATTCAAGCACACGGACCCGGCGCAGGCATGGCGGGGCGGAAACCCCGGCGCTTTTGGCCAGATCGACATTGGACATACGGCCATCGTGTTGAAGATCCCGAAGGATTTTCCGGTCTATTTTATCGAGCTTGGAACGGCGCATGAATGGATACGGGAAGCCTAAATTTCATTACAAAGTCACAGGGGATTGATATAAAGTTGCGCGTAGGCTCTTGCAAGAACTTTTGTATAAAAACTAACAATACTGGATAAAAATAGTCATGTCTGAGGCCTCTACGCCACCTTTACCGCCCAATCTGCGCTGCTGGGTCGTGACCGAAGGCATAGCCGGCACGGAAAACCAGTGCCTTGGGGTGGCGGAGGCACTCGGGATCAAACCATCCATAAAACGAATCCGCCTGCGCGAGCCGTGGAACAGCCTCTCGCCCTATCTGGGGTTCGAGCAATTCTGGACCTTCGACCCGGCGCTGGACCTTCCCTATCCCGACATCCTGATCGCCAGCGGCCGCAAAAGCATCGCCGCAGCGCGCTACCTCAAAAAGGTCAGCTTCGGGGCGACCTTCACCGTCCAGATTCAGGACCCACGCGTGCCGCCCGAGCAATTCGATCTTGTCGCCCTGCCCGCCCATGACCCGACACGCGGGAAAAACGTTATCGTCACGACGGCCTCGCCCAACCGGATTACACCCGAACGGCTTGCAAAGGCTAAAGAGGAATTTCCCGAATTTGCAAAAATCAAATCCCCCCGCGTCGCCGTCCTCATCGGCGGCAACAGCAAGGCCTACACCCTGACCGCCGATATGATGAAAAAACTCGCCGCCGATCTTAAAGCCCTCGATGCGGGACTGATGATTACCGCCTCCCGCCGGACGGGGGATGAAAACAGGAAAATTCTGGAGGACGCCCTTCTCTCCCGTCATCCCCGCGGTCCGGCGCAGCCGGACTTAAACGGCGGGGATCCAGAAAAAGACGGCGGCAAAGCCGCCGACATTGTGGATCCCGTTCGTGCAAACGCCGCTATCGCGGCGTGCCAACGGGATGACGGTTCTGCTTATTTTTGGGACGGCAACGGACCCAACCCCTATTTTGGCCTGCTGGCCTGGGCGGATTATATTCTGGTAACAGCCGACAGCGCCTCCATGCTCTCCGAAGCCGGAACAACGGGAAAACCTGTCTATATGGTCCCCATGCAGGGCGGTTCGCCGCGCCTTGATCTTCTCCACGAAAATCTCCAAAAAGCCGGAGTCGTACAAAAATTCGAGGGAAAGCTGGAAAAATGGGACTACACGCCCCTGAATGATGCGCAAAAAGTGGCCGATTTCATCAGGGAGCATTTGAACCGCCGCCGTAAACAAACTATATAGGTAAGTCTAGGGTTACAACCCGGAAACGTCACCCCCGTGGTGAGCGAAAACCGAAGGTTTTTGCGAACATATACGACGGGGGTCCAGAAAAAGAGCGCGGCTATGCCGCGCACATTACTGGATCCCCGCCGTTTAAACCTGCTTCGCCAAGGCTTCGCAGGTCGCGGGGATGACGACGAAGTAATGAAGTTTGGATACTAAAGAGCAGCATCGAGCAAAAAATTTATGACAGACACAAAACATTCAAAAGTTCTCATTATCGGCTCCGGCCCGGCGGGGTACACGGCGGCCATTTATGCTGCACGCGCCAACCTCTCGCCACTGATGGTCACGGGTTATGAGCCCGGCGGCCAGTTGATGATTACCTCGGATGTTGAGAACTATCCCGGCTTTGCCGAGAAGATCGAAGGGCCGTGGCTGATGGAGCAAATGAAACTCCAGGCCGAAAAGGTCGGCACCAAAACGATCAGCGACATGATCGCGAGCGTTGATTTCAAATCCCGCCCGTTTAAGGCAACAGGCGACAGCGGCACGGTTTATACCGCCGATACGGTCATTATATCCACAGGCGCAAAGGCGCGCTGGCTCGGCATTCCTTCGGAGGAAAAATTTCGCGGGCGCGGCGTTTCCGCCTGCGCAACATGCGACGGCTTCTTTTACAAGAACAAAGAGGTTCTGGTCGTGGGCGGCGGCAACTCCGCCGTTGAAGAAGCGCTCTTCCTTGCCAATATTTGCTCAAAGGTCACACTCATTCACCGCCGCGACTCTTTGCGCGCCGAAAAGATCATGCAGGACCGCCTCTTTAAGAATAGCAAAATTCAAGTCATCTGGGACACAGCGCTGGAGGAAGTCATCGGCGACAACACCGGCATGACCGGGGCAAAAATCAAGAATCTTAAAACCGGCGCCATAACGGAAATCAAAGCCCACGGGCTTTTCGTCGCCATCGGCCACGTCCCGGCAACAGATATATTCAAAGGCAAGCTCGATATGGATGCCAATGGCTATATCATCACGGCGGCGGATTCCACCGCGACAAACATCCCCGGCGTTTTTGCGGCGGGCGATGTGACCGATCACACTTATCGTCAAGCGGTTACAGCCGCCGGCATGGGATGCATGGCGGCGCTCGAGGCAGACCGCTTCCTCGCCAAACAGGATTCAACCCGACAATCTGAAGCGGCGGAGTAACCATGGATTGGGATAAGCTGAGAATTTTCCACGCCGTTGCCGAAGCCGGAAGCTTTACGCATGCAGGAAGAGCCCTCAACCTCAGCCAGTCCGCCATCTCCCGCCAGATCAGCGGGCTTGAGGAAAGCCTTGGCGTTAAATTGTTCCACCGCCACGCGCGCGGACTGCTGCTGACCGAGCAAGGCGACCTCCTGCACCAGACCGCCCGCAGCATCTTTGCCAATCTGGCGATGGTCGAAGCAAAACTCACCGACACGCGCAAACTTCCCGAGGGACCGCTGCGCATTACCGTTGCGGAGTTTATCGGCTCAACGTGGCTTGCGCCGAAACTCCAGCAGTTCCGCGAACGTTATCCCGGCATTCAGCTTACAATTTTGCTGGACGACAATATCCTCGACCTTGGCATGCGCGAGGCCGATGCCGCCATCCGTCTTTACAAGCCGGAGCAGCCGGATCTGATCCAGCGCCATCTGACAACGCTGCATTTCCACATTTGCGGTGCGAAGAGCTATTTCAAAAAATTCGGCACGCCGGAAAAAGTTAAAGACCTCAAGGAACACACTCTGATCGGATACCCCGCAAATTCGCCGGAGCCGTTCGACGACCCAAACTGGCTTTTCCGCGTCGCCGGAGTCGATCCCGCCGCCAGCAACCCCAATATCATGATGATGAATTCATTCAACGCCATCCACAAGGCCGTCGCGACCGGAGCCGGCATTGCCGCCCTGCCCGATTATCTTGCTCTGGGGAGCAAAAACCTCGAAACCGTCCTGCCGAAACTCGAGCGCCCCGGCGTCGAGATGTTTTTCGTTTATCCCGAAGAACGGCGCAATTCCCAACGTATCGCCGCCTTCCGCGACTTCCTGCTGGAGAATATTGCGGCTACGGCGTTTTAGAATCCTCTTCACGTCATCCCCGCAAGTGGAGCCGCTTGACAAGCGGCGGAACGCAGGCGGGGATCCAGCACAATATGTGCGCGGCCTTGCCGCGCTCTTTTCTGGACCCCCGTCGTTTAAGTTCGCAAAAACCTGCGGTTTTCGCTCACCACGGGGGTGACGCTGTAAAAGGTAATTGCACTGCCTTGCATTTCACCATTCCCCAAACGCATAGCTGCCGAAATAAAATAACATCGCACAGAATCAAAAATAGGTTTATAAGGGCGCGCATTGGTGCCCTGCACCAATAAGGACCGCTCTGCGGTTCTTACGTCTTCCCCAAGACGTGAAACCTCCCTGTTCAACTCCACCGGGCCCATGTTTAACCGCATGAAGAGCCCGGTTTTTTTTGGTATAATTAACTTTTCACATCAATAGGTTCTTCAATCTTTTCAAGCCCTTCTTTAGAATTGTGCTCCATGAGTACCGACAAAGACATCATCGCTCTATTCAACTACGGCGGCGGCATGCGCGGCTTGATCCCGGCCCATATCATGGCCCGGATCGAAGACGTCACGGGCCTTCGCATGGTCGATATGGTCGATATTTTTTCCGGCCC
>DIHF01000046.1:0-662 GCA_002420015.1 Micavibrio sp. UBA5703
ATGCTTTCCCGCTGGGTGATGGCGGATGTACGTATGGATGATGTGGAACGGATCATGCGCCGCTACGACCTGCCGGAGGCAGTGGCGCGGATGCTGGCCGCACGCGGCGTGGCCGAAGATTCAATTGCAAGTTTTCTCAATCCTACCCTGAAAAACGATTTTCCCGATCCGTTTTCCCTTTCCGGCATGGAGGTGATGGCTCAGGATATGGCGCAGGCGGTGGTGCAAAAACGATCCATCGCGGTATTCGGGGATTTCGATGTCGATGGGGCGACGTCTTCGGCGCTGCTGCGGCGTTTTTTCGGGCATTTCGGCATTGACGTGCCGTTTTATATTCCTGACCGTCTGAGCGAAGGCTACGGCCCCAATCTTGAAGCGCTGAAAAAGCTCAAAAGCGACGGTGCGGAAATTATCATCATGGTTGATTGCGGGACGACCGCGTTTGAAACGGTGAGGCAGGGGCGCGATCTTGGCCTTGAAATCGTCATTCTCGACCACCACGAGGCGGAGGAAAAACTTCCCGCAGCCAATCACATCATCAATCCAAAACGAAAGGACGACACATCCGGCCTTGGGATGCTGGCGGCGGTGGGTGTGAGTTTCATGGCCTGTGTAGCCATTAACAAAAAGCTGCGCGAGTTGAACGGCCTCGGCACGGCGGG
>DIHF01000046.1:910-29072 GCA_002420015.1 Micavibrio sp. UBA5703
AGGGTATTACAAGAATGGTATTTCGGAACCAGCGCTCAAATCCGTTCTTGATTTGGTTGCGCTTGGTACGGTGTGCGATATGGTGCCGCTTGTTGGTGTTAACCGTCTTTTGGTGCGCAGCGGTTTTACCAATCTGAAGAATACCGGAATTAACGCGCTGATGGGCGTGGCCGGAATTTCCGCGCCGCTTACCACGTATAATTGCGGCTTTGTTCTCGGGCCGCGTATCAATGCCGGTTCACGGGTGCATCGGGCGGATCTCGGCGCATTGCTTCTTTCTACGGACGATGCAGAAGAAGCCAAAAACATCGCCTGGACGCTGAACGACTGCAACGACAAGCGCAAAGCCATTCAGGAAACCATGGAGCGCGAGGCGATCGCGCAGGTCGAACAACGGGGGTTGGATAATAAGCCCGTCATCGTCGTTGCCAACGAAGACTGGCACGCAGGGCTTTCGGGTCTTGTCGCCGGAAGGCTCAAGGAAAAATACCGTAAGCCCGCGATTGTGGTGACCTATGCCGCCAATATGGATGGCGTGATCGAGGGGCGCGGCTCCGGTCGCTCGGTTCCCGGCATTCATATCGCGCAGGCGTTCATTGATGCGCGCAATGAGGGGTTGATCGAAAAGGGCGGCGGCCACGCGATGGCGGGCGGGTTTACGCTGGAGCCGCACAAGCTGGAGGCGTTTGCGAATTTCATCGAAAACCACATCAGGCAACAGGCACAAAACACGGGTGGAAATGTTGAAACCGTCGTCGATGCGTTGCTGTCGGTGCAGGGGGCGCGTACGGATTTTATTCGGTTGATTCAGGACCATATCGGTCCGTTCGGGCAGGAACACCCGGAGCCGCTGATCGCGCTCGGGAATGTCTGCATCCACAGCGCCGATGTGGTGGGCAGCGCGCATGTGCGCCTTCTGGTTAGCGACTGGGAGGGCGGAACGCGGATCAAAGCTATGGCGTTTCGTGCTGTGGGCACGCCGCTTGGCAATGCTTTGCTGAAAGACAACCGCAGGCCGTTCCACCTGCTTGGGCACCTGAAAATTAACGCCTGGCAGGGCCGCGAAACGCCGGAGCTTCATATCGTGGATGCGGCGTTTGCCGGGCAGCCCGAGGCTGAAAACAGGGTGGTTTCACGCGCCTGAACACAAGTTTCTTGTCTTTTTGGCACGCATTGGGATATATATGCGCCTGATGGAAAAACTTCAAAAACGACTGTACTGGGCGATTATCGCCTCCGAAGCCAGCCACGTGTTCTGTTGCGTGTTGCCGACGATGTTCAGCGTCGTGAGCCTTTTTGTGGGGCTGGGCGTGGTCGGTGTCATGCCCGGCTGGCTGGAGAATATCCATGCGGTCCTGCATCATTGGGAGTTGCCGATTATCGCTTTTTCCGGCGCGGTGATCGCGTTCGGCTGGAGTCTTGACTCCTATAGCCGCAAGGTGGATTGCCACAATACGGGCTGCCATCACGGCCCTTGCGACGGTCGCAAAAAGCGTGCGCATACGATCTTAAAGGCGGCGACGATTTTGTTTATCGTCAACGTCGCGGTTTATGCCGTTTTACATCGCGGTCTTGAACTGGGCATACCTGCGGCGGAAGTCACGCAGGAAGAGCACGTTCATTAATCCCCATAAACCTTCTTTGGATCGAAGATTTTGTCGGCTCTGGTAAAAGCGAGCTTCGTCGCTTTCTTGCCGAGTTCAACGCTGCGGTAGAAACAGCTTTGCCGCCCGGTGTGGCAGGCGGCCTCGGGGCCGGAAACCTCGACGCCGATCCAGATGCAATCCTGATCGCAATCGGTTTTCATTGAGATAATTTTTTGCGTGAAGCCGCTGGTCGTGCCCTTGTGCCACAGCGCGTTTCGGCTGCGCGACCAGTACCATGCCTCTCCGGTTTCAAGGGATTTTTCCAAAGCTTCCCGGTTCATCCAGGCGAACATAAGTACCTCACCGCTGCCGGCGCTGGTGGTGATGCAGGGGATCAAACCGTCCTTGTCGAAACGCGGCGTAAATGCCGTTCCTTCTTCGAGTTCTTTTTTGGAATTGTCACTCATATCAGAACCCTAACGCCTTGAAATCGTTTTGTCGATCCAGGAGCGCGTCCTGTAGTCGAAATAGAAAATTTCACCATCGCTCGTGCGGGGGTCGCGGAAGGTGCAATAAAACTCAACCTGTGCATTGGGGTGTCCAAAGCCGTCATGGAGCAGCACGGCGCGGGGGTATTTTACATGCTTGAACTTTATCTTGTTGCCATCTCCGGTCATGGTTTCGAGCATGTTGTTATCCAGTTTCAGGCGGTCGACATTCTCCAGAACCCAGTCCGTCGATTGTTCGCAGACGAGCCTTGCGACCTTTAATTCCTCCTCAACCTCGGCCATGTATTCCTTGTCCTGAGGCCGGAACAGCAGGGTAAAAAGAAGCGTGATGACGATCGAAAAAGCTATAAAAAGCTTGAATTTAGACTGTTCCCGCAGGACCCGGCGCCAGTCCATATTTTATTACTCCTATTGCTTTAAGGAAGCTGTTATATTACCACCTATTCAGAATATTAAGCATTGAAAGCGTACATGTCATTTAAAGAACTGGGCTTAAGCGAAAACATCCTCAAAGCCATTAACGAATGCGGTTACACCGAACCGACCCCGATTCAGGCGCAGGCCATCCCGCATGTCCTGATGACGCGGGATCTTGTCGGGCTGGCGCAGACGGGAACGGGAAAAACCGCCGGGTTTACATTGCCCATGATCGAAATTCTAGCTGGCGGGCGGGCCAAAGCCCGTATGCCGCGCTCGCTGATCCTTGAGCCGACGCGGGAACTGGCGGCGCAGGTTGCCGAGAATTTCGACACCTATGGCAAGTACACCAATCTTTCCAAGGCGCTTTTAACCGGGGGCACGTCGCTGGACGAGCAGATCAAAAAGCTCGACCGGGGCGTGGATGTTCTGATTGCCACGCCGGGAAGATTGCTGGACCTTTTTGACAGAGGCCGCATTTTGCTCAACGACATCAAAATTCTGGTGATCGACGAGGCCGACAGAATGCTGGATATGGGATTCATCCCGGATATCGAAAAAATCGTCTCGCGCCTGCCGCCGATGCGCCAGACGCTTTTGTTTTCCGCCACCATGCCGCCGGAGATCAAGGTTCTGACCAAGAAATTCCTGTCCAATCCGCGTGAGGTTTCCGTCGCGCCGCCTGCCTCAACCGCCGACACGGTCGAGCAGTTCATGGTCTGGACCGACCACAGGAAAAAATATGATGTTCTGGGCGATATCATCCGCAAGGAAAAGGTGCAGAACGCCTTTATCTTCTGCAACCGCAAGAAGGATATCGCGGGGCTGGCCTCCTGGCTCAATAAAAAGGGGTTCGACGCGCATCCCCTGCACGGCGACATGGTGCAAAGTGCACGGACCCGGACGCTGGAAGAATTCAAGGAAGGGAAAATTACCCTGCTTGTATGTTCGGACGTTGCCGCACGCGGCCTCGATATCAAGGGGCTGTCGCATGTGTTCAATTTCGACGTGCCCATGAACCCGGATGACTATGTCCACCGGATCGGCCGGACGGGCCGGGCGGGGATGGCTGGCCGCGCCTGGATGCTGGCCACGAAGGACGAAACGAAATACGTGGACGCCATCGAAAAGCGGATCAAAAAGCCCGTTCCTGTCGCCACGCTTGCCGGGGAAAAGGAGCGGGAGAGAGAGCCAAAGCTAAAGTTTCAGGAAGACCGGAAACCACCCCGTCATGAGCAGAAATTCGAAAAGAAAATCGACGCGCCGCAACGAAGCGAAAGAAAACCCGATCGGGAAGATGACGGGGAAGGTGTGGTCGGTTTCGGTAGTGAAATGCCTTCTTTCTTTGGGAAGAAGTAGATATTTTGTCGTAAGGTTCTTAAAAGAATTGAACCACGGATTAACACTGATAAACGCAGATAAGATTTGCGATAGAATTAATCTGAGTTCATCTGTGTTTATCCGTGGTTTTTAATTTTTCAGTGTCTGTCGCTCTGGAGAGCGACGAGGGTGTGCAGGAGCTTATCTCTTGAAAACATTATGAATTTCCTTGACCTTTGGGGTTATTCACAAGACAATTCAGGGTACGAGTAACTTTCAGGCGTTGCCTATATCACCAAAGCCCCAAATCATGCCCATTACCCGAGTCAACAGGCGAAAAAGTAACGAAAGATATGAAAATATACGGCGCTGGTTAATTCTGGCGGTCGGGTGCGCAACTTTGTTTTGTAGCAATTTTTCACAGGCGCAGCTCCTTACAGGATATGGAAGCGGTCCCGCGCCAAGCGCCAATGCACCCTTAACCGCACCGGATGCCACCGCGCCGCCGCAGAAGTTGGTGCCAGTTGAGGCAGAAAAAAAATCTGAAACCGGGAATGAACCGCTTTCAAAAGAAGTCGGCAACGAACCTGTCGATCTTCAGGCCGATAATCTCAGCCATGACGAACAGACGCAAACGATCGAGGCCACGGGTAATGTCATGCTGGTGCAGGCCGGGCGAATTTTAAGGGCCGATAGAATTTCCTACGATCTTAAAAACGACACGGCCAAAGCCTCGGGCCATGTCGTGCTGAACGAGGAAAGCGGCGATATCAGCTATGCGGAAGAAGTCGAATTTAACGATCAGTTGAAGACCGGATTCGTCAAAGGGTTACAGGCATATCTTGCCGACGGTTCGCGTTTTACGGCGCTTGAAGGGCAGCGCAAAGACGCCGTTAAAACGGTGATGCGTAATGCGAGTTATACGCCCTGCGAGCCTTGCAAGGACGATCCGGACAAGCCGCCGGTGTGGCAGATCCGCGCCTCCAAGGTCACACACGACAATGAGGAGCATGAGGTTTCCTACAACAATGCATGGTTCGAGATGTGGGGCGTGCCAGTGGCCTATACGCCGTTCTTTACCCACCCCGACGGCACGATCAAGCGGCAAAGCGGTTTTCTGACACCCACAGCCGGGTTCAAGAGCGAACTGGGCGCTTTCATCAGCGAGAGTTATTATTGGGCTATTGCTCCCGATAAGGATGCCACCGTCGGCGTGATGGCCATGACGGAGGAAGCGCCGCTCGGCCTTGCCGAATACAGGCAGCGCTGGGATAACGCTTCGCTGGAACTGGCCGGAAGCGGAACCTATTCCACCCGCGTTACCGATGAAAACGACAGGGACATCAGGCAGGACGAGGAGCCACGCGGGCACCTGACCGGATCCGGCCTTTGGGACATCGACGATAAATGGCGCGCCGGAACCAATATCGCCGTTGCGTCGGACGATCAATATCTGCGTCAGTATGACCTCGACGAAGAAGACGTGCTTGAAAACGAGCTTTTCCTCGAGCGCTTTTCCGGCAGGGATTATGCGGTCGGCAGGGCGCTGGCCTTTCAGGATCAGCGCGTCGGCGAGCGTCGCGTCGATCAGCCCAATGTCGTGCCGGAAGTTCTGGCAAGTTTTGTCGGCGAGCCCGGCTCCGTCCCCATACTGGGCGGACGATGGGAGGCCGAAGGATCTTTTCTGGGGCTACGCCGCGAAGGCAACGATCAGGATCTTAACCGCCTGGGTGGCAGCATCGGCTGGCAAAGGCGGCTTGTTTCGCGTTTCGGTTTCCTGACCACGGTTGAAGGCAATGTGCGCGGCGATATCTATAACGTCAGGGACAGGGATCTCGCCACGCCGGGTTCCGGCCGCGATAAAACGACGACGGAAACGCGGGTCTTTCCACAGGTTCATATCCAGAGCAGTTATCCTGTCGCACGTAATTTTGAAAGATTTCAGGCTGTGGTCGAACCCATAGTGGCGCTCACCGCCGCGCCCAATATCGACATCAAGGAAGACATCCCCAACGAGGACAGCCAGGACGCGCAGATCGACACAGCCAATCTTTTTGAAGCCAGCCGCTTTCCCGGCATCGACCGCGTCGAGGATAAATCGCGCCTGACCTATGGCTTGCGCACGGGCGTATACGGATATGAGGGCAGCAACCTCAACATGTTCGTCGGCCAGAGCTACCGTTTCGACGAGGACGACAATCCGTTCGCTGCGGGTTCCGGCCTCAACAGGCAGGAATCCGATGTCGTCGGACAAATTTCCGGCAACTACAAAAACAATTACAATCTCGGCTACAGCTTCCAGCTTGCCAGCGAGACATTCGCCGCGCAGCGTCACGAGGTCGATGCCGGAGCGAACTGGGACCGCGTTCAGCTCAATTCGCGCTATCTTTTCGCCAAGGGGCTTGCCGGGACGGAGATCGATGAAGACCGCGAGCAGTTGCAGGGCTCGGCTTCCTACAACGTCACAAAATCATGGCGCGTCGGCGGCGGCGCGACGCACGATCTTGGCGAAACGCCCGGTTTGCGCGAGGCTTACGGTTCTATCGACTATCAGGGCCAATGCGTCTCGCTGGGACTTACAGGGATCAGAAACCTGACGGACGATTCATCCGGCGATAGCGATACGGAAATATTGTTCCGCATAGGCCTCAAAAATCTTGGTGAATTCCAGGCATCGGGCTTGCACGTCGACAGTTCGGAAGAATAGAATTCAGGTTCCATGAATCTGAGCTATTACAACCCGTCGGACCGTTACCGCCGCCGCAACATGCAAAGAATTGCGTGGGCCGTGCGCACATTGGCCATGCTTTTTTTTACGGTCGGTTTCGGGTTCTGGATCGGGCATCTCTACAATCAGCAAAAAGTCGTCACGCTTCAGGCCGAGCGCGATCTTTTGATGCAGCAACGGGATGCCGTGCAGGAAGACATCACGCGCATCAGGGCCGAGGCGCAGACCGCCAATGCGATGCTGGCGCAGGCCCGGCAGAACTATGAGGAAACCATCCCCGCCGGCCCGATGCGCGACATCATGGCGCTGGTCAAAAAGCAACTGGAGGAGGGGATGGACCCGCAGCGCCTGATGATGGCCGTGCAATCCGCCCGCCCGCCGAGGAACTGCACCGAGATTGAAACCAGGCGCTTCATGGTTTCGACCCCGGCCTATGAAGGGCCGGACAGCAAGATCACCGTCGCCGAAGGAAAAATTTCCATTTCAGGGAAGGGGTTTTCCGCCAAAAACGACAAGGGTGAGGTGGAGGCCTGGTACGATCCGCTGCGTGCCGTCAATCTGGTTTTTTCCGTAGAGGGCAGCGCGGCGCAGAAAATCGACGGCGTTATGCCGCTGCATCATTCCGTGGTGGTGGAGGACAAGGAATACAGGTTTACCGTCTCCCAGGGCGCGCAGTCCTTTGCGAAGGTTACTTTTGATTCATGTGATTATCCTTAGAGCGCTTTTTCTATCTTTTTTCGTCACCCCCGTGGCGAGCGAAAACCACAGGTTTTTGCGAGCTTTGACGACGGGGGTCCAGAAAAGAGCGCGGCAAAGCCGCGCACATATTGCGCTGGATCCCCGCCAGCGTTCCGCCACTTTCAGTGGCTCCACTTGCGGGGATGACGAAAAATGGGGTTTCCAAAACTTTCCCTTTGATTTCAAAACGCTAAACCTCTACAGTGCCGGGTAATTCAAGGGACGGAGCGTAGCGCAGTCTGGTAGCGCGCCTGCTTTGGGAGCAGGATGTCGGGGGTTCAAATCCCTCCGCTCCGACCATCCGCTTTCGCTAACTTTCGCTTTGCGAAAGTTTAGCTACAGCGCGATTTATCGCAGCTGTAGCGTGCGAAACGGATGTCGCGCCGTAGCTGCGCAGCAGCGGAGGCGGACAAGGAATTGCAAATATGAAATATGTTTACATTCTGCAAAGTGAAGTGGAGCCGGAAAGGTTTTATACCGGCACGACCGACAATTTACAGCGGAGATTGAAAGAACATAACGCCGGTGAATCAATTCATACAAATAAACACAAGCCGTGGAAAATAAAGACATACATTGCGTTTGAAAATCATGAAAAAGCCGATGATTTTGAAGCGTTTTTAAAAACCGGAAACGGCCGTATTTTTTGCAAAAAGCGGCTTTGACAACATGAAACCCTCCAACACCAACCGCAACGCGGGGCAGGATGAAGAATGGAACGGCTGGGCCGCCGCCGCCCAGCAGGGCGACAAGCGCGCCTATGCGGCGCTGCTTAAGGGTATCGCGCCGTTCATTCGTGGCATGATCACAGGCGGGCTGGCCAATGCGGACTGGGCCGACGACATCGTGCAGGAGGTTTTGATCTCCGTTCATAAATCACTTCATACCTGGAGCCCGGACCGTCCGTTCAGGCCCTGGCTGGCGGCCATCGCAAGTTTCAGGAAGGCGGATTTCCTGCGCCGCCATTACGGCGCGCGGGGCGACCGGAAAATTTCACTGGACGATGCCGATTTTAGCGCCCTGCCGGTAACCGATCCGGCCCATGCGGGCGAATTGAAGGATATAGAGGATGCGCTGGCGTCCCTGCCGGATAAACAACGCAAAGTATTTGAACTGATGAAGATCAAAGGTTATAGCGCCAGCGAGGTGGCCAGCGAAATGGGCATGACCGTCACCGCCGTCAAGGTTTCGGCGCACCGCGCCGCCGCAAAGCTGAAGGAGGCGCTGGGATGAGCAATACGAATATGGACGCATTTATCGACAATCTGGCCGAGGGGTTGACGCCTTGCAAAAGGCTCGCTCATCCGCTGCGGCGGGCCTTGCCGTGGGTGATTTTGGCGTTGGTCTATACGGCCGGGGCGGCGCAGTTTATCGGCCTGCGGCCCGATCTTGCGCAAAAATTCGCGGATCCGGTCTTTTTGTTTGAAACCGGCCTGATGCTGGCGGTATCGCTGTCGGCGTTCATGGCGTCGTGCTGGCTGTGCGTGCCGGATATGCGCGGCGCGAAATGGATCGTGGCAACGCCGGTGACGATGCTGGCCGTGTTCGTTTTCTGGACGGTCTTAAGGCTGTACGCGGAAGGGTTCGAAATCCCGGCGCTGCAGTGGGACCATTGCCTCAGCGATGGCGCGCTGATGGGTTTTGTTCCCGCCGCCGCCGTGATTTTCCTCGGCCGCGCCGGGGCGACCACAAGGCCCTGCATGATGGCGTTGATGAACGTTGCGGCGGCCGGGGCGCTCGGCTATATAGGCCTGCGTTTTACCTGCGCGCTGGATACGGCGGCACATTCGGCGCTGTATCACCTTTTGCCTTTTGTCGTTATGGGCGCGGTGCTTGGGGCCGGGGCGCGGCGGGTATTCCGCTGGTAGAGTGCTTATCTGGGGAGCGGTTCAAATCTTTGTGCTGAGACCATCATTACGTGTTCTCAAGCTGTAAGTTTTGAACCATATTTTTATAAAAATCTTCAAGATCTTTTTGGGACCATTCCTCCCAGTGTGAATCATAAGGCATAATTTCGACCTCATTCGGGCGATCTCTGTTTACGGTTGCTAAATCAACTATCTCTAACGCCGTATCGAAACTGAGCGTTGAACTTTTCCACTCGTTTCTTAAATCGAATATTTCGGTCAGGAATAACAAGTTATCTGCCACGTAACCGGCGTACTCGAAATGCTCATCGTCATCGATTGGATAGCGTGACGCGTATTCTGGCTCTTTTTTAATGCGTGCGGCTATTCTCTCAAAATGTTCGCGGCAAAAACTCATAAATATTCTCCAGCATTGAATCTATAGGCGTTGAGCCATATTTTCTAAAATGCCTTCCACAACACTTTTTTGCCAGACAGGATTGTCAGCAACGTGTTCTATATAAACTTCGTCCGGTTGACTTGCAGACATGGAAGCCAGCTCAATTGGATTTCCGAAGCCTGTCTCTGCCAAAAGCGAAGATTTTATCCATTGGTTTTGTAGATCTGTAATCTCTGAAAGATATGTTTGCCAGCCTGCATATCTCACCGCATCGCTGAGGAATAAAACGTGGCGGCGGTTCCCATGTTGTTGTCCGAGGCCAGTAATTGGATTGGCCTTAATGTGGGCTGCTATTTTTTCAAAATCTTTGCGGCCAAAACTCATTGATCTTCTCCATAATTTAGTGACTTTATGCACACGCACATATAAACGAGAGATTTCAATATGTAAACATATATTTTATCTATGTTTATGGCCGCAAAATAGAGGCTTGAAGAAATTCGCCAATAGCGCAGAATGGGCAACATGAACGTCAACGTCAAAATCTACAGACCGTCTAAAAACACCATGCAATCCGGCCGCGCCAAAACGGAGGCGTGGGTTCTGGAGTATGAAACCACCACACCGCGCAACCCGGAAAACCTGATGGGTTGGACCTCGAGCGGCGATACGCTGGGGCAGGTACGCCTGAAATTCCCCAGCGCCGATCAGGCTGTAAAATATGCGGAAGGCAAGGGCTGGGCGTATACGCTGCTGCCCGCCCACGACCGCAAGGTCAAACCCCGCAATTACGGCGATAATTTCATCTATAAAAAGGTGGAAGATTAGAATATTGGAGTGTTAGAAACTGGAAGGTTGGCATTTCCTCCAATTTCCAATATTCTACCGTCCAATTTTCCAGCCTTGATCCCGTAGCTCAACTGGATAGAGCACCTGCCTTCTAAGCAGGGGGTTGCAGGTTCAAATCCTGCCGGGATCGCCACTGATTTTTTGATCATTTCACTCTGAAATCTCAGGGCCATTGTGACATGTCGCGCAGATCTTTGAGCGTGGCGCGCAGGGCATCGGCTTCGGGGGTGTAGAAGCCGTGCTTGAGCGCGTTGTATTTGGCGGCTTCCTTGCCCGCAGCGGTTCTGGGGCCGGTGGTGCGCTTCCAGGGTTTTGTTTTCCTCATGTTTTCGGCCTGTTTTTGCCGTCTTTTTGGGGGCCAACCTTTTGTTTTTTCAGCCATATTCCTATCCTTCTTTTCGTTCCGAAAAACCAGTATTTTCATAATAATTTGCGTTATACATCTGGTTCTTCCAGCGGATGTCATGGCGCCTGTGCAGGGCGTTTACGCTCATCCGCGCGGCTTCGAGCGCGACCTTGATCATTGCCGGGGACACCTTGGCGGGATCGCGCAAGGCGTGGGCCAGCAGAATGCGGGCCGTCACGTCCATGACGCCGGCCAGCCGGGCGATATGCCTTTCGGTATCGATTTCATATGCCGGGGTTTCAAACACGTCTTCGAGGGTCATTTGCAGGATCTTGAGGGTAGCCGGAACACTGCGGCGCAGTTCCGCCATGTCGTCGGCGAGTGCCTGGATTTCATTGGTGTCGGTATCGGTCATGATGGTTACTCCTTTGTAAGGGGTTGGGTTTGGGATATTGTTAGGATTATCCCAGCCTCTCCTCCTTTAGCTGTCATCCCGACCGAGCGCGCAAGCGCGAGCGGAGGGATCTTCGTCATATCACAATGACAAGATCCCTCGGCTTCGCCACGCCGTCGGCGCGGCTTCGCTCGGGATGACAAAAAGAGGGGGGCGGGACTATAAAAAACACACTGCGATCCGCACAAAAAAAGGTCCGGAGACCTTTGGGGTGCTCCGGACAAACGGCGGTAATAGAGGGTGTGTGCAATCTTTATATGCCAGTTCCGGAATAATTGCAAGAAAAATACGCCTTTTTATCGAAAAAAACTCCCAAAAGCGGAACTATCTGTAATAATTGTTAATATTGCAAGTAACAGTAAATAATCAAACAAAGTCACATGACTTTGTTTTAATAAAAAATTAATTACTTTATAAAAAATAACACGAATATTTTACTTCTGTTCTTGATTAGTATTACTTTAAGGCGGATTTTTATTTGGCTTCGATCGGATTTTTGAGGTCTTTTTTACCCCATTCCGCCCATGAGCCGTCATAGACGGTCGAGGAAAACCCCTGATTATGGAGAGCGAGGGAGATGACGCAGGCCGTCACACCGCTGCCGCAGGTGGTGATGACGGGCTTGCCGGGCTGGAATCCCGAATCGATGAGGAATTGGTGGAGGTCTTCGCCCTCCCGGAGCTTGCCGTTTCTTGCCTGAACCAGCGCCCCGGCGGGGACGTTGCAACTGCCGGGGATATGGCCGGAGGACAGCCCTTCGCGGGGTTCGGGCGTTTCGGCGTTGAAACGGGCCGGGGGGCGGGCGTCGAGAATTTGGGTTTTGCCGTCCCCGGCGGCGATGGTTTTTCTGACTGCCGCCATGTCGCAAACCAGAGAAGGGTTAATTTTTGCCTTGAAGGCGGCGCGCCGGGACGCTTCGGGTGGTTCTTCGTTCATTTCATAGCCCGCCGCCAGCCATGCCGGAAGCCCGCCATTGAGGACGCAGATTTTGTCATGGCCGAAAACGCGGAACGTCCACCAGACGCGGGCGGGCCCCATGACCATGCCGGATTGCCCGTAGACGATAACAAAATCGTCGTTGCCGATTCCGAGGTCGGAAACGGTGCTTTCAAATTCCTGAGCGGAGGGAAGCATATGGGGCAGGTCGGTGTTTTTATCGGCGATTTTCTCGATGTCGAAAAACGCAGCGTTTCCGATGCGCTGTTTTTCCCATGCGGCGCGGGGGTTCTCGCTCGAACCGGGCAGGACGAAAGTTGCGTCGAGGATCTTTACGTGCGGGTCCTCCAGCATGGTGTGGAGGTTGATGGGTTCGATGATGCCTTTTTTGATGATTTCCTTGTGCATGGGGTTTTTCTAATCCGTAATCCTGAGGGTGTAAACATCGACCATTTCGCGGCGGCCCTGAATTTCAAACAATCCTTTCGGCTCAAGCCGCGAGGTCCATTTCGGGCTGATCCACTGGCTGACCGCGCCGGAAACCAGAACTTTGGTGCCGAGCTGTTTGTTAAGGCTTTCCAGCCGCGAGGCCGTGTTGACGGTATCGCCGTAAAGCCCGAGGAAAAGTTTTTCCTCTCCCACCTGTGCGATAACCACCGGCCCGGCATGCAGCCCCATGCGGAAATAGGGCATGATGCCGTATTCCTTTTGGTAGGCGGGGCGTATCTTCTCAAAGCGCCGCCGCATGGCGTACACGCAGCCGATAGCCTTGTCGGCCTGGGGCAGCTTCCACGTCACCACAAGCCCGTCGCCCGTATAGTTCAGGATGTCGCCGCCGTAGCTGCGGATGATGGCGCTGGCGTCGAAAATGAAGCTGGCGACGAGGCGCATGCTTTCTTTCGGCTCCAAAGTCTCGGCCATTTTGGACGAACCCACCATATCCAGAAACAGCACGACGCGCTGTTTTTCAACGGGGCGGTGATAGGTGCCGAGGAGAAAATACAGGAAGTGCCGCGCCCCGATCATGTGAATGATTTTCAAAATCCCGATGACCAGCGTCGGCACGCATACGGCGATCAGCAGGAAAACCTGATAGATATGGTTCGGCACGGTGGACACGATGGCCCATTCGTTGAGGAGGGTCATTGTCAGGGCGAAGCTGGCGGCGATGCCAATGGCCATGAAAAACAGGTAGAGGATGAATTGTGTGATCGGATGCAGGCGGTGGATGCGTACGCCATAGCGCGTATACTTGAGTTCAAAATAGGCCAGCCAGTAGAGCGAATAAATGCACCAGAAGATTATCTGGGCTTTCATGTCGCGCCAGAGATTGCCTTCGAGCGTGTCGGCCAGAAAAATCGCCGGCAGCAGAACCAGCACGAAAACAAACAGATGCTTGGCATAGGTTATGAATATGAAAGCGCCGATCAGTACGCTTTCCGCCCAGTAGAAATAAAGTGCCTGATGCCAGCTCCACAGATCAAGGTAAGTCCCGCCTGCGGGCAGAAGATTTAAAAGGACGAGAAGGGTAACGGGGAGTATGTGGTGAATACGCATGAAGGAAAGTCTATCACGCAAAAACGGGCCGGGGAATAACCCGGCCCGTTTATTGTAACGTTTGATGCTTGTAGCTTACTTGTTTTCGTCGGCAGCGGGTTCTGCAGGTTGTTCCTGGGCCGGAGCGGCTTCAGGCTGTTCTTGCGTTGCAGCGGCAGCAGCTTCGTCAGCAGCGGGCGTTTCGCCGGCGGCTGGTTCGATTTGCGCGGCAGGCGTGTCATTTTCTGTGCCTGTGACTTTCTCACGGAATTCCTCGCGGCGTTGCTCAATACCAACGTGTGCAGGGCCTGAATTTGTCTGTTCTTCTGCGGACGCAGCCGAAAGCGGCAGAAAAGCAAGAGCAAGAGCGAAAAGTGCTATGTGGAAAAGTTTATTGTGTTTCATATGTCCTCTTTTTGATGTTGTTGATCCGTTATACGATTTCATACCAAATCGGTATTGGTTCGTACCATAGTTATCCTGCGTAGAAAGCACAAAGTATTTTTTGCCTGTTTAGTGGGAAATTTTTATGTTTTTTGTGGGGATTAATGAAGAAGTTCGAAAAGAAATGTAAAATAAGGCTTGCGCTTTTGGCCGGGGCAGCGGTTTTCGCCACGGGCGCGGCAGCGGGCGGCGCAGTGGCAAGGGCTGAAACCTTTGATCCCTCGCTTCATGGGCTGGTGCTGTTTGAGCTGGAAGACGACTGGGCTTATGAATCCGACGATGAGGATTCGGAAGTCAATACCGTCACGGCGACCATAGAGCCTTACTTCATATTGTCGCTGACCGAAGGTTTCGCCATTGAGACGCAGCTTGTTTTCGAGCAAGTTGAGGACCCGGAGGCCGGAGAGGATACGGAGTTCGACAATCATGGGCTTTATGTTGAGAGTATACTGGCCTCCTACACGGGCGATAATTTCAGGGTGTTCGCCGGAAAGTTCGGTCCGACCTTCGGCACGGCGTGGGATCTGGCGCCCGGCGTTTACGGCACCGATTTTGCGGAGGATTACGAACTGTCGGAGAAAATCGGTTTCGGTGCCAGCTACACGCTGGATGGCGGGGAGGCGGGTTCCCACACCCTTACGGCCAATACGTTCTTTGCGGACACAACCTTTTTGTCGGGGTCGACTCTGCATGGTCGCGGCGATCTTGAGGAGGAAGATGGCGGAATCAGCAACACCGAGGATTTCTCTTCCTATTCCGTCACGCTGGACAGCGAAAGCGTCGCGGGAATCGAGGGGCTGAACACGCATTTAGGTTACCGCAGTCAGTCCGAAGGCGACGCGGACGTGGATCTTGACCGCGAAACAGGTTACGTGGTCGGTGCAAACTACACCTTCCCGATCTGCGACAACGTCGATGCGACGGCGCTGGTTGAGTGGGCGGGCATCCGTGACTCGGAAGGCGGCGACGACGATGTCGATTACTATACAGGGGGGTTGTCTTTTGCGCTGTATGACAACTGGAATGTAGCGCTTTCCCATACTTCGCGGAATACGGACGTGCAGGGCGGCGACGATGTGGATGACCATATCTCACAGGTTTCAGTTGGCTACGCGTTCGATAACGGCATTACGCTCGATGTCGGTTATAACCACGTTGAGGAATCAGATGTCGGGACGGACACCGTGGGTGCGCTGCTCGGCTATGTGTTTGAGTTTTAGAAGTAGATTATTAGAGTATAATCCAGGAAGGATTGAAAAATGAAAATCGGCACCAAGGTTCTCCTTAGTAATATCGCCTTTATTCTGGTTGTTGCGGTGATGGGCAGCATATCCGCCTATCAGATGTATATTTTGGATAAAGTTTTCAATGACTCGCAAAAAATTTCCGGTGCTCTGCGCAATCAGGTCGAAGCCGACATGATGCATGACGGCCTGCGGGCGGACGTGCTTTATGCGCTCAAGCTTGTGCATGACGAGGAGTATAACGGCAAAGATGAGGCTATCGCCAGCACGCAGGAACATGTCGAGAACTTTAACCGTCTTATCGACGAGGTTGCAAAGGCAAATATTTCAGATGCCGTCAACGAACAGCTTGCGAAGTTAAAGGAGCCTCTGGAGCGCTACACCAAAAGTGCGGACCGTATTACGAAGGAAGTTTTTGTGAACCCGCTCGGCGCCAAGGAGGCGTATGCGTCGTTTGAACAGGATTTTGAGTACCTTGAAGGTGCGATGGGCGATTTTTCGACGGTGATCGAGGCGGAATTCGATAGAATCACCCATCAGGTCGAGGAACAGGAAAAGCAGATCATGGGGATGGTATCGGCTGCGGTCGTGTTTTCGCTGCTGGTGGCTTTTTTAAGCTGGTTCACTTCGCGGACGGGAATTGTCAAACCCATCGGTGCGATGACCGGGGTCATGGAGGCGCTGTCGAAAGGAAATCTGAATATCGAGGTGCCGTATAAAGACAAGAAAGATGAAGTCGGCCTGATGGCGCAGACGGTAAATGTTTTTAAGGCTAATGCCGCAGAAACAGAGAGAATGCGAAAAGATCAGGAATTGCAGAAACAGCGTTCCGAAGAGGACAAGCGCAGGACGATGAATGACCTGGCGACCTCTTTTGAGCGCGAGGTCAGCGGCGTTATTAACGCGGTTTCGGCTGCGGCGACGGAGATGGAAGCCACGGCACAGTCCATGGCGGCAAATTCCACGCAGACGAGTGAAAAGGCCAATGTCGTTGCTTCTGCTGCCGAGGATGCGTCATCGAACGTCAATTCCGTTGCCAGCGCTTCGGAGGAGCTTTCGGCGTCCATCAACGAAATCAGCGCTCAGGTTTCACAATCCACCCGGGTTGCCAACGAAGCAAAAGACAAGGCGCGCGCGACATCCGACCGCGTTCAGGGTCTGGTTGCGGCGGCCAACCGCATCGGCGAAGTGGTGGTTTTGATTTCGGATATCGCCGAGCAGACCAATCTTCTGGCGCTTAACGCCACGATCGAGGCGGCCCGCGCCGGGGATGCCGGCAAGGGGTTTGCCGTCGTCGCCAGCGAGGTAAAGTCTCTGGCCACGGAAACGGCAAAAGCCACGGATGAAATTTCGGCGCAAATTTCCGGCATTCAGAATGCTACGAAGCAATCGAGCGATGCGATACGCGATATTTTGGCTGTGATCGAACGTATCGACGAAATTTCCGGCACGGTCGCCGCCGCCGTCGAGGAACAGGGCGCGGCAACGCAGGAAATCGCGCGCAACGTCCAGCGCGCCTCGCAGGGTACCAGCGGCGTGACCAGGAACATTATTGAGGTCACGCAGGCGGCATCCGAAACGGGCCAGTCGGCCTCAATGGTTCTGGATGCGGCGCGGGAACTTGCCAAACAATCAACCGTCCTCAATGACACGGTCCACGGGTTCATCAGCCGCGTCAGGGCTTAGGGGGTTCCCCGGGCTTAGTGTTCCGGCATTGCAAGTCTGAAAGTTTCATTTTCGGGTATCTCCTTTTCGCATGTACCCGAATACCCGAAAATGTACCTGAAAACATGCCGGAACTGGTTAAATCCCTTTGGGCTTTCTCGGAATAAAAATCCTTGAAAGTCTACGGATTCATTAATGTTTTAGGATTGTATGGGATTTTTTGGGTAGAAGATACTGGCTCCCCGGGACGGGATCGAACCGCCGACCAAGTGATTAACAGTCACCTGCTCTACCGCTGAGCTACCGGGGAACAGTCGGCAGGGAGGATTATTAAAGGATTGCCGGGCCGGATTCCAGCTTTTTTTCGTCCTTTTTATCTGCTTTATTGCTTTCGTCATGCCAATCCTTCGATCCGATCGCCGTATCCCCCACGCCCCACATGGCGTTGGACAGGGCAAAACTATACTGCCCGGTGGCCGCAGCGGCGGCTCCTGTTGCTACGCGCCAGGGCAGGCGTGCCCACATGCTGGTCAGCAAAGGCTTGCCGTTCCTTGTGGATTCGGGGATGTAGCGCAAGATCGTCCGTTTCGCTAAAGCATCAATCTTCTGAATGGGCGCATCGACGTAGCGGGTGAAAAGTCTGGAAAGGCTGCCTTTAACCGGATGGGTGAGCTTTTCGCTCCAGGTGCCTTCGTGTTGGGCGTTATCCTTAAAGGCGGCCGTATCAATGATGCCGCCCGTATACATCTGCAGGCTGGCCGCGGTGACGTAAAGCCCGGAGGTGGCTGCCAGCGTATCAAGCAAAAACTTTGTGTTCAGTGCCGTATCCGGCGAAAGCAGGTTACTTGCACCGTACGTGCTAAAGCATACCCCGCCAAATGCTATTGCCAGCCCCCCGGCCTTCAGGAAAAACGGGTTCTCGGCGCAAAAGCGCAGCAGCGACGACCCGACAACAAAGGAGGAAGCAGAGGTTGTAATCCAGCTCGCGTCATTGGTGAGGGTGTAGGCGAGGATTCCCGCCGCCGTCAAGGCAGTGCCGGTATCGATGGCGTTGAGCGTGCCGGTGCCGCTGCCCAGTTTTTGCGAGGCCGAACGTAGGGCCGGCGCGGCGACAACCACGCTGCCGATCAAAAGGGCCGCCGTGGCATCGGGATAAGAAGCTGCGAGCGTTGAAGCGTCTTGTGTCGCCGTATCGTGCAGGAATTTTTCGTAGCCGCCGCTGCCCGCAATAGAGGCATTGATGTTGCCAAGCTCATAGGCCCAGAACTGGATCTCCATGGCGTGCTTTTTGAACGCAGTTTTAAAACTCATGGCTCGTCGTCTAGCATAAGGTAAAACTTATGTCAAAACCTCAATATAAGACGTTGACTTGCAAAGCCTCTATCACTTATTGATCTAGGCGGCGGCGCGGTGGCAGAATGGTCATGCAGAGGTTTGCAAAACCTTGTACGCCGGTTCGATTCCGGCCCGTGCCTCCAGCTTTCCCCACCATATGCATTTCGGAAGGCCCGGAATGCGAACCGGGCATACAACCCTTAAGCCTCTGGCCAGAGGGGTGAAATTGCTGTATCTATAGTGGGTCGTTAACGGTTTTCACCGGAGTTTTCCTTATGTTCAGTTTCCAGCAGGCGCGCACGAATATGGTCGATTGCCAGATACACACGTCCGGTGTCGTGTCCGAGGCGGTTCTGGCCGCGTTTGAAAGCGTGCCGCGCGAATTGTTCGTGCCAAAAAACCTCCAGAAGGTTGCTTATACGGACGAAGATATTTCCATGGGCGAGGGGCGCTTTTTGCTTGAACCCGCCGTTCACGCCAAGATGGTGCAGGCTGCAGCTCTTAAGCCGACGGATGTGGTGCTGGATATCGGCTGCGGCACGGGGTACTCGGCAGCTATTTTGTCCGGCATGGTCACAACCGTCGTTGCGGTTGAGGAATGCCAGAAATGGCTCCAGACCGCCGAAAAAGTCTGGCAGGATTTGGGGGTTTGCAATGTGGTTTCGTTTAACGGCAAGCTGACCAAGGGAAGCCCGGAACATGCACCGTTCGATGCTATTTTCATCAATGGGGCTGTGGCTGAGATTCCAGAGAATATCGTGGCGCAGCTTGCGCCGGACGGAAGGCTTGTGACCGTCCTCAAGGCGCCGGATGAAACGATGGGCCGCGCCGTCGTCGTCCAAAGCCTTGGCGCGGGCCAGTTTTCATCGTATAATCTTTTCAGCGCGGGTTCACCTTACCTGCCGGGTTTTGCGCCCAAGCCTGCCTTTACGTTTTAACGTTTCATCGTTTGCGGTTTTTTCATGTTCCTTCTGCTCAGACGGAAGATAGTTGTCATTCCGGTTTGCCTTGCGCTGACGGCTTTGATGCCGCTTGTGGCGCGTGCGCTTGAGCCTGCGCATAAAAAGCCGATGTTTGAGAGTGAATATTCGCCCCCGCAACCGCCGCAGGAGGAGGGGAGCCGCGACGAAGTGCCCGCAACCCCGGCGGTTAAAGAACACGTACCTCCCGCGCCGGAGCAGCCTATTGAACCTCCGCAAGCTATGGTAGCGCCTCAGCCCGAGCCACAGCAAACATCGCCCGCGCCGGAGAAAAAGCAGGATGAGGAAATTCTGGGGCTTGGTGATGTCTTGCGCCGGGCATATCTGGGTAATCCGACATTGCTGGCGGCGCGCCAGGAGTTAAAGGCCACGCATGAATTGCTGCCGCAGGCAACGGCGGGGTGGAAGCCGACAGCATCGGCCAATGCCGGCGTTACGATGACCGAGGTTGAGGGCAGTTTCTTTGGTGGCGACGATGCCGATGGTTCGACGGCCAAGGATGTGGGGTTGGAGTTGGATCAGCCGCTTTATCGCGGCGGCCGCACGCTGGCGCAGACATCGGCGGCGCGGCATACCATCGCCGCAAGGCAGACGGCGCTCTCGGCGCTGGAGCAGGATATTCTGCGCGAGGCCGCTGCGGCTTACATGGATGTCATGCGCGATCAGGCTTTGCTGGATTTAAGCGAGAACAACAGGACTGTTATCGCCCGCCAGCTTGAGGCGACACGCGACCGTTTTTCAGTGGGCGAATTGACGCGCACCGACATTTCGCAAGCTGAAGCGCGGCTGGCCCGCGCCGAAGCGGACTCTATCACCGCACGCGGCAATTTGCGTAGATCGCAGGCGATTTTCGAGCAGGTTACGGGCATGCCGCCGGGAAGGCTGGCTGAGCCTTCGGTCATGATTTCAGGCATACCGGAAACGCTGGACGAGGCGGAGGCGCTGGCGGAGGCGAGCAATCTGCATGTTCTGGCCGCTATGCATACCCACAGTGCCGCAGAGGAAGATGTCGATGGCGTATTCGGCGAGTTGCTGCCGCAGGTGGGTTTGTTCAGCAGATGGAACAGAAGTTATGACCCTTCGCCCGGGCTGGTTGACAAGGAGACGAACCAGTCTATCGGTATTTCCGCATCTATTCCTTTGTATGAGGCCGGGGCTGTACGCTCGCGTGTACGTCAGGCCAAGCTCACGGCCAATCAGAGGTACATACAAATTCTTGAGGCGCGCCGCGAAGCGCGCAAGCAGGCTGTGAGCGACTGGGAATCCTTACAGGCCGCCCGTGCTGAAATTACTTCCCGCACCGCGCAGGTCGAAGCTTCGGGTGTGGCGCAGGAGGGGGTGAAGATCGAAACGGAAGTGGGACAACGCACTATCCTTGAGGCACTCGATGCCGATCAGGAATTGCTCGACGCGCAGGCCGCGCTCATCAGCGCCAAGCGAAATGAAATCGTTGCCGGATTTTCGCTGGCGGCAACGCTTGGCCTTCTGACGCCGCAAACGCTAGGGTTTCAGGATGACACCATCGACGTGAGCGAAAATCTTGAAAAAGTCAGCGGCATGATTCTCGACATGGATGTGGATAGGGTGGGTGCCCCCGACTAATCCCTCTTTGACAAGGGGGGTGCAATGTAAGAAACTGATTCAGCTATGACTCTTTTCGCGATTCCAGGGGAACTTTTTTCGTAAATGGTTGCAGGAAGCAAAAATGAAGAGGAACCCTCAATCGAGGAGATTTTGTCCTCGATCAGGCAGATCATTTCCGATGATGACGCGGCTGCTGATCCGTCTCCACCACCCCCGCCGCCAGCGCCTGCAAAAGAAGAGTCTGTCGATGCTATTGAGCTGACGCAGAGGGTAGAGCCTGAGCGCAAGGCGGCTCCACCACCACCACCACCGCCTCCTCCCCCCCCGCCACCGCCCCCTCCGAAAGAGGAACCGAAGCGCCGCGAGGAAGTGGTTGTCGATCTGCGCGAGCCGGAAGAAGATATGGATTCCATCCTGACCGAGACCGCGGAAAATGCGGCTCTCGAAGCGTTTACCGAATTGGCCGCCAAAGTAGCCGTTGAGACGGGCGGTGTTACTGTGGAACAGATCGTCCGCGAAACCGTGCGGCCGCTGGTGCGCGACTGGGTCGATAAACACCTGCCGCCGATGGTCGAGCGCCTGTTGCAAAGAGAGCTCGAAAAAATCACCGAACAGGCTATGGGCGAGCATTAGTTTTTCACCCGCTTTAATTTGACAGAATGTTTGTCTGTGTGCTAGCCATCGTCCTTCTTGAGGAGAGTTGGTTTGAGTAAGCTTTTGCCTGACAAACGTGAGCCGACCCATAAGATACAAAACAGGGATGGTCACGAACTTGCAGTATGGGTTGACGAGGTGCCGGACAGCCGTAGTGTTTTTTACGGCCAGCATGGCATGTTTGAGGGCGCCCTCGCACACATCAATCAGAAAGCGGCAGAGGCCTTGCAGGTTTCTGGTTTTTCTACGGTTTTTTTTGATGCCGCCAATCACGGAAATTACAGTGGGGGCAAGGCGGAAAATCTAACGTGGGATTCTCATTTCGCTGATCTTGATACGGTTATTGAATGGGGGCAGCGTCAGGAGTGGGCCAGTCCTAGATACGGCCTTTATGGACGCAGTCTGGGAGCTACTTCGGCGTTTTGGCACGCGGCGCATAATCCGGAAAAAGTGGAGGTGGTGATCGGTCTGACCGTTCCGGTGTCAGGTGAAAAGCTATGGTCTGCATTTGACCGGGCGACAAATGGCGGGTGGAAAAAGTATCGTGTGTTACTATCAAGGAACTCTGTAAACGGAAAGCATATCGATATCGTTTTTGACAGTGAGGGCAAATCACACAAATACAATTTGCTGGACCATGCACATAAGATCACGGGGCCTGTGTTATTAATGGCGGGTACGGAAGACAAGTATGTAGGTATTGGCGATATTGAGGAATTATTCTCGAAAATTCCTCACCATGACAAGGAAAAGGTCATCATGCAGGGGCAGGATCATTTTATGCTTAAAGACAGGCGTAACTTCCCGCTCGGAGAGGCGAATGAGGAGGCGCTGTCTTTTATCTGCAATTCTATCCAGCGATGGCTTGAGAAGATAAAAATGAATGGGCAGGCGTTTGCCCCATCCCGGCCTTCGCCGGGATGACACCGATGTGGGGCTGACACCGGAAGTCGGGCTTGATCCCGGGTATCCGGCGCTATAGAGTGCTTTTGTGCGCGGCACAAGTGTTTCTATAATAACTTAGATCAGCAAGAGTTCATGACCAAAAAAGCCAAAACAGCCATCACCCCGACAAGGGAAGAAAACTTTCCCGACTGGTATCAGGAAGTCATCAAGGCCGCCGATATGGCGGAAAATTCACCCGTGCGGGGCTGTATGATCATCAAGCCTTATGGCTATGCCCTGTGGGAAAACATGCAGCACATTTTCGACGGCATGATTAAGGATTTAGGCGTTCAGAATGCTTATTTCCCCTTGTTGATCCCGATGGAATTCATGAACCGCGAAGCCAAGCACGTTGAGGGCTTTGCCAAGGAATGCGCGGTCGTTACGCACCACCGGCTTGAATCTGACGGTAAAGGGGGGCTGCAGCCTGCGCCGAGCTCAAAACTGGAAGAGCCTTATATCATTCGCCCGACATCGGAAACGATCATTGGTGATGCGATGGCAAGATGGGTTCAGAGTTACCGCGATTTACCGCTTAAATTAAACCAGTGGTGCAACGTCATGCGTTGGGAGATGCGTACCCGCATGTTTCTGCGCACGTCGGAATTCCTCTGGCAGGAAGGCCACAACGCCTTTGAAACCGCCGAGGATGCAATCAAGGATACAAAAAAGATGCTCGATGCCTATGTCGATTTTGCGGAGAACAGCCTTGCGATGCCGGTTATCAAAGGCGAAAAGACTGTGGATGAGCGTTTCCCCGGTGCCGATATGACACTGAGCATTGAAGCCATGATGCAGGACGGTAAAGCCTTGCAGGCCGGGACGTCGCACTACCTGGGCCAGAACTTCGCCAAATCCATAGGTATCAAATTCCAGAGCCGTGAAGGGCAGGAGGAATTTGCGCACACGACAAGCTGGGGCATTTCAACACGGCTGATTGGTGCGCTCATTATGACGCATGGCGACGATGACGGCATGATCATGCCGCCCAAAGTCGCGCCGCAGCAGGTCGTGATTATCCCCATCACCAAGGACGATCAGGATAGCGCGGCGGTTATTGATTACACGCGTGCACTGGCGGCGAAGCTGAAGGCGCAGGGAATCCGCGCTCATGTCGATGCAAGCGCGGCGCGCACGCCCGATAAAATGTGGGGCGCGATTAAAAAGGGCGTGCCGATACGCGTCGAGATCGGCGCACGGGAAATGCAGGAAGGTACGCTGACTTACGTTCGGCGCGATCTTGGCCGTGACAGCAAGGCCAGCGTGGCCGTCGATGCGTTCGTGGCGCAGGCACCGGGCATTCTGGAGCAGATGCACAAGGACATGTACCAGCGTGCCGAAAAATTCATGAAAGCGCGTATTCATGACGTAGCGAACGTTGCCGATATCGAGAAGTTTTATAAAGGCAGCGGGGTCGGTTTTGTTAAGGCCAGCGTGGCCGTTCTCTCCGACCCGGCCTATGAGAAGGTGGCGAAGGATCATGCCCTGACGGCGCGTTGTATGCCGTTCGGTGAAGAGGGGAAAGTCATTATAGGGAAGGCTTATTAGGAATGTTCTCACCGTTTGAGCGTATGGTGGCATGGAGGTACCTCCGGTCCAAAAAGGCCGAGGGGTTCGTGTCCGTCATTGCCGGGTTTTCCTTCGCCGGGATTATGCTCGGCGTGGCCACGCTTATTATCGTTATGAGCGTTATGAACGGCTTTCGTCAGGAATTGTTTACGCGCATTCTGGGGCTGAACGGGCATATGAATGTTTATGCCTATGACGGGCAGCTCAAGGGGTATGAGGAATTGCGTGCGGAAATATTGCCCACGGAAGGCATAAAAGAAATCACGCCGATCATCGACGGGCAATCGCTGATATCTTTTCGCGGCTTTTCCAGCGGCGTCATGGTGCGCGGCATCAAGCCATCTGATTTCGCAGCACGCCAGAATTTGCACGATTCCATTATCGTTGGCTCGATTAACGATTTTGAAGGAAACAAGATCGCCGTCGGGAAATCGCTGGCTGGCAAGATGAAGGTGGCTATCGGCGATAAAATCACCCTGACATCACCGCAGGTCAAAAGTACGCCCTTTGGCTCGATGCCGCGTCAGCGCAGCTATGAAATTGCCATGATTTTCGATGTCGGCATGTATGAATACAACAGCGGCTATATCTTTATGCCTTTAGAGGCTGCGCAGGTTTTCTTCCAGTACGACAACGCCGTGACGGGGCTGGAGATATTCCTTAACGATCATGAAAACCTTGAGGAGATGCGCAAGTCCGTGGCGATGACGGTCGAGGGGCGCGCCGGGGTTTACGACTGGCGCGACACCAACCAGAGCTTTTTCAACGCGCTTCAGGTCGAGCGCAACGTGATGTTTCTGATCCTGACGATGATTATCGTGGTGGCGGTGTTCAATATTATTTCCTCGATGATTATGCTGGTGAAGGATAAGGGGCGCGATATCGCCATCATGCGCACGATGGGCGCAAGCCGTTCCTCGATGCTCAAGATTTTCATGCTGACGGGAGCGAGTATCGGGTTCATAGGTACGATTGTCGGTGCTGTGGCGGGGATTTCCTTTGCGCTTAATATTGAGACCATCCGCCAGTGGCTCGAAGGGTTGACGGGGACGGAGCTTTTCGCGGATGAAATTTATTTCCTTTCCCAGCTTCCGGCGGAGATCGACTGGAAGGAAGTTACGGCCGTCATTGGCATTGCGTTTACGCTTTCGATCCTTGCGACATTGTATCCGGCCTGGCGCGCCGCAAGGTTAGACCCTGTGGAGGCGTTGCGGAATGAGTAGCCTTCAGAATACATTCCGCAAGGACCGCAGTCAGCCACACCCGATGGAGGGGCAGACGCTCCTGAAGATTGACGGCCTGAACAAGACGTTCAAGCAGGGCGGGCGGGAATTGCATGTGCTGCAAAATCTTTCCATGCGGATTGCCGCCGGTGAAATCGTCGCGCTGGTGGGGCCGAGCGGTTCGGGGAAATCGACGCTGATGCAGATTGCGGGGTTGCTGGATAGTCCGACCTCAGGCCAGGTCCACATCAACGGCAAGCCGGTGCAGAAAATGGGCGACGATGCCCGCACGAAATTACGCCGCGAATATATCGGCTTCGTCTATCAGTCGCATCATTTGCTGCCCGAATTTTCGGCAAGGGAGAATGTCGCACTGCCGCAGATCATTGCGGGTAAGGCGAAGAAGCAGGCCAATGCGAAGGCCGATGAAATGCTGAAGGCGCTCGGACTTGGTGAAAGGCTTACGCACCGCCCGTCCACTTTGTCGGGTGGAGAGCAGCAGCGCGTAGCCATCGCACGGGCGCTGGCCAATGATCCGATGCTGCTTTTCGCCGACGAGCCGACGGGGAACCTCGACCCCAAAACCGCCGAGGAAGTATTCCAGATTTTGCTCGATCAGGTGCGCGGGCGCGGCATCGGTGCGCTCATTGCCACGCATAATATGGAATTGGCGGAGCAGATGGACAGGGTGATGGAGTTGAAGGCTGGCCGGATTGTGCCGTTTTAACCTTCGCTGTCATCCCCGCGAAAGCGGGGATCCGGTAAATTAACAAGATTCCTGCTTTCGCAGGAATGACACTGTTTTTTAATCCTGCTACTCTCTGATTCATCATGAATCACCCCTTATTCATCCACCTCCACACCCATTCTGCCTATTCGCTGGCGGAGGGGGCGATTACGGTCAAGGATCTTGTTGCTCTGTGCAAAGAGCAGGACATGCCCGCCGTGGCGGTCACGGACACCAATAATCTGTTCGGTGCGATGGAGTTTGCCACGGAGGCCGCCAAGTCCGGCGTGCAGCCGATCATCGGTTGTCAGGTCAATATCGGTACAGAAGGACACCAGATTGTTCTGCTGGTCCAGAACGAGGCGGGGTACCGCAACCTCTGTAAATTGTTGAGCGAGGCGTATCTGGGTGGTGACAACCGCGAAACCATCAGCACGACTATGGAGGCTTTGGCGGCTCATGCTGACGGTATCATTTGTTTAAGTGGGGGCACGAAAGGCCCGGTCGCGCAAAGCATCACCCATCATCAAATCGAGCAGGCCGAAGAAACGCTGCTGGCGTTTAAGGGTATTTTTGGGGATCGCTTTTACATCGAGTTGCAACGTCACGGCTTGCCCGAAGAAGACGCGGCGGAAGAAAAGCTGATCGATCTGGCCTATAAGCATGACATTCCGCTGGTGGCGACCAATGATTGCTATTTCGCCGAAGAGTCCGATCATGAGGCGCATGACGCGCTGCTGTGCATTGCGGAAGGCCGCTATATCACAGAAGACAACCGCCGCAAGGTGACGAAGCTGCATTACTTCAAAAGCGCGGAGGAAATGGCCGCGCTGTTCGAGGATATCCCCGAGGCCGTGCAAAACACCGTTGTTATCGCGCAGCGCTGCGCGTTTCTTTTGAAATCCACGCAGCCGATCCTGCCGCCGTTTAAAACGGAGGGTGGGCATTCTGAGGAAGAAGAACTCAGCATTCAGGCGCGCAAGGGGTTGGAGTGGCGGCTGGAGAATTTCGTTGAAGATAAAAACCATAAACCCTACTGGGACCGTCTCGAATACGAACTTTCGATCATCAACCAGATGGGTTTTGCAGGGTATTTCCTCATCGTTTCTGACTTTATCAGATGGGCGAAGGATCAGGGCATTCCCGTCGGGCCGGGGCGGGGATCGGGCGCGGGTTCCGTTGTTTCATGGGCGATGAAGATCACGGATTTGAACCCGCTTCAGTTTGGTTTGCTGTTCGAGCGGATGCTCAACCCGGAGCGCGTATCCATGCCCGACTTCGATATCGACTTTTGCCAGGAGCGCCGCGACGAGGTGATCCGCTATGTGCAGGAGCGCTACGGCTATGACCATGTGGCGCAGATCATTACTTTTGGAAAGTTGCAGGCCCGCGCCGTGGTGCGCGATGTCGGGCGTGTGTTGCAAATGCCCTACGGTCAGGTGGATCGGATCGCGAAAATGATCCCGAACAACCCCGCAGCGCCCGTGACGCTGGCCGAGGCGCTCGCGCAGGATGAGGAACTTCGTAACGAACGCAACCGCGACGACACGACGAAAAAGCTTATCAATGTGGCGCTCAAGCTCGAGGGGCTTTACCGCCACGCATCGACGCATGCGGCGGGTCTTGTGATCGGCGACAGGGCGCTCCACGAATTGATCCCGATGTACCGCGATCCGCGCTCCGATATGCCGGTGACGCAGTTCAACATGAAATTCGTTGAACAGGCCGGGCTTGTGAAGTTCGACTTCCTCGGCCTCAAGACCATGACGGTCATTCAAAAAACCATTGAACTGATCGAGCGTGAACACGATCCGGTCGATTATCTTCAAATTCCGCTGGACGACAAAAAGACATATGATCTGCTTTCGAGCGGCAATACGGTCGGCGTGTTCCAGCTTGAAAGTTCGGGGATGCGTGACGTGCTGCGCAAGATGCGCCCCAACCGCTTCGAGGATATTATCGCGCTTGTTGCGCTTTACCGCCCCGGCCCGATGGACAACATCCCCAAATATATCAGCACCAAGGAAGGCAAGGAGGAGCCGGATTATCTTCATCCGAAACTTCAGCCGTTTCTGGAGGAAACCTACGGCATTCTGATTTATCAGGAACAGGTCATGCAGGCCGCG
>DIHF01000073.1 GCA_002420015.1 Micavibrio sp. UBA5703
ACGGTTCTGTTCCCCTCCGAATCCGATCTTGCAGCCGGGAAAATAACCGGCACATTCTTCAATCCAGAAAACGGCTATGCCATCGATACGCGCAGCGGCACCTATACGGTCGGCGGTGAGACGTTCCCATTGCCAGAGGGCAGTTACATTGTCCGCGATCTTGGCCAGAATATCGGCGATATCTACGTTACGCCCGAGGTCATAAACCAGTTATGGCCGCTCGATCTTGAAATCAATTCCTCGGAACTGACTGTAGATATCAAAACCAAAAAACTTTTGCCCTATGAGCAGGAGAGGGAGCGCAAAAAGCGCCAGGAACGTCTGGCCGATGGCAGAGGCGGAGATGAAAAGCCCAGATTCGAATTCATTCCCAATACCTACAAGCTTCTCGGTCGTCCGATGTTCAATCTGTCGGAATCCGTCATGTGGGACGACCACGAAAAGCAATTCCTGAATTCGGTCGGGATCGACGGGCGCGGTGACATGCTGGGCGCGAGTGCCGATTACACCCTCAACATGGATTACAACAGCCGGGAAGATTTCGATATAAACAACCTTCGCTTCCGCCTGACGCGCGAGGATAAGGGCGATGGCTCCCTGCCGTTTAATCTCAAGATGCTTCAGGTCGGCGATGTGAACGCCAAGCCCTCGCCGCTCATCAATAAATTCTATTCCGGACGGGGTGTTTTCCTGTCGACGAATTCAAAGCCGCGCAATCAGGCTTTTGATGAAGTAACGATCGACGGCACGGCGCAGCCGGGATGGGAAGTCGAGCTGTATCGCGGCAATCAGCTTCTCGATTTCGGTTTTGTCGACGAATCCGGCCAGTACAGGTTTGACAATGTTCCCCTGAACTTCGGCAATAACGACATAAAGGTTGTCCTGTACGGGCCACAGGGGCAGATCGAAGAACGTGCAAACAGCTATCAGATCAAGAGGACGCAGCTCGCCGCCGGCGAGTCGACCATCGAGGCCAGCGTTCTTGATAACGGCGTGCCGCTGTTCGATTTAAGGGATCAAAAAGCAGATACAAGCGCCAGCAGCACAAAAACCGTCAGGGTCAATCGCGGCATAAGCCCGTGGATAACGGGATTTGCAACGCTCACGCAAACGCCCGGCCAGTTTAACGAAGACGACAAGAAATATGCGACGGTTGGTGCAGAGTTCAATGCGCTCGGCGGCGCGGGGCAGGTAGAGCTTTACAGGGATTTCGATGGCGGCAATATTATCGATACGCGTTTTGGAACGAACTTTTCCGGCCTGAATACGTCGTTCAGAACCTCATTCATCAGGGATTTTGAAAGCCGGGAAATCGGATTTGGCGACAGCGCAAAAACATTCGAGGGCGAGTTCCGCGCCGGAAAATCGTTTAACATCGGCACAAGCAGCCTGGGCCTCAACTTCGATACGCTGCACACCAGACAGGAAAATGGAAAGACGACGACGCGCAGCCGATTCTCGCAGTCCTATAACCGCGACCGTTACGGCATTTCAAACTCGATCGGCGAAACCCGCAGCAACCGCGACAGCACGACGGTAGACGGAACGGTTGCGCTTAATACGGTGTTGTCGCCGCGCTGGAATGCGCGCTCATCACTTACTTACGATCTAAAGCCGGAAAGCGAAGTCAAGTCGGCGCGTGTCGATCTGCGCTACAGCGATCTCGACAAATTCAGCGCCGGGGTTGATGTCGAGCGCGGCCTGAATGACAACGACACAACCCATGTCGGATTGACGGCCGGATACGACTTTTCGACCTTCCTTGGGAGCGTAGACCTTGACTGGGACAGCAGGGACGGCGTTGACGCGATCATACGCGCCAGCACGACACTCGGCCCTGACGGCGAAAATGGAAATTATATTTTCACGACGCAGTACAAGGGTCAGCAAACGGCGCTTAAAATCCGCCTGTTCCATGACAAAAATTCCAACGGCGTCTTCGACGAGGGCGATGAGCCGGTCGAAGGCGGTAAGGCTTTCGTCGGGAATCTCCGCACAAAAGAATCCGATGCCGAAGGGTATATAGAACTTCTGGGCGCGGGCGCGCCGGGCGTTGTCGACATCACGGTCGATCAGGAATCATTACCCGACCCGTTCCTCGTGCCGCTTAAACCGGGCCTCAGTACCGTACTGCGCGAGCGCAGCAAGCCCTATATCGAACTGGCCCTTGTTGAAAGCGGCGGTATCGACGGCACCGTGCGCTTTGCCGATGGCCGCCCGATCCCCGGCCTGACCATTCAGCTTCTAAGTCACGACGGCGTTGTCATTAAAGAGACGACGACGCTGTCTGATGGTTTCTATGCATTCGAATTCGTGAAGCCCGGAACCTACACAGTACAGGTTGCGGTTTCACACCAGATTAACGTTCCGCCGATAACCGTATCGGTAACTTCCGAAGAGATCTTCGTCTATGGCGCAGATCTCACCCTGTTGGAGCAGGCTGCGGAAGTTTCGGCTGCCGACGAGGCAGACGGAGAAAGTGGTAGAGTAGCCCAACTACACCACGCTCCGGTAGCTGAAGGAACGTTACAGCCTGCTCCATATTCATCTGACGGCGGGTTCCAAACCGTCGTTAGGTCGGTAAGGATCGGGGAGCATCCGTACAGGGTTCGCCTTGTACTGGATCTCTCCGGTCCAACCGGATACAAAATCAGTTCCGAGAATGGAGGGGAGATTATCAACATTGATCTGCCAAGTACAGCCTGGGATGCTGACCGCATGCACGATTTATCCAAACACCCCATGCTCAGCCAGTGCGAGGCGCTGAGCCTTGATGGCGGAAAGGGCACAAGGCTGCGGCTTACAGCGCGCACACCGATGGAAGTTTTCTATAACGCCACGCTGCCGCCCGCCGAAGGATTGAGCGACAGGATTTACATAGATTTCATGAAGGCGGGTACGGGCGCACATTAAAACCTATCCCCACGGATTAAGGGCGCTTTAAGGCCGAATCGTTGACCGTTTACAGAGCGCGGCTTTAACCTCCAAGAGATATTCAATTTCAATTCCAAACGCGGATTTTTGACCGTTGCCGTACCGTCATAAAAAACACAAAGCATCTTTTGTTTCGCTGATGGCGCTTTGCGCGCTTGGGGCAGGCTTGTCGGCCTGTAATTCCGATGTCTGGGACAAGGACCCGCTGGCCTTTATGAGCAGCGATCCCAACGAAAAGAGAATGAAGGAAGAAGAGGAAAAGAAGCATGTCGCGCTGGAGGCGGCCGCTACGGTTCCGCCCGATATGTTTTCGAATGTCCAGCCTCTGGAGATGAAGAGCGGCGGTACGCTCGGCACAATGGGGCTTAATCTTGAGACTTATTTCGCAGGCGATATAAAGGACGATCAGGAGCGCATCAAGCGGCTGGAGCGCGCGCTTATAGCCGTGCATGAGGATATGAAGATCATGGCACCGACGACGCAAAGGCTTGCCGATCTTGAGGTTGCGATGAAGCATAAGGTTGAAACCAGCGTTCTTGCGCCGCCGCAGCCTTTATACGCGCAGGAACAGCAGCAAGAGATGCTGCCGCCTTCTCCTCCTCCAACAATGCAGCCAGTTGTTACACCGTCTTTGCCGCCTGCGCCAGTGGGGGATATGCCGGGTACGCCGGTTGAGCCGGGCGCAAGGCCGATGGCTCCCGCGCCGGACGGTTCGGCGATCGTCAGCGGTATCAGAGTCGGCGATCATCCCGACATCGTGCGGATCGTTTTCGACGTCACCAGCAAGAATACTTCGTATACGGCCGATCTTGATAACGCGGAAGGGATTTTGGTCGTCGAGCTTCCCAATGCGCGCTGGAAAACGCCGACGGATTTCGAGACGTTTAAAATCATGCCGGTTCTTGAATCGTACAAGGTCGATACGTTCAACAACGGCGCAGGAAATATTTTCGTCCTTCAACTCAAAAGCGATACGCAGATCGTGGCGCAGGGCAAATACCCGGCGCTGTCGGGCGGCGGCGAGCGCATTGTTATTGATCTGAAGAAGTGACCCGACTTACCCGCGTCCGCGATAGGGGGCTACACCCTGATCCGGTATCCAGACGTCCTGCGGCGGTTTGCCGGTCTGATAAAACACATCGATAGGAATGCCGCCACGTGGATACCAATAGCCGCCGATCCGCAGCCATTGCGGTTTGATTTCGCGGGCGAGGCGGCGGGCGATGGATACGGTGCAGTCCTCGTGAAAGGCACCGTGATTGCGGAACGAGCCGAGAAACAGCTTGAGCGATTTGCTTTCCACCAGCCATTTTCCCGGTACGTAATCAATGACCAGATGCGCGAAATCCGGCTGGCCAGTGATCGGGCAGATCGAGGTAAATTCCGGCGCGGCAAAGCGCACATTATAATTTACTCCGATTTGCGGGTTGGGGACGCGCTCAATCACGGCCTTTTCGGGGCTTTCGGGAAGAGCCGTCTTGCCGCCGAGCTGGGTCAGGTTTTTATAGATGTCTTTTTTCTTCGTTTTGGCCATTTTATACGCCCCTTTCATTGCCCCAGAGCATAACATGAAGCTGTGGCAGTATGTTTGCGTTAAACCAGTTATCGTTGCTCACCTTTTCGACCAGCCAGCGCAGGCGCTCATCCAGCGCGGCCTTGTCGACGATTTGCGGCGGCGGCGCGGGATTTCCGGGTTGCAGGTAAACCGGAAATTCCGGGTATTTTGCAGAGGCGTCCTTCGCGTAGGCGTAATCGTCTTCATCGAATACGACGATTTTAAGCGATATTGCGGGGCCGTTTCCGGCGGCCTTCAGGCAGTCGTCAAAAATTTTCCAGTCGGTTGTCATACCGCTGGAGGGCGGTTTGGGTGAAAGTGTCAGAATGTCGAGCGCTGCGAACCAGTCTTGCGCGACGGAGCCTTGAGTCTCCAGCGCAAATTCGTAGCCTTGTTTCTTGCCCATTTCAATCAGGGGACCAAGCGGCTGGATGGCCGGATTGCCGCCCGAAAGCGTAACCATAATGGGCTTTTCCTGCGATAGTTTTTTTACCCGTTCAAAAATTTCCGTAGCGCTCATATCTTTCCATTCGTGGCGGTATTGGCTTTCGACGGCGTAGAGCGTATCGCACCACGTGCAGCGGTAATCGCAGCCGCCCGTGCGGACAAATACGGTGGGCCGCCCGATCAATGCGCCTTCGCCCTGTATCGTGGGGCCGAAAATTTCGCTGATGCGGATATTTTTTTCATTCATCCTCTATACTCCGCCCATGTCCTTGGGGTTTCGCTGATACGCACGGCGGAAACTTCGGGCCATTTGCTGCGGCACCAGTCAAAGAAATGCCGCGCCAGATGCTCGGCTGTGGTTTTATCGTCACCCAGAATTTCGTTGAGGTGACGGTGGTCAAAATTTTCGTCGATGTAAGTTTTCAGCGCGTCCAGTTCCCGGTAATCGCGCACAAATCCTGTGGCGTTCAGAGCGCCCGATTGCAATTCGACCTCGACGATATAATTATGCCCGTGGAGCCTCGCGCAAGGGTGATCGTCGGCAAGCCCCATCAATTGATGAGAAGCGGAAAAATGATACTGCTTGGAAATCGTATACATCACGCCACCTTTGCTCTTGCGACGGCTTCGCGCCAGTAATCGGGATCGTCGTAGATTGTGGGGTCTTCAATGCCAGCCAGATGAAAGGCTTCGCGGCGTTCAACGCAGGTGCCGCAGCGTCCGCAGTGATTTTTGCCGCCCTTGTAGCACGACCATGTTTCGGCAACGGGAACGCCAAGGCGTGCGCCCTCAGTGGCGATGTCGGCCTTGGTTATGCTCAGGAACGGCGTATAGAGCCGGATTTTTGAAAAGCCCTCCAGCGCCTTATCCTGCATGGATTCAAACGCAGCGACAAAGCCGGGGCGGCAATCGGGATATATAAAGTGATCGCCGCCGTGAAAGGCTGCCGCTACGGCCTCGGCGTTTTGCGATACGGCGATGCCGTAGGCGATCGAAAGCATAATTGCGTTGCGGTTGGGCACGATGGTCACGCGCATATTGTCTTCGGCGTAATGCCCGTCGGGAACGGCGATATCGTCCGTCAGCGCCGATCCGCTTAAGGATGCGCCGACCGATGAAATGTCGATGATGGAATGGGGGACGTTTAAACGACTGGCGCAGGCGGCAGCGCAGGAAAGCTCCTTTTTATGGCGCTGGCCGTAATCGAAAGAAACAAGCCCTGTAAGCTGATTTTCTGCGGCCACTTTATGGGCCAGAATGACGGAATCCAGTCCGCCGGAGCAAATGACAATCGTCTTCACGTTATAGCATCCTTGTTTTGTTTACACCGGGTAGGGTCCGCGACCGGTCGTCCTTATTCCTAAAGACAGAGGGTTTTTAGCAGAATGAATAGGGAAATGGAAGGATTTTGGGCGGCTGCCAAATAAAAATTTGACAGAATCTTATAAACCTGTCATAAACCGCGCCAGAGTTTAACTCTTAAAGTTCAGCTCTGTGAGCTTACAGAAAAAGTATCCGCATTTCATAGGGATACGTGAAATCTCAAAATCACTCCTTTTTCCGCAAAGTTCAAATTTATAAGTCGGCGCACGGTGCGCCTGATACTGCTTTGTTGGAACACATATAAAGAAAGACAAAAAACACATGAAAACTTTTGAAGGCTTCGGCCTGTCGCAAGCCCTGAACCAATCATTGGCACGGATGGAGTATAAATCCCCGACGCCGATTCAGGAGAAGGCAATTCCTCTGGCTCTTCAGGGCCAAGACATTCTGGGCAGCGCCCAAACGGGAACCGGGAAAACGGCGGCGTTCGCCATTCCGCTGGTTGAAGGCTTGCTGCGCTCACCGCGCGGTACAGCGCTGGTTTTAACGCCGACGCGCGAACTGGCCAAGCAGGTTCTGGATGTCATCCATCAATTGCTAGGCCGTCAAAGCCCGATCAAAACCGCCTTTATCATCGGGGGCGAAGGGATGGGCAAGCAACTGTCACAGCTTCGCGTGCAGCCGCGCATTATCGTCGGCACGCCGGGGCGTATCAACGACCACCTGCAACGCGGATCGCTCAAGCTGCACGATACCGGTTTTCTGGTCCTCGATGAGACAGACCGTATGCTGGATATGGGCTTTGGCGTGCAGATCGACAAAATCCTGAAATATATGCCGCAGCAGCGCCAGACGCTGATGTTCTCGGCGACAATGCCCGATGAAATCATCAGGCTGTCGGCGAAGTACCTCAAGAACCCGCAGCGCGTTTCGGTTGGCGCGACGAACGTCGTGGCCGTCAACATCAAGCAGGATGTTATCCGCATCGAGCAGGACAAGAAATATGCCGAGCTGGTGACGCAGCTTCATGCACGCAATGGATCTGTCATTATTTTCATCAAGACCAAGCACGGCGCGGAGCGCATGGCGAAGAACCTGCGCCGCGACGGTTTCGAGGCCGATGCTCTGCACGGCGATTTGCGCCAGAACAAGCGCAACACGGTGATGAAAAATTTCCGTGACATGAATTTCAGGGTGCTCGTGGCTACGGATATCGCCGCGCGCGGCCTTGACGTTCCGCATATCGAGCATGTTATCAATTACGATTTGCCGCAGGTGGCCGAAGACTACATCCACCGCATGGGCCGCACGGCACGGGCCGGGGCGACGGGCTCCGCCCTGAGCTTCGTTTCCTCGCAGGAGGGCCGCAAGTGGCATGCGATTGTAAAGCTGCTCGACCCTGCGCAGAAATCGCAGGATCAGCACCGTTCGGGTGGCGAGAAGCGTCAGGACGGCAACCGCCAGAATGATAATCGCCGGGGCGACAACAACAGGAAGAAAAAACACCACCGTAAAGGGCCATCGCCTGCACGTTTTGACAGGGATAAGCCTTTCAGCAGGGGTGAAGAAAGACCTTTCAGGGATGAACGGAAGACCTTCAGAGACGAAGATAAATCTTTCAAAGATGGGGACAGACCGTTCAAGAAAAAGTTCTTCAAAGATGGAGATAAACCATTCAGGGACGGAGATAAGCCTTTTAAGAAAAAGCAATTCAGAGATGGAGAGAAATCTTTCAAGGATGGCGACAGGCCTTTCAAGAAAAGGAGCTTCAGAGATGGAGATCGCCCCTTTAACGATGGGGACAAACCATTCAGAAAAAAGAAGCATTTCAGGGATGGGGATAGGCCGTTCAACAGGGATGAAGGGAAGAGCTTCAGAGACGGGGATAAACCCTTCAAGGACGGCGACAAGCCCTTCAAGAAAAAGCACTTCGACAAGAAGAACTTTAAAAAGAAACCCTTTAAAGGGAACAAATTTAAAGGCAGGGGCGATGGCCAGCGCAGTAGCGGTCAGCGCGGCAACGATTTCCGCGAGATGGCTTAACTAACGGGATTTAAGGAGCCTGAGCTTTTCATTTCTGCTCAGGCTTTTTATTTCGGTTTCGCGTTTCGAGGCGGCGCTGCGGGATTTATGTTTCTCCCGGTAGACAAGCCGGAACGGCCCACGTCCCTTGGTGTATTTCGCGCCCTTGCCGCTTTCATGCGCGGAGATGCGGGCTTCAAGGTCGTTGGTGATGCCCGTATAAAGGCTCTGATCCCCGCATTCGAGAATATAAACTGTCCAGTTCATAAAACTATGATACAACGCCCGGAATGAGCAGGAAAAGCACCAATATGGACTATGACGTCATTATCATCGGCGCGGGCGCGGCGGGAATGATGTGCGCCATCGAGGCCGGAAAGCGCGGGCGGCGGGTTTTGCTGCTCGACCATGCTGAAAAAATCGGCGAGAAAATTCGTATCTCGGGAGGAGGTCGCTGCAACTTCACCAATATTCATACACGCCCGGAGAATTATCTTTCATCCAATCCGCATTTTTGCAAATCGGCGTTGTCGCAATACACGCCGCAGGATTTTATTGCACTTGTGGAAAAGCATGGCATTGCGTGGCATGAGAAAAAACTGGGTCAGCTTTTTTGTGACGGCTCGGCGCAGCAGATTGTCGATATGCTGCTGAAGGAATGCGAACAGGTGGGTGCCGTTTTGAAGTCCGGCGTGACCGTCGAAAAAATTGAATCGGTTGACGGTAGTTATACGCTCTCGACTTCGGCAGGGGAAATATCCTGCGCTTCTCTGGTCATTGCGACAGGCGGCCTTTCAATTCCCAAGATCGGCGCAAGCAAATTCGGCTATGATGTCGCAAGGCAATTCGGGCTGAACATCATCGAAACGCGCCCTGCGCTGGTGCCGCTGACCTTTCAAAGCGATTTGCTGGAGCGGTGCAAGGAACTCTCGGGTGTGTCCGTCGAAGCGGTTGTATCCTGCGGCAAGACAAGCTTTTCCGAAGGGTTTTTGTTCACGCATCGCGGCCTGTCCGGGCCGTCGATCCTTCAGATATCTTCGTATTGGCGCGAGGGAGAGGAAATCGTCGTCGACCTTTCGCCCGGAAAAGACGTGCTTTCTTTCTTCAAGGACAGAAAGCGGGAACATGGCGGACAGGACGTTCAGAGGGTCCTTTCAAATATCCTGCCCGAGCGTCTGGCGCGCAGCATTTGCGTAGCGGAAAATATGGAAGGCCGTCTGGCCGATTTGACGGATACGAAGCTGGCGGTTCTGGCGGGGGCGGCGAATAACTGGCGTGTTAAACCCTCTGGAACCGAAGGCTACCGCACGGCGGAAGTGACGCTGGGCGGGGTGGATACGGCGGATTTATCCTCCAAAACCATGGAGGCCAGAAACCAGCCGGGCCTATATTTTATTGGCGAAGTGGTCGATGTCACGGGGCATCTTGGCGGATTCAACTTCCAATGGGCGTGGTCTTCGGGCTATGTTGCCGGGCAAAATGTTTAGAGGTTAATTACGATGCCGCCCAAGCTCCTCCTGTCCGTCAAAGAAGCCATGGTTCGCTATAGCGAAAAGCCGGTGTTCGAGGATTTGTCCTTCAACATTCACGAGGGCAGCCGCATTGCACTCGTGGGCAAGAACGGGGCAGGGAAATCGACGCTGATGAACATCGTCACCGGGGTTCAGGATCTGGACGCGGGGGAGCGCTGGGAGGAGGCCGGAACGACCATCGGCCATTTGCGGCAGGACATCGTGCCGCAGCCCGGCCAGAGCGTTTTTGATTATATTTTCAGCGAAATCAAGCACGAAGAGCGCGAGCTTCATACATATAAGGTCGATATCATCGCCGAGGCGCTGCATCTGGATGTGAGAGCTCAGATGACCGTTTTATCGGGCGGGCAACTGCGGCGGGCAGGTCTTGCGCGGGCGCTGGTCGAGGAGCCGGACATTCTGCTGCTTGACGAGCCGACGAACCATCTGGACCTTGAAGCGATCGAGTGGCTGGAGCAGTATTTACGCAATTATCGCGGGACGCTGCTGTGCGTGTCGCACGACCGGACGTTTCTGGCCAATATCACCAATCAGGTGTTCTGGCTGGACCGCGGGAAACTGAAAGTCTCGCCGCAGGGTTTCAGGTATTTCGACGAGTGGTCCGAAGCGCTGCTTGAGCAGGAGCGGCGCGAACTAAAGAACCGCAAGGCTGCGGTGGCCATCGAGGTTGAATGGGCCAGCCGGGGTGTAAAGGCGCGCCGCAAACGCAATATGCGCCGGGTCGAGCAGATGCGCATCATGCGCGACCAGCTTAAGGTCGATGAAGCCGCTTACCGCCGCGCCACGGCCAAGATCGACGTGAAGGCACCCAAGGACATCGAGCATTCATCAAAGATCATCGCCGAATTTCACAAGGTTTATAAATCGTTCGAGGAAGACGGGCGCAAGGTCGATATTCTTGAAAAATTTTCCCTGCGCATCCAGCGCGGCGAGCGCATAGGGATACTGGGCAAGAACGGGTCGGGAAAGACGACGTTTCTGCGGCTTTTGATCGGGGAGCTAAAGCCCGATACAGGCACGGTCAAGACCAAGAAGGATATTGAATTTTCCTATTTCGACCAGAAACGGCGTGATTTGAACCCCACCGATACGCTCAAGAAAACCCTCTCGCCGATGGGCGGGGATTACGTTGATGTCATGGGCAAGCACCGCCATGTCTGCGGTTATCTGAAAGATTTTCTATTCGACCCGGCGCGGGCGCAGGACAAAGTATCGCAGCTTTCGGGCGGCGAGAAAAACCGCCTGATGCTGGCGAAAATTCTGGCCAATCCGAAAAACTGCCTGATCCTCGACGAGCCGACGAACGACCTTGATATGGACACGCTGGATATGCTCGAGGAAATTCTTTCGCAGTATAAGGGGACGCTTTTAATCGTGTCGCACGACCGGGATTTTCTGGATCAGACGGTCACAAAAATTCTGGCGTTTGAAGGTAATGGAAAAATCGAAAGCTGCATCGGCGGCTATAGCGATTATCTGGAGATGAAGGCCGCTGAATCCGGGGCAAAACCTGCGCCCGCGCCGGAACCAAAACGGGAGAAAAAAGAAGAAAAATCGCCCGTTCAGGAGGAAAAAAAGCAGGCCAAAAAACTGACCTATAAGCTGGAACGCGAATTATCGCAGCTTCCGCAGAAGATCGAGGCGACGGAGGCGGAGGTCGCAGAGCTTTCGGAAAAACTGGCTGACGGCGATTTTTATAAGCGCGATCCAGATGGATTTCACGCGGCCGCCAAGGCGTTGGCCGACGCGCAGGCGAGACTTGAGCGCTATGAAATACGCTGGCTTGAGATTGAAGAGATGAAGGCAGCCGGTTAAAGCGCCAGCAATATCGTCCTGATCCCCACGATCATAATCACCGTGCCGACCGCAAGCTTGAGAGGGAATACGGGCGCCTTGCGGCAGACGATTGCGCCGAGCGGTGCGGCGGCGATAGAGCCAATGGCCAGCGCGGCGATGACGGGCAGGTGGCCGATTCCTGTTGTGCTGAAGAAAACGGCAGACACGGCGGCAGAGATAATGAACTCTACGGTCACGATGCTGCCGATGGCGGTGCGCACTTCCTGCCCGCGCAAAAGAAGGCCGGATGAAACGAACTCGCCCCAGCCGGACCCGCCGAATGCATCAAGAAATCCGCCGATCAGGCCAATAATTTCCCTGTGTGTTTTTATCTGGCCGATCAGGACCGGGCGCAGGGTTTTGATAAGAATGACGGCGCCTATAAAGACAAAATAAATCCCCATGAAAAGTTTGAGGCTTTCATTGCCGATCTGCGTTACGAGAAAAGCGCCGATTATCGCACCTGTCAGGGCGGGCCAAAGCAATTTATGAAACAGTTTCCAGTCGAGATTTTTCATGCGCCAGTGCGAAAATGCCGCCGCGCTGCCGCCGAATATCTCGGCGGTGTGTATTGTCGCGCTGATGGATTGGGCGGGCAATCCGGCGGTTAACAAGAGACTTGAGGAAAGAGATCCATAGGCCATGCCGATCGAACTGTCGACCAGTTGGGCGGCAAATCCGATTGCGGCGTATATCAGTAAATCCAGGTTCATGCTTTTGTTATTATCTGCTCAACTGAAAATATGTACAGTAACAAAAGCAAAAAAGAATCCCGTGCAGTAAATTGTCAGAGAGGCGTAAAAGACGACGCTGGAAAACCGGCGGGCTCTCATGCAGGCCTTGGCTTGCGCAGGATCGGCGGGGCATGGCGCATTGCGCGAGATATAGCGCAAAACCCCGGACAACAGCAGCATAAGCCCTGCGAATATAAACAGTGCCACTTTATGTTCGGACAACCAGACAATCTGCGGGACCGCGCTGACCAATCCCGCCAGAACCGCGCCCGCGCCCAGCGTGACAAAAAGAAAGGGCAAGGCGCAGCAGACAAGCGTGCCGAGCGAGCCGAACAGGGCCAGCGTCGAAACGATATTATTTCGTAGACTCATTTTCTTGTTCTCTGGCTATATCTGTTACGGCATAGCCGGAATCGGTAATAAGCCTTGTGATCGTTTCGTCATCCATATCCTGTCCGTCTTTCGTCGTAATCGTCACAAGTTTCTTCTCCAGATCGACGATGACAGCCTCTACTTCGGATTGTTTCATGAAAGTTTTTTCAATGCCGGTCGCGCAGAAGGCGCAGACAAGGCCGTTGACGGAGGCCTTGATGGTTCCGGCCTGTGCGGTTCCCCCCAAAGCGATAAGGGATAGTGAAATCAGTAAAATATAGCGCATTTTTACTCCTTAAAATTGAAGTTGCCAGTTGAACATGAGGTGGTCGTTGCTGCTGTAGCCAGCTTCGACCAAAGTCGTTTTGTAGAACAATCGTACAAGCGGCGTGACAACGACATTATCCTCTTCTTCCGGGTGGTGTTCGGCCTGCACCATCAGCCAGGTATTGAGATCGTCGTAATTGGCCAGATAGGGCGCAAAGCCGACGCGGCCGCGATGCGAGAACGATTGGTCGATGTCGCCTGCGTATTGGAAGCGTGGCTCGTAAGAAATAAAAACCCTCCGGGTTTCATAGTCCGCCAGAAAGCCCGTCCATGCCGCAAATTCGTTATCGTCGCCGTCATGGGCGATGCCGATCCCGCTCATGTTAAAGATATTTCCCTGTCCGTCCGGCAGATTCCACCGTTTAATAAGAGTGTTAACTTGCGGCCCTGCGGTGGTGAAATCATCGCCACTGGTTTCATGCTTGGCGTAAAGGGCCACGGCATATTTTGGTGTGATTGTGTGGTCGATTGACAGCATATGGCCGGTTTCGTCGTTTTCCTGCATGATCATCGTCCCACCGGGATAGGATAGCGGCTTGGCAAGTGCTGGAATCGCGGCGGTTGCCGCAATCATCAGAATAGCAAAAAATATTGACGCTGCTTTCATCATGACCACCTAAAACATGAACCGCACGCCCAGTGCGGCGATGAAGTTGTCGTTATCTTCGCCGTGTTCCTTTGCGATGGAGGAAGTTTCACCAAATTTTCGTTCGTAGTGGAAATCGACATAGGGTGCGAATTTTCTGGTGATTTCGTAACGGGTTTGCAAGCCGATTTCACCGCTCGACAATCCGGCTCCCACTTCCTGTTCCTCCACATCCTGTGCGAACAAGTTGATTTCCGCGTAAGGTTCGATAATTAATCTTTGGGTAAGAAGAAACTCATTCTCCTGCCGGATCCTTGCGCTGATATCGCCTTTATCGCTGACAAACAAGTGTGCCTCCGTTTCAAAATGATAAGGCGCAATCCCGTTCATCCCAAACACGGCATAAGTCGTGGAAACGGGCTTTGTGTCGTGCCGAATGCCGGCCTGAACATCCCAGAACTCCGCGACATTTCGGCTGTATAGCGCCCAAAATTCTGCTTCCTCCGTTGTACCGTCTTCATTTTCTCCCTCCGATTTCAGCCAGAGTTTATCTTCATCCGTGCCGACCCAGCCGTCGAGATCCCAGCTTGCTATGGGGCCGTGCTCGCCGCCGCCGTAATCGGTTTCCAGTGTGAACATATGCCAGATTTCCGATCCGTGCTGGTGGTCGGCGGGATGATGCGCATGTTCCTGGGCATAGGCTGTAGTCGATATCGTCAGAAGTGCCATTGTTGCTGTTATTGTTCTAATGTGCATGTTTGTGTCCTCCGTGCATTGAATGATCCATCTTTGAGTGATCCATACCTTGCATGTCCGCTTTTGGTTGCGTCTGTGCCTTATAGGGCGCTGGTTTCGGCCCATGCGGGATTTCAGATGGATCGAGTTTGGCCACGACCACCTTGTTCATCATCCCCGCCATCATGTGATACAAGAGGTGGCAGTGAAACGCCCACTCCCCCGGCTCATCTGCGGTTAGAAGAACGGAATAGGACTGCCCCGGCGGCACGATGATCGTGTGCTTGTTGGGCAGCTTTTCGGCTGGCTGGCCGTTTTCAAGCTGCACGAACATGCCATGCAGGTGCATCGGGTGCGCCATCATCGTGTCGTTGACGAACTTCAGGCGCACGCGCTCCCCGTAGTTAAGCTTGATCGGCCCGGAGTCGGCATATTTCTTGCCGTTGAGGGTCCAGATATAACGGTCCATGTTGCCGCCGAGCCGCACAAGGATTTCACGCTCGGGTTGGCGCGTGTCTTTTTGAACGCCGAGATAACGAAGGTCGGCGTAGGACAGCGCCTTGTCGCCCTGCGGCGTTCCGGCCTTGGCCCAGCCGCTCTTCATATCCTCCATCATCTGCTGCATTTCCTCAGGGCTCATTTTGCTGTGGTTCATGCCGCTCATGTCGTGCTCCATGCCCATATCGGCCATCGTCAAAAGCGCACGGGGCCGCTGTGCCGGGACTTCGCCGCGCATATTTTCACGCGGCGCGAGAGTCCCCAGCGCAAAGCCCGTGCGGTCGATGGGTTCGGCCGCGATCGTATAGGCTTTGTCTTCCCTGGGCGTGACGATGACATCGTAGGTTTCAGCCACACCGAAGCGGAACTCATCCACCGGCACCGGCTCGACGTTCTGCCCATCCGAAGACACGACCTGCATCTTAAGGCCCGGTATCCGCACATCGTAAAACGACATGGCAGAGGCGTTGATGAAGCGCAGGCGCACGCGCTCGCCGGGTTTAAAAATCCCCGTCCAGTTTTGCTCCGGCGTTTTGCCATTCATCAGGAAGGTGTAGCCCGTCACGTCTGATAAATCCGTGGGCAGCATCCGCATGTCTCCCCACATTTTGGCGTTTTCCCATGCCTTGCCGAAGCCGCGCTCTTTCGCATCGTCGAAGAAATCGCCGAGTGTGCGGCGGGCATATTGATAATACTCCGAAGACATTTTCAGATTGGTCATGATGTCCCATGAGTCTTCATCATGGAAATCGGACAGCAGGACCACATAATCGCGATCGGCTTTTACGGGATCGTTTTTGGGCGTGATGACGATGGAGCCGTAATGCCCGTCCTGTTCCTGTCCCATGCTGTGCGCGTGATACCAGTAAGTGCCGCTCTGACGGATGTGGAAGCGATAGGTAAAGGTCTCGCCGGGCTTGATGCCGGGGAAGCCGTTAAAGCCCGGAACGCCGTCCATTTCACCGGGCAAAAGCAAGCCGTGCCAGTGAACCGAAGTATCCTCGTTCATGTTGTTGGTGACGTGAATGACAACGTCTTCGCCCTCTGTAAAGCGCAGGGTCGGGCCGGGGATCGTGCCGTTGACCGTAATTTTCTTCACCGGATTGCCGGTAATGTTTACTGCCTCGCGGGCGATGGTCAGGTTGTATTCACCCGCCAGCGCCGTATGCACGGGGGTGGCGATAAACAGCGCGAGCAGAAATAGAATTTTAAATTTCATGGTGTCAAAGTCCTAATATGGATTGAATCCGAACGCAGCAAAAGCGGCGCGGAAATCCTATATGCGGAGCCTTTGCGTCGTCAGAAGGATGGAAGGTTGTGTTTGTGAAAGCGCGGGCCAGTCATGCGGCGGCCCACTAATGGCATTCGTTTCGCGGCCTGTAATGGTAGCGGGAGCGAGAGTATCCGCCGATGCATAAACAGCCGGCTCACTTTTAAGGTCCGGTTTTTCAAGGTTTGCCGTGTCGGCCTTTTGGATGTCCACGCCCATGCAGTCGGACATAAAGGTCAGCTTGCCGGACGTTTTTTTGTTCTGTGCAGCCATATGGCCTGCGCAGTGGAGCGGAGACTTGGCAGAAACGGCGGCATTGCAAATCGGCATCGCGCACACCAGCGAGGGCGTGAACATAACCAGCATCAGTAAGCCAAGGAGCAACTGCCTCATGGATATAGTATATAGCATTCGCGGCGGTATTGGCCAGTGGGGCCAAAAACCATTGAATTCAATGGCTATTTTCCATTTCTATCGTAACGCTTGCGTATTTCCGTCAGTTCTTTTTCACTTGGGATTTTTGTGCCTTCGATGTGCGTGAGCCCCCATCCGGCGATTTCCATCAGTATCGGTTTAAGCGCGTATCCTGCGGGGGTAAGGAAATACTCATATCGGACAGGGTTGTCCTGGTAGGATTTTTTGTCAACAATCCCGTGTTCTTCAAGCCGCTTGAGCCGATCGGTCAGGATATTCGTTGAAATACCTTCCGGGGAATCCAGAAAGTCACCAAATTGCTTCATGCCCAAAAACAGCATGTCGCGAATGACCAGCAGCGTCCATTTGTCGCCGATCAGATCCAGCGTATTTGTCAAAGGGCAGGTGGAGCGCCCGCCACAGTCTTCCACGTTTATTCTATCGCATTTCTTCACAGCCCATTATATACAGTCTGAATAGTAACTTGCAAAATAAAAGTCGCTGGTGTAAGTTGCTCGTAACTTGCATAATGCAAGTTACTTAACCAAAACGAACCAAGGAGAAAAGAAATGAAACCGTCCTGTAATACGCAATCTTGTTCGGTAGAATCGTCGGCGCAGAGCTGCTCTCAAACCCCCGCAGATTGCCTGAACGAGGCCTCCAATTGTCCCATAGAAGGAGCGACGCAGATGTGGGCAAATTCTTTTGCTCAAGCGATGTGTCAGGCTCAAACCGAGATCCTCAAGAAGAAGATTGTTCAGGCATGGGGCCCGATGATGGAGCAAGCTGCCGATGGCATGATGGAAACCATGGGGGCTCTCTGGGCCGAGAAAATTGCCGAGATAAAAGTTGCGGAAGCAAAAGCATCCTTCCAGCAACGTCTGCGCAATCTTTGGCTTGATGAAAAGAAAAAATAGGTTTCTATTTTATTATCATAAGTTGCGGCGGTCAGAGCCTTTTGTGCTGGCTGCCGCCACTTCCAGATAGAGGAGGCTAATATGCCAGATTATAAAAAGATTATTTTTGCAACACTATCCTACATCATTTTGACGATGGCCATTGCGTATCCGTGGCATATGATCTGGTTCCATAGTCTTTATGAAACTATGGGCGCAGTAACACGGCCAGAGCCGATCATTCCTCTAGGGATGCTGTCGATGCTGATACAGGGGATCGTCATCGCTTACTTGTATCCGTTCTGGTACAAGGGTGGGAATCCTGCGGTGCAGGGGGTCAAGTTTATGTTGATTGTAGGTCTTTTGATCTACAGCGTCATGGGGTTTGCAACGGTGGCGAAGATGAACATCACTCCCATTTCGACGTTTCTTATGTACCATACAGCGTTTCAACTGATTCAGTTTGTTGTTACAGGGGCGGCTTTGGGCCTTATATTCGGAAAAAAGGTGTAGCCTATGCCCTATGATCCGGGTCTCGCGCAACGTCTGGAAGACTTTCTCGAAGATAAAAAGGGATTTCAGCAAAAGAAGATGTTCGGCGGAATCGGCTGGCTTCTGAACGGGAACATGTGCGTTGGTGTTTACAAAGACTGGCTGATTATCCGCGTCGGCGAGGAAAAGGCCGCCAGCATTTTTAAAAAGAAGCATGTGAAACCCATGGATATCACCGGCAAGCCAATGAAGGGGTGGGCTATGGTGGCACCGAAAGGATATGAATCGGACAGCGATCTGGCGGGCTTTGTTGATCTGGCGACGGGTTTTGTGAAAAAGCTGCCGCCAAAATAACCGAAATGGTGCCGTTGAAAGGATTTGAACCTTCGACCCTCGCATTACGAATGCGATGCTCTACCCCTGAGCTACAACGGCTTATGGCGTTTTAAATAAAGCGTTTTACGGTGTTTTGCAAGGCTCTTAAGCCGGAACGCCGAACAGGTCGTATTCGTCGGAATCTTCAATAACGACGGGCAAAATATCACCCGGCTGGACGTTTTCAGCGTCGCGCAGATACACCTTGCCGTCGATATCCGGCGCGTCGGCGCAGGAGCGCGCATCGGCTCCGCCGTCCTCGCCCGCTTCATCGATGATGCACATGACGGTTTTGCCAACCTTGTCTTGCAGCCTTGCGGCGGATATTTCCTGTTGCGCCTCCATGAAGCGGTCCCAGCGTTCCTGTTTGATTTCTTCCGGCACCGCGCCGCCCAGGTCGTTCGCCGCCGCGCCCTCGACGGGTTCGTATTTGAAACACCCGGCGCGGTCGATCTGCGCCTCCGCCAGCCAGTCCAGCAGCATTTGAAAATCCTCCTCCGTTTCGCCGGGGAAGCCGACGATGAAGGTGCTGCGCAGGGCCAGATCGGGACAAGCCTTGCGCCAGGCTTGAATGCGGCCCAGCGTTTTTTCCTGGCTGGCCGGGCGGCGCATGGCCTTGAGAACCGCCGGGCTGGCGTGCTGGAACGGGATGTCGAGATAGGGCAGGAGGCCGCCTTCCGTCGATTTGTGGCCGTCCATAAGTTCGATCACCGCATCGACATGCGGATACGGGTAAACATAGTGCAGCCGCACCCATGCGCCGTGTTCCTTGGCCAGCGTGCCAAGCTCGCGAGCGAGGTTGATAAAGCGTGCCTCGACTTTTTGATTCCGCCATGGGCTTTGCGCGTATTTGATGTCCACCCCGTAAGCAGAAGTGTCCTGCGAAATCACCAGCAATTCTTTCGTGCCGCCCTGCAATAATTTTTCCGCCTCGAACAAAACGCGGTGCAGCGGGCGGCTCACCAAATCGCCGCGCAGGCTTGGGATGATGCAAAACGAGCAGCGGTTGTTGCAGCCTTCGGAAAT
>DIHF01000074.1 GCA_002420015.1 Micavibrio sp. UBA5703
GAGGGCGTCGGTGCCCGTCATGCTTGCGCTCAATCAAACGCCGCCAAGGAGATTGGTCACCAAACAGATCGTTTTCTCTTTTGTAGATATTCAGCGAGCCTGCGGACTGATCTTTATTGTTGAACAAGCCCGTGGTCGTCATGATCAAAAGCGGCGTTGAGCTGTCGGAGATAAGCTTTGGGGCTAGGTTTTGAATGTTAATGACCCGAAAGCCTTCAATAATTTCGCTATACTTCCCTCCCGAAAAATTGGTGTAGGTCTGGGCTACAACTGATTTCGCTCTGGACATCCACAGCACAATTGGCTCGGCGCTGAAATGTCCCCGCATTAGCACCACAGCTTGCGCAAGAATGGGCGTTTTTCCTGCTCCTGTGAGCGCTGATAGTGCTTGGAAGAAAGGGCGCGGCTTGGCCCCTTTTCGTGGTCTGTCAGGATGATTAGCGAAGAAGGCATAACGGGCGGCTATTACCTTGGCGCAATCACTCTGGAATACTTTTAGTTCAATCATCCGTAGTTTCCTCATTATTAAAAGCATCGGAACGGGGATTGAAGCCAATATGTTCTAGCACTTTATCAGGGATTTTGTAGAACTCGATGCCAGCGCCCGTATAAGGCGCGATTGATGCGTAGACGTGGTAACGAGAGGCCAAGCCAGCGGCTTTAGCCTCTGCCACAATCGCTTTGAACGCGTCGCGGTTAAGGACAGAAGGACTATCGGCAGATTGCCAAACGAGGAAAAAACCCTCCTCTTTCGGATTTACTGCAAATAAGAAGCGGTGTTGCCCGACCGGAAACCGCCGAAGGTAAGACCTCGCTCTCTCGGCTTTGTCCCAATAGCTAGTTAGCAATAGATCAATCATTTCTTCTCGCGCTAGAGCCGTCACAGCTTCAGCATCGATCTTTTCGCGCTTCAATTCCATGAAGCGGAAGCCGCCCGGTATAGGTTCGCGTTGGCCCGAAGCCCATTCCCCTGTTGTGATACGGCGAACACGTTCAGCAGTCAAGGTTTTGGCGTAATGATCGCCTTTCTCCGTGTTGCCCTGCTCGATCAGGATAAAGCGTCGGGTTGCACTTGTCTCATGATTCAATTCGAGCACGGCTTGGCCCGTGGTGCCAGAACCGGCGAACGGGTCCAACACGATCCCAGATGGAGGGCACCAAATCTGGATGATCTTTTTGAATAGTCGTAGAGGCTTCACCGTTTTGAACTCATGGCCCTTACCAACAACAGCATCAAGCTCGTTAATGCCAGCCTGACTATGGCCTGATTCTTCGTGATCCCATGACTGGCTGTCGATTTCGAGAGGAGTCTCATAGTCTTCATCTGCCCAATACGTCATTGGGACTTTGCCTTTCTTTACATCCTTCAGGTAGCGCTTTAATTGAGGGCCAGTCTCGCCTTTAAGACCAAAATACAGGGGAGGCCAGGTTCCTTCATTGAGGCGTTGCAAGGCAGCAGTGCGAGCGGCGGCAATCTCCTTTTGGCCGTCAACCACCGCCCCTTTTTTAAACTTAACCCCCTTGATAACAAGAGCCTTTACTTGAATTGTCTGGCCTTTATCTAAAAATGCATTGCCGTCTTCTATCCATCGTTCTTGATACTCGGGCCCCCATGCTTCGAGCCACTCTTTCATAGTCCTTTTCTCATTGGCCCAACAACGTCCATCGGGCGGATAAAAGATTGTTCCGGTAAATGGGTTTTGGATCCCGTAAACCATTTTCCGATGTGTCGAAGCATTAGGTCCAGACGCATCTCCAGATTTCCACTCGTGTGGATCGCGGTCAGGATTGTTATAGCGGGCATTCATAGCTTCTGTTCGACCAGTAAGCTCGGTTTTTGCCCGGTCTGCCATTTTGGCGTAAATGAGGACATACTCTGTTGCTGTAGAAAGACCTTTATTATCGCTTCGTGGTGAATAGCTCTTCTGCCAATTGATAATTCCAATTCGATTTTCTTCGTGGAATATCTCATCCATCAGCATGCCCAGCCTAAATAATTCCCGATGGTCAATGCAGATGGCAATGACGCCGCCTGGCTTTAACATTTCTCGCATCATCCAGACGCGAGGGGTCATAAATCGGAGCCACTTGCTATGACGTGAACCGTCATCTTTTGAGACAATCTCTCCCAAATCCGGATCATTGGGATCTTTGTCCCATTTGTCGTTGTAGCGGAAATCTTCACCGGTGTTGTAAGGGGGATCAGTAACAATTAAATCAATTTGATTGAGGTATTTGTAAAGTGTGACCATCGCGGACAGGTTTTCGCCGTCCCATATTTCATTCTCGCACTGCGCCTTTTCCTCACCTACAGATTGTTTCTTGATGATGCGGCTAAGTTTTGGTTTGACCTGACGGATGATTTGCCACGGAGCCGTGCGCCCCGTGTAACTCATGACAATACCGTCCTTGCCTGCTTCAAGCAGGGCTGTGTCATGCTCTTGCAGCAAACGAATTAGAGCAGATCGAGATAGCTGATCGTAATCCACGTTTTTCCTTTTTTAGATGATCTTATGATTGCCGAAGGGGCAGGTAGAAGTCGAAACTGCCATACCAATATACGAAATGATGAAACTCTTCTTCCCTTCACCTTTCCACTAATCCGGATCACCGGAAACCCGGAAAGCCTTACTCCCCCAGCGTGCGCAGCAAATCGGCAACGTGCAGGATCGGAATATTGTCGTAGGCCTTGAGCGTCAGCAAATCGTTATCGAGAGACACGATCATGTCGGCCTTGCCGTCAACGGCGCATTCGACAATTGGATTGTCGTTCACATCACGGACGACTTGCAGCTCAGTTGTCGGTTGGACGATGTCGGCGATATGAGCGATTTCCTTGAGCTGCTGAATGATGGCTTGCTCTTCCAGCCTGTCAAGCCGACGCAACACTCTCACCACTTCATTGACGATGAATGGCGAGGTGATGAGTTGAAAGCGGCGCCCGCGCGCAAGCTCCCATACCCGACTCGAAAGTCCCTTCGATGAAAGCGAGGCCGAGATGTAGACAGTAGTGTCAAGGACGACTCTAAACCGTGGTATGGGCGTGGTGTTCTGCACGTTGCTCTTTAACGAGGCGGACAATGTCATCATCACTGAGGCTCATCTCAGTGCCAACCTTTTCCCAGTATGCGGTGTTCTCTCGCTGCTCTTCCTCTGTAAGCGGCTCAAGATTTCCCGCCATTGCGTCCGCTATGATTTGATTCACCAGCGCCTCAAAGCGTGCGTCATCGGCCGTCGCGTCAAGCGCGATCCCCTCCCCGTTTCGTTCAACAGCAAGCTCAACGCCCTGGGACGTTGCCAACCGCTTCAGCGTCGCAAGCAGGAGGCCCACTTTTGAGTCATCACTGAGTTTAATTACGAACTCTGTCATCTTCTCCCCCTGTTTTCTCTGCGCTCGACGAGAGCGCAGGCGCATTAAGGGCATACGTAAAACACTTTATAGGAAGAGGATACTGGATTCCGTAATGGTGTCAATGACGCGGGCTCTCTCGTTCTCCACCTTTCCACCAATTCGGAATAGTGGAAAACAGGAAAGTCGGAAAGCCGGAGGCCCACAAGAAAAGGGCTCTTCCCTGCCCCTATTTCCAACGTTGCCTTGGGCACCGTCGCGACACAAAACACGAGGTGAAAAAAAGCAAGGGGTGGAATGCCAGCCGATACTTGACCGGTAAGGGGGGAACAAGTGTCACGTCCCTTTCTTCGTGCTTTCTTGGTCTGCTTCGTCTTTCGCTGTCCTCAGCAAACCACGCACTAATGCGGATAAGCCGCCCGGTTGATTCTTTCCCCATTCCAGTAAGTCAGACTCGAGCTTGATCGAGGTGGTCACGAGATCGGGATTAGCCATTGGCCCCGGCTTCTTGCGGTGGCTCTCTTCCGTTACTGGCTTTGCCTTCTTGTTCATAGCCCGATCCTACCACGCTAAAACCATCCAGTAAATATCTTATATATACAAAATAAGTTGACTTCTGGTATTATCTGATATATATTAGATATATACGATTTATCAGTAAAGGAGCTTCAACCATGAACAAGAAAGACATTTACCAGACGATGACTGAGCGGGTGATTGAGCAACTGGAAAGCGGCGTTGTGCCCTGGGTGGCGCCGGTCAGCGCCGGTTTGCCGAAGAGCATGACCACCAAGAGAGATTATCGCGGCATCAACATCTTCCTATTGTGGAATGCTCCCTATGATTCCCGCTACTGGGTGACGTACAAGCAGGCCCAGCACCTGGGCGGCAACGTGCGCAAAGGGGAGAAAGGCTCACCGGTTGTTTTCTGGCATTGGCGCACAGATGAAGAAATGGCCAAGCTTGCCCAGAAGACGCCCAACCCTGCCCCCTGCCATCCGTTCTATTACACGGTCTTCAACGTCAAGCAGTGTGATGGGATCGAGGCCCCCGCCGACGACATCGAGACCTTCGAGCATTCGCCGATCGAGGAATGCGAGCGGATCATTGCCGCCATGCCCAACCGCCCGGAGATCAAGCCGAGCTATAGCGACAGGATTTATTATGCCCCCAAGGAAGATGCGGTCTATATCCAGGACATTCGCCGTTTCACGACCCCGGAACGCTACTATGCTTCCCTTTTCCACGAGCTGGCCCACTCGACCGGCCACGAAAAGCGCCTCAACCGGCAGGAGTCTACGAAGCACCGGGAATTCGGCTCTGCTGATTATTCCTTCGAGGAATTGGTCGCCGAGATGACCGCCGCTTTCCTCTGCGCGCATTGCGGCATTGCCAACCACGCCTTCGACCAATCCGCCAGCTATATCGACGGCTGGCTCTCCGTTTTCCGCAAGGACACGAAGATTTTGCTTGAGGCCTCCAGCGCAGCGCAGAAAGCCGCCGATTACATCCTTAACCATTCCTTCGAGGCCGAAGAACAGGCCGAAGAGAAACTGGCCGCCTGACCCCGCGAGCGAAAAGGGGAGCCAGACTCCCCTTTTCGCTTCATCGCCCCTGCCTGACGAGATCGCCTTTTTTCTCCCCTGATCGGTGCGTATACTGCGCGCCATATGTCCAACCAACACCCGCCGCATAAGCTCTGCTGTTTTGTGGACGAAAGCGGCCAAGACACCAAAGGCGAATTCTTCATCGTTTCCGTCATTGTCACGCAGTCGGAGTATGCTGCATTGGAGATCGAGCTTGAACGGATCGAAGAGCGCACCGGCAAGGGGAAAGTGAAATGGCGCGATGCCAAGGACGGCGCGCGGATCGAGTACATCAGGCAAACGCTCGCCCTCGAAATCCTTTCAGGCGCATTGACCTACAACCTTTTTCGCGGCACGACGGACTACATGACGAGTACGGTTGATGCCGTCGCGCAAGCCATCGTTTTCCACGATACCCAGGCCCGCGTCACTGTGTTTGTGGACGGTCTGCCCAAATCACAAATCAAATGGTTCGGAACGGAATTGCGCCAGAGGCGAATTGCCATCAAGAAAGTTCGAGGTGTCCGAAAGGAAGAGTCGAGCAGTTTGATGCGGCTGGCGGATGCGTTGTGTGGCTTTGTGCGGGGAGCGTTGATGGGGCGGAGCGAATTGGAAGAAATCCTCACTCAGGCCCGGGCGCAAGGAATCGTGATAGAGCTTGAGCCGTAAAAAGAAAAACCCCCGTGGTTAGGGGGAACAACCTATACCAGCTTTCGCCGGTCACCCACCAATACTGGCAGTATTCGGTTGCTTTTTCCATCACCATAGTACGCAACCGGACGCTGGGCGTCAATTGTTGATTGCTCTTTTCCCTTTGCCTTCTACGGATTTCCTTCTTCCCACCGTTCCACCATTCCGCTAAGCCGGAGCACCGGAAACCCGGAAAGGTGGAAATTCACAGCAAGGCGTGCTAGCATCCGCCCGTACGTCGTGCAACGGGCTTGGACGTGCGCTAACACGCCCAAGCCCAACGAACCGCAACCGCGAGAGTCTGGAAACACAACGCGGCGCGGCTACGGGCGCATTATCCCTTGCTGTGTGCCTGCAGTCCATTTTTCCGCTTCCCTTCCCTCTCGCCATTTCCCTCAAGGAGTTGAAGAAATGGCAACCATACACGCATTCGGTAATCAGGCGGCCACCGTCAATAAAGCGATCGAAGATGTAAAAAAGAACGTCGGGGCGTTCGTCGGGAAAACCCATCCCGCCGCCCTTGTGGCGTGGTTTCTTGTGGGGGCGATCCTGCTCGCCGGTGTGATCTTCACCGGCTGGCACAACTGGAGCCTGTTCGCCCGTGGCGCGGACACCGATTTCGGGAAATTGCTGGCCGCGATTCCCCCCTTGATGCTCGATGGGTCAATCGTGATCCTGCTCACCCTCCTGCTCACCTATTTCCGCGAGCCGTTGCAATGGTGGGTTGCCGTCGGCTTCAACGTGATGCTGTTCGTGATCGTCGGCATCAACACCAGCCTCAACTATTCCCTCAATTCCGGCGAAGCCGTCAGCGGCGGGATGATGATTTATCTGCGCTGGGGGATCCTCGGCTCGTTCCTGTTCGCCTTTGCCCTGTGGGAAATCATCATCCACCTCGACCCCCACCACACGCGACGCCAAGCGCGGGCGAAACTCGAAATGAAGGCCGAGCAGGACGCGGCGGAAATCGAGCTTGAAATGATCGAGCTGCAAATCCAGCAGCAGAAGGACGAACTGGCCTACCGGAAAACCCTCGCCCAAAAAATGCATCTTGCCCGGATGAAGGCCACCGAAAGCCGGGATGTCGAAGCCGCGTTGATAGACTACGAAAAAGGCAATGCCGTTTTGGACGCGAAGGAAATCCGGGGCGTTCTCCCAAAAGCCTAGAGCCGTCAAACCAGCCCGACTTGACGGCGCAGGCGGATTTTCCGCCTAGGTCGAAAACTCCCATGGTGAAGGTCAGCACCAGGCGCGGCGATGTCGTGCTGGTGATCGAGTCACCCCATTTTCCGCCTAGGTCGAAAACGACGGGCAGGCCGAAGAGTCCGCCGCAGTTTCTCATCAGGAACGCGGACGGCGGCTATTCGGTTTTCCTTTCGCTCCCGAAAGAGCAGGGAAGCCAGACGAAGAGCAAGGACACGAGGGACAACCGCTACTGCTGTTTCCTGACCCCCGACGATTTCGACCGGGTGAGGGGATACGGCTTTGACGGCATGGCCGACTTTACCCTTGCCAAGATCGAGACGCGCAGGGCATCAGGCGATGCTGACCACGGGAAATTAGACGGGCTGGTTTCCCTCATCGCCGGGCTGATCGCCCCGCCCTCGCTTCGGAGCGTAGGAGGGTAAACTGGCCCCCATTTCCATACCGGAGAGACGCCGGGGCCGGTCTGAAAAGACCGGCTTTTTCACAAATTTGCTTGTAACTTTTCCTATAACCAGCCTATAACATCCCACGATATACCTTCAGTCTTTTTATGTTTTTGTAAGTTGTTGATTTTTAAGCGCGTGAGGTGTCAGGGGCTTTCGTCATTTTCATTCCTCAACCCCTGACCCCGTCCCGCTCGCTTCATTGCCCTTTGTCGTCCACAAAGAGACACCGACATCGGGCAAATCATTAGGCATCAGCTCGCTCGCGGGCCGGGGTCAGGGCTATCGCCCCGACACCTCACGCGCCAGAGGAAAACGGGACGGCTCGCACATTGTCGTTTTGCGGTCGCGCTCGCCGTCCCGTTTCTGTGTCGTGCACTCAAGCGCCGTGCGGGCTCTTTTGTGTTTATGTCTGGGTTTTATGTTTTACCGCTGGCCAGACGCTCGCAGGCTCCAGGAGAGAGCAACAGCAGAGAGGGGAAAGAGCGGAAACCAAAACCGGCTCGCCATACGCGGCCTGTGCTTGCTCGCCTTGCTCCCTCGTGTTCGCCGCTTTGGGGTAGCGGCCCACTCTTCGGGAGCGGCGGCTCGTCCGCTTGCCCGCTCTCGCTTACCGGTTTTGGTTTAGTGGGAAAGCTTGGCATCGGCTTGGCTCGCTCTGCTTCGGGACGATGGGGACACCGCCCCTTGCGATCGCTTACCGCGCCGTCGTCATACAAAGGTGAAGGCCAGCCTTTGCGGGTCTGGCCTTCGGTGAGAAGTTTAGGGACATCTCGCGTCCGATTGGCGATTGCCTTCTCGTTACGCGCTCCTGACATTCCGAAGGCCAGAATGGGAGCGCGCAACTTGAGAAGCGTTCGGCTCGCTAGTCCCGATAATGGGGAGCAGCGAGAGAGACGTGCGCTATGGCGCGCCAGGAAGATAGTGCCGTCGCGCATAAAAGCGGACACGGCACCGATTTTCCTTTCAACCGCAAACGGAAAACTATCAGGAGCGGCCAATAGTCACAAGGAGAATCCAGAATGAGAGGATGGAAGAAAGGCCGGATAATACTGCTGGTGATAGTGGGGCTGATATTGGTTTCATCCCTTCTTATTAGAGCAGGTTATAAGAAAGTGCAAAAGGAGCGTGAAACGTTTAGGGCGGCAGCGAAAGCGTTGGAAGAGCAGAAAACAGCCGCCGTGAATATCTGTGAAAGGATCTATTCGGATGGATATAAGTATGGCGACAGGGTAAGGCAGCGTAGGGTAGACAACTCGTGGTGGTGGGGAACGGATTTTGAATTGAGATATATAGAAGGAGAGATGTTGGGGCGGAATCTTCGCATGGATTGGTGCCGAGATCACGCTGGGAATACATTTTTTTCTTGTGAAGAAATCTATCTTTCAGGTTTTAGAGATGGAGTAGGAAATGGATATAGAGGAAGAAATCAGATTGGCTGGAAATATTGTCGAATCCCGCAGCCCCAGAAAGGGCAGCCTCAGCAAGCGGTGAACCCAGACGGGACCTTGGGGGGGAAAGTGTGGCGCGGGGGCAAGGTCTTTTTGTGGGGAATCTCATTCGCCGGCCTTCTAGCGCTCGCTTTTGCAGGGGCTAAAAGATGGCAGGCAATCAAGGAAGTTGAAGCAAAGCGGCTTGAAGAGCAGCGGTTGTTGAAAGAGGCTGAAGCGAAGAGGGCGGAGGATTTACGGAAAGCCGGAGAGGTGGAATTGTGGAAAGCCGAAGAGTTACGCAAGGCCGAAGAATGTAAGCGCGCTACAGAGATGGCCAAAGCCAAACAAATAGAAGACCAGCGGCGAGCCATCGAAGCCGAGGCGAAGAAGGCGGGAGAGCAACGCCTGTTGAAAGAAGCTGAAGTCAGACGGCAGACGGAAGCCCGCACGGCACACGAGTCTGAGGCCGCGCGATCGTTGCAACAAATAGAGATCGAGAAGGCGAAGGCTATCCAGGCGCAGCGTGATATTGAGGCCGCAAAAGCGAAAGCAGCAGAAGAGGTACGCTTGGCTAAAGAGATTGAGGTGAATCGGACAATAGAGCAAAAGCTGATTGAAAAAGCCAAGGCGAAACAGGCGGAAGAAGCGCGGCTGGCAGAAGAGGCACGATTGGCAGCCCAGGAACTGGAGAGACAGAATCAGCTCGAATCCTACCCGCTTTTGCATCACGCCCAGGTTTTCTTTAGGCGACTGGAAGAGTTGCCCCCTGAAGAGATGAAGGGAAACAAGGAAGGGAAGTTGTTTGAGCTTTATCTGAAAATCAAGAACGCGCTGGAGAAGAATGGAAAGACAAAGATTGAACAGAAGGAAAGCGTGGCGGAAGATGCACTGCGGTTGCATCAAGTCGAGGCGATCCTTGACCTGTACAGCGAAAAGATAAAACGCGTTCGGGATGATGACGATCTGGATGATGAAGAGAAAGACGACAAGATAGCGTATTGGAAAGCGCTCCGTGACAAGCAGGTTTCTGATATTCAGGGAACCTGAGAGGTGAAGTAATGAGTGATGAAAAACGAAGCGGCCCGATCAGATCCTCCCGCCTGAAGCTGACAACATCCGTCAGGCCTTTAGGAGAGGAGCAGAGGCGTGCAACGTCCATTGGCGCCCGTCCGCAGGACGGGCATGAGAGACAAGGGGAAAACGTCGCCCTCTCAAAGAAAGACCGAGCGAATCACACGCACATCATTGGTTCGACGGGCACAGGCAAAAGCAAGTTCATTGAGTTGCTGATCCGGCAGGACGTTGCCGACCGCAATTGCGGCCTGTGCCTGATTGATCCGCACGGCTCATTATATGACGAGATTGTGGCGTATACCGCCCAAGTCTCTCCCTCGCTTGCCGACCGTTTCATCCTGTTCAATCCGGCTGGCGAAGACGAGCAGATCATCGGCTTCAACCCCATTCCGCATGAGATAGAACACTTCGATTACACCTTGCAGACGCTCGTTTCCGCCTGCCTGAAAGCATGGGGGCAGGACAGCACGGACAGCACGCCGCGCATCACGAAATGGCTTGAGAATATTTTTTATCCGATCATCGCCAAGCGATTGACGCTGGTGGAAAGCGCGCCGCTGGTCAATATCCACAATCGGAACGAGCGCGCGGCGTTGCTCTCCAACATCAGCAATGACTCTATTATTGGAGACTGGCGGGATTTTGAATCGCTCTCTCTGACGCAGCAGCAGCAGCAGATCGAAGGCGCAGGCAATCGCCTACGCAAATTCCTACGCAACGGGATCATTAGAAACATCATTGGGCAGTCGCAACGCGCCCTGGACTTCGCGCAGGTGATGGCCGAGGGAAAAATCGTGCTGGTGAACCTGAGTAGCCAGGCGAAAATCAGCTACGAAAACGCCCAGTTGCTTGGCATTATGCTGGTCAACGAGATTTTCCGCGTTGCCAAGCTGCGCGACCCACGCGACCGGAAACTCAAGCCGTTTTACCTGTATATTGACGAGTTCGGTCAGTTCATCACCCGTGACATTGCCCGTGCACTCGAAGAGTGCCGCAAATATAAGCTCTTTATGGTTCTTGCGCATCAGCATCTGGCGCAGCTTAAAAAGGAAGACGAATATCTGTATGCCTCAGTCCTGACCAACTGTAAAAACAAAGTCGTCTTTGGCGGGCTGTCCAAAGAGGACGCGGACGTGATGACGGATGAGGTGATGACCGGTTTTGTGAATTTGAAGAGCATCAAGGATGAGATGTATACGACCAGAGTCCGCCACATCGAAGAGACCCGAACCGTTCAGGGCCACAGCATTGGCGTTACGCGCGGTTTGAACGAGAGCGAAACCCTGGCGGAAAGCGAGTCGCTAGGACGGATGGAGGGAGAGAGTCAGAGTAGAGGAACGGTGGTGACGGAAACGATCGGGGAAAGCCTGACCATCGGAACGAGCGAAACCACGGGGGAGAGCATCGGTAAAGGCACCACAAGAGGGCAGAGCGATACGCGCGGGCGCTCTCACGGCATCACGGAAGGCACGAGCGAGACGAAAACAGAGGGATGGAACAGTAGCGTTACACATACTGATACGCGGGGCACGAGCGTTGGGCGCAACGAAAGCGCGACGAGAGGGAAGAGCACCGGCCGCAGTCAGTCGGATGCGAGCACCCACACGGAAGGCTCGAATGAGGGGGAAACCGTGGGGGAGAGCCATAGCCACACGTCAATGCGCGGGCAGTCACAGACGCATAGTCGAATGGAGACGGAAGGGACGACCGAGAGCCGCGGTCACAACGAAAGCGCACAGTGGGAAAGGAATCATGTCAGGGAAGGCTACGGGGAGAGCCAAAATTCCGGCAGCTCTCATTCCACCGCGCACGGCAGCGCGTCCTCTTCAAGCCAGAGCGAGGGGGAGACCCACGGCACGAATAGAAGCCGCACAACCGGTACAAATCGGAGCGATAGCCGGAGTCATACGGAAGGCACGAGCGAGACGGACACCGAGAGCCGCACGGAAGGCAGAAGTTTTAGCGAGCAGCAAAGCCACAGCGTTGGCGTAACCGAAGGGATGAGCGGGAGTAAATCCATCGGGCGTTCTCGCGCTGAGACGCGCACGGAAAACCAATCATACACGGACAGTTTCAGTGAAAGCGAGACGCGCACGGAGAGCACCCAGCACGGCGTTAGTAAGAGTACCGGCACGAGCGCGTCCCGAGCAGAATCCCAACAAGAGAGCCGGAGTCGCAGTTCAGGCAGGACGACTACGGAAGGGAAGTCACGCGGCACGACTCACGGCTCGAATGAAGGCTGGAGCGCGGGCGAAACCGAGTCCGTCGTGCCGTTCCTGCGCCCGGAGGAATATACCGAGCTTTCAAACCGTACTTTCTGGACGAAGGATGAGCTGCATTATATGGCCGCCGCCGCGATCAAGAACCAGGATACCGGCGAGGCGTTCGTAAAAATCGGAGGCAATGAGCCAGTGCGTGTGAAGGTTGAGCACGTGAAGGATGCCCCATACAGCCCTCGTCTTACTCCGCGCCGGATCGATGCGTTCCGGCGGAGAGTGTTCGAGAAGAACAGCCGCTATTACACGCCTGTGCAGGAGGCGCGGCGCGAATACGAAGAACGGCAGCGTGTAATTTTTGGAGAGCCGCTACGCTTTGATGAAAGGCCGTTGCTTACCGAGGGGGTTGTTGACATCGAGGCGCAGGGCAGTGATGACGACCAGAGCCCCTTCGAACAATGAAAGAATATCTGCCGAAACATGAAAGGGCTGTTAAGCCGGTTTCCTTCGTGCTCACGGATCGTGACCTTGAGATTTTCCGTGTCGTGAATCGCTATCGCTACCTGCGAACGGGGCAGATCAAGCGTCTGGTCTTTCCAGGGAACACGACGGAACAGAGCACCCGCCGACGGCTAAAATACTTGTTCCATAATGGCTATCTGGGGCGGGTGATGCCGTTCGTCCGTATTGGCGAAGGATCGAGCGAGACCGCCTATTATCTGGACAAATCAGGGCGTGAACTGTTAAAGCAGGCGGGAGAAGAGGTGGGCGCCTATGCGTTCGGCGGCCAGGTCAAGCATCACTTTCTAGATCACGCGCTCGATATTTCCGAATTTCGTGTCAATCTGGAGCTTGCCCTTGTCGATCACCCCGTCGCCGAAGTTCACCGCTTCACGGCGGATTTTGAAGTGAAGGCGCATACAGCGGACGCGATAGGGAAGAGGCGATATAAGCTTTATGACGAGGTGACGCATCCCGCCACGCGCGAGCCGTACGTCGTTTATCCCGATGCACTCATCATTTTGAAAGGAAAGGGAAAGTTTGAGGATTACCAGCGGCTTTACTTTCTCGAAATTGACCGGGGCACGGAAGGCTTGAACGTCATCAAGGACAAGATCACGGGCTACAGTCTCTATCTCAAGCAAAATGTCTTTGTGAAGTTCGGTAAATTTAAAGGCTTCACGGTGCTGTTGCAGACCAATTCCGCCAAGCGTGCCGAGAATATCCGCCATTTTCTGACCGGCGTTGACGGCTCAGAGTTGGTTTGGATCTCCGACGCTGGCCAGGTCAAGCAAGAGACCATCGCAACAAGCCCGATCTGGCAGGATCACGAGTTGAAGATGCGCGCCGTCCTGAAGGCACAAGGATAATCACGCCGCCCTTCTTATTTCATACCGTTTCACCTTGTCGCCCTTCAAATCCGCCCTGAAAGCCGTTTTTGACGGCTTTTTATCGTTCTCGACGGCCGCTTTGTAGTTTTGGACGATCCCTGTGGCGATGTTGTCCGCGATCGTCGCGCGGGCATTGTTGAGCGCGGCCGCCGTCGAAGCGAAACGATTAGAAGCAAGGTCAACCCTGACTTTTGCCCTGTTGTTCGTCTGTAATTTTCCACCCTGCCATTCAAATTTGGATTTGATGTTGCTGTCGACGCGCGCGTCCGTGGTCAATTGCTCCGGAGCTCCTCCTTGCCTTGCCCGTAGCGGTGCATCCCTAGCAATTTGCGGAATGATGCGCGTTGAAAGAGCCGTGAAGATTTCACGCCGTAGGCGCTGGCGGTTGCCGATAATATTGGCAGCGATCAAGGGAGATTCCTTACCATCTTTCGCCAGCATCATTAGGGCCGCATCAAGTTTGATGTCCATCTCTACGCGCCTATTCCTGTCATCCAGCCGCCTCCAGTCCGCCGACGCTTCAAACTTATACTCCATGGGTGGAATTGAGGGTTATGCCGCTTTCCGCACCGCTTCAGACTTTCTGCTGGCGAGCCGTCCGTAGTTCTCCGCAATCAGCGCGGCGATTTCGTCAGCGACGTTGGCGCGGACGGTAGCCAGGGCATCGGCGGCCGCAATCGGGTAATCCGTTTGCAGCGTCACCGAGACGTTACCGGAGAAGACGGCGTCTTTCTCGGTTCCTTCCTTGCGCCATTTACCCCCGCCTCCTTTGGCAACAGAGAAATCCACGCTGGCAACGTCGAAGTCCGACTCGGCCGAGCCGACGACGTGCAGCTCGGCGCCAGGGGGCGCGGCTTGGGCGATTTGTGGCAGCACGTCGTTGTTTAGGGTGGTGAACAGGTCGCGGCGGAGCTGCGCCACGTTCGTTTTGGCAGGATCAAGGCCGAGATCGAAGGCGATTTCGACGCGGCTTTTTATGGGAGTGATGCGTTCCCAATGCGGAACGGCGTGCAGGCTGGCGGTTGTTTCCATGCGGCTGGATTATGGATTTCGATTTACTCTACCATTCACGAGCCTGACGCGCGAGATTTTGACGCCATTGCAGCAGAGGGTTTCACAAGCTTCCTGCTTACCACTATTCCACCTTACCGCCGTTTCACCTTTCCACTAGACCGGAAGACCGGAGACCCGGAAAAGCGGAGCCTTACCGGATAAGTGTATGAATGGCATAATGGGACGAACGCCCATAAATGCCTATTCTCTCCGCGCTTGCCCGCGCGATCACCACGCCGCTTTTCTTTCTTCTCGGCACTCATCACAACCGCGCGTCTCTGCACGGCAAGGCGCGTTGGATGGGGTTTTTCGAGAAGCGCCGCTTTCTCTCACGCACCAACACCGGCCTTGTCCTGTCCCCGTACCGCAGGCTCAGCCCGGACGATTCCTTTAAAAACCTTGCCTTGATCGCCCCGACGGGCAGCGGCAAGACGACGCGCTACGTCATCCCCAACATCCTGCTGTGCAGCGGCAGCGCGATCATCACCGATCCGTCCGGTGAGATTTATGAGAAGACTTCCGGCCACTTACGCGAGCGCGGATACAACATCCAGGTCATCCAACCGGCCAGCCTTGAGCATTCCCTGCGCTTCAATCCGCTTGCCCACCTCCGGACGCGGCAGAACCTGCGCCAGCTTGCCGCCATCCTTTCGTTGACCACGAGCGGCAGCCAGGCCGACCAGTTTTGGACGATGGCCGCCACCAACATTATTTTCGTGTGCCTCTCGGCGCTCAGCCAGGTGAAAGACCGGCGCGTCGTGCATCTGGGCAACGTGCGCCAGCTCCTCAACGCGCTGGGTGGCGCGGACGACAAGGCGGCGGAGCGGTTTTTCGCCCGCTACGCTGACGAGATGACCTTCAACGAATACAAGGCGTTTCTGGCCCAGGATGACAAGGTGATGACGGGGATTCTGGCGACGGCCCGCGCCGCGCTCGATCTGTGGAGCGATCCTGACATCGTGCGCTTCACCTCCAGCGATACCCTTGCGCTTCCTGCGCTGCGCTCCACGCCGACCGCCCTTTACCTCATTGTGCCGGAAGACAAGATCAGGTACTTTTCGATCATCATCAATCTGCTGTATGCGGCCTGCTTTGAAACCTGCCTGCGGCCCGTTACGGAACACAGTCTGCCCGTCTACTTCTTCCTGGACGAGTTCGGCAACAGCGGCCGCGTCCACAACTTCGCCACCATCGCCACGACGCTCAGAAAGCGGCGCTGCTCGCTTTCGATCATCTTGCAGGAATATGCCCAGCTTTCCGCCACCTACGGCGACGACGAGGCCGAAGCCATCACCGGCGGCGGGATGAACAACAAGCTCTACTTTTCCGGGCTGGACCTGAAGACGACCAGCAGCCTTGAGCGCACTTTGGGACACAATACCGCCTTCGACAACGAGACCGGCTTTTATGACTCCGAAGCTCGCACGATCGCCAAACCCCTGATGACTTCCGACCAAATCCGGATGATGAAGCGGAACCACGCCCTGTTGATCTCCGGCAGCCAAAAACCCGTGCGGCTTACGATGAAACCCTATTTCAAGTATCCCGACTTGCTCCGGCTCACCCGGAAATCGCCCTTTGTGCCGCGCTTCGATTATGGCAGCGAGGCCGTGCAATGGCTTGACCTGGAGGCATTGGGAAAGGGATAAGGAAAGGCGGCTTTCCACTTTTTCACTTTTCCACCTTTCCACTAATCCGGAAAGGTGGAAAACAACATGCATTGTGCGGTAGAATGCCGCCAGGATGCTTTGATCTGTTGACTGCAAACCGCTACGGCGTATGATGACGACGCTGTTTTTTTAGCAAATGGCAGATGTCACGCCGTACCATCACAGGAGATCATCACCAGTGAAACGAGCCGCAAAACGGGCGATCAAGAAGCTTGAGGACTATAAACAGGAACACTCCCCGCAGATGGAGCTTTTCCAGATCGTCGCGACCGAGGGCAGGGAGTATTCCAACACCATCGAGCTTTACGACTTCATCCCCAAGTACCATTGGGGCAACGTCACGAGGATCAATGACCAGTTCTTGCCCTCGTTTGAGCGTTCTTTTGTCTACAGGGGCACGGAATACTCTGCCCGCATTATGCCAGCGCGGATCAAGGACAAGGACGGCATTGAACGTGATTATTACCCATCCTCACGCGAGGAATTGGTCGAGGATGCATTGCGCAAGCTGGCGTGCGAAGGGCGCGGCCTGATATTGGACGATGAGGCGGGGGTCGTGTTTACCCTGTACGAACTGCAAAAGGAGCTTGAGAGCAGAGGACACGGGTACAACTTGAATGAGATCAAGGAAGCCCTGCTGATTTGCGCCCGGACGCAGATTGAGCTTCGCACGCAAAGCGAAAGCGGGAAGCTGCAAACAGAGTTGGAATCCAGTCTCTTTGAAACGGTCGGATTGCAGACGCGCGAGGATTGGAAAGGACACGGGGAGAAATCAAAGGCATTCGTGCGCTTCAATTTCCTCGTGACGCGCAGCATTAAGAATGGAACGTTCCGCCCAATCAACTATGAAAAAGGAATGTCGTTCAAGAGTGTCATCGCGCGCCAACTGTTCAAACGGCTATCCCACCACTACACCCAGGCCAGCCTTGAGAAGAAGGACCGCTATGCCATCCTGCTTTCAACCATCATCCGCGACTTCGGTCTGAGCACGAATCAATCAATGCGCGACCAGTGGCAACAGGTGAAGACAGCGCTGGAAAAACTAGAGGCGGCGGACGTTGTCCTCAGCTTCGAGCGCACTCCGGTCTACGACCCCAAGCGCAAAGGGAAGATCGCCGACGCCAAGATCACCATCACGCCGCATCCGCGCTTCACCTCTGAGATGAAGAAATACAACAACATCAGTAGGCAAGTGCGAACGAGCCTGCCGCAAGACGTTCTAGCCGGGCAAGGCCAGGAGCTGCGGAGGATTTCGCTTGAGCAGGCGCGGACGATTGTTGACCGTGCGAAGCATTGAAAGCCTTACGTGACTGATGGCCTGGCTATGCCTTGCCTTCGTCTCGGCTCAATATGTGGCAAACGCCCGCAGATTTAGCCCCAATATATGGGAAACGCCCGCGGAAATATGTGGGAGACGCCCGCAGGAATATATGGGAAACGCCCGCAGGTCTTTAAAAATATATGGGAAACGCCCGCAGATTTGAGCTTTCCACAGGCTCGATATATGGGAAACGCCCGCAGCATATATGGGAAACGCCCGCACTTATGCTTTGAATATATGGGAAACGCCCGCAGCTCTCTTTGTGATAGCAGTAAATATATGGGAAACGCCCGCAGATTTGGCCTAAATATATGGGAAACATCCGCAGATTTCACGAACTGAACGCCCTCAATTCCTTTATTTCCAGCCATTTCCAAGATTTCCCAGTTTCCCTATCCCTTTAACCCTTTCTTTAACCCCTTTTTAACCACACCCCTCATCGCGTTGCGTCTGATAACGACAAGGCAACTAACGCCATATGCCATTTATTATCAGACTCACAAATTTCAAAGCTGCCGAAGTGAAGAAAAGGAAACCGTGCTTCCCGCGTTTGGGCCTTTGCTCCAGCCCCTACAAAGCATTGCGAAGCCTCCAGGATCGCACTACAATCTTCCCGCGCTTGTGGATTTCCACCTTTCCGCCGCTCCACTATGACGGAGAATATTATGCAAATCATCGCCATCGCCAACCAGAAAGGCGGAGTCGGAAAAACGACGATCACCTTTAACTTGTCCAAGGAGCTTGCGCACCGCGGCTATAGCGTGTTGGCGATCGACAACGATCCGCAGGGAAATCTTACCAGCGCATTCCTGCCAGACCCCGAAGCAATGCAGGCGGATGTCTTGAGTTTTTACAGGAACGAGTACGACATCAGGCCGCAAGCCATCGAGGAACGCCTTGACCTAATTGGGGCAAGCATACAACTGGCAACCGTACCGGACAGCGATGTGCTGGCCGTCTCCAGCCTGCAGGAAGGCATTAGGAGTCTGGAGCGCAAATACGACTTCGTGCTCATCGACTGTCTGCCGTCGCTCGGACTACTAAGCCTGGCCGCGTTGACCGCCGCACAGCACGTGCTTATTCCGATGAAACCCGCTCCTTTCGCGATCAAGGGATCGAAAGACCTGTTCACCACCATCGAGCGCGTCAAAAGGAAGATGAACCCCAAACTGAGCGTACTTGGCATCGTGCTTAACCTGGTCGAAGGCAGAACGACAACGATGGGCGACCAGCTCGAAAGCGTGATCCGGGAGCAGTACGGTGAACAGGTATTTGAGAACAAACTGGCAAAAGGAACGAAGCTTGAAGAAAGCCCCGCGTTCAACCTTTCCATCAGTGAATACGACCAGCGCAGCAAGGGCGCCAGTCAATTCGCGGACTTTACGGACGAATTTCTAAAACGCCTGAAGATATGAAACGAGATTTCACCAAAAGCAACGTCGTTGCATCATTACTTTCTGATACACCACCCCGCCAATCCGCAGAGGTGGAAAACCGGGAAGGTGGAACGGTGGAAAACCGGAAAACCGAGAAGAAAGCCGTGAAAGCGGCAAAACAGCCTGCGCCGTATAAACCGATCAAGACAGCCCCCCCAGGAAAAGCCATCCGCAAGGAATTCTATTTCTCTCCCGACCTGGTCGAGAAGATCGAAGGCTACGCGCTGGAAGAGGGAGAGACGGAAGTAAATATTGCGCGCGCCATCTTCGAGGAGTTTTTCAACCGGAAGAAATACGACGTAAGCCCAGCCGTCCGGAAGATGCTCGCCAAGCGGCGCGAGAAAAAAGCTGGAACCGCATAAAGCCACATCTATCGTCAAATCACATCAGCCGCGCGCAGCGCCTGCAACGATTCGACGGGCAAATCGCACGGGTCTTTTGAATGGGCTGGAATCCCTACGGTCTGCGCAGCCTGAGCCAGACGGCTATCGCGTTTCCCCCACAGGACCGAGGCCATGAGGCCGCGTTGCTTCAACAGCTCAAGGGCTTTGGCCGCGCCTTTCCTTCCCGCCTTATCCCGATCGTACCAGACCACCACCTCGCGCACGCCCAGCCAATCCACGAGCAACCGTATGCGTCCGGCCTGTTCTTCGGACAAATGGGCGCCGAACGTCGCGGCGACATTGTAGATTCCGGCTTCAACCAGCTTGGCGACATCGAACGGGCCTTCGACGATCACCACGCGCCCCGTTTGCCGCACCTGTTCGCGCGCCTTACCGTCCAGCAGCAGCTTGTCCAGGTTGTACAGCTCCAGATGCTTTTTGAACCCGGCGTAATGGTGCCATTTGCCCTCAACGTCGGCCTGAACGTCCGACACCGCCCGGCCAATATGCGACAGGATCACTGGCGCGAGCTGGCCGCCGCGCTCTTCGACCCCGCGGACTTGAAACACGATCCGGTTATTGATCGTGCCCTGCACCCCAGAGAGATACCCGCAGCCCAGATAGGTGCAGGTTGCTTTCGATATGCCGCGTTTTTCAAGCTCCGGGTGATTCGGGATAAGGCGCGGGCGCAAATCGGCCCGTATGGGCTCGTTACGCTCGATTTTTGCCGCTTCAGGCGCACTCCCCCTTCCCTTTTCTTCACTTCGGCTGCTTTTTTCAGCATTCCCCGCCCCTTCCGCCGCGCCGTCAAGCCTGCTCACCCCCTGCTCAAGCAGCCACCTGCCAGCATCCCAGCACGAAACCGCCCGACCTGTGCGATGTTCAAGGACGCGCTGGACGAGCTCGACCACTCCCCCGCCCTGTTGGGAGGAATGGCAGTACCAGCCCTTGCCGTTGAGGTGGAAGCTGGGCGTCTTTTCGTTCGTGAGCGGAGACAACGCCCACCAATCGTTGTCATTTCCCTTCCCCTTCGCCCGTTCGAGCCCCAGGGCACGGAACAGCCCCCGCCAGTCCGCGTTGGCCCGGATCGTGCGCAGTGTCTCGGCGGTAATGAAGCGTGGGGATTCATTCATCGTGGTTTTTCCTTCACTTTGTATTAAAGGGAAGCGCGGCGGCCGTGTAAAGGATTTTGCCCGTGCCCCTTGATCCCCCGCTGGCGAATGGTAGGCTGATGATGGTTCCGGTTGAACGCCGCTTGTGCCATATGCGATGCGCCGAGTCCTCGCTTTGCGTCGGAGCAAGATTGCGTTCCCCTTCGGGCAACACATCTTGCCAAGGGGAGTGCCCCTTGGAACCCCCCGCGCGGCGTGTGGCGGTCCGTTGTTCCCTTCCCCATCAGATAGGCTATGCCCGCCATCACGCCCGCCGCAAAACTTCGGAAGGCCATCCGCCGCAAGATCGATCGCGCCCTTTATCCTGAGCGGCGGAAAGTGGCCGTCAACTGCTCCCTAACCCGCGAAGAAAACGCCCGGCTTGAGCGCCGCGCCCGCCGGTTAGGGATGCGCAAGACCACATGCCTCAAGGAGCTCGCCCTGGCCTACTCCGAGGCCCGCTACATCGTGCCCGCCAATGTAGAAGCGAAGCTTGAGGCCGTGGTTGCCCTGCTGCGCAACGTCGCCAGCAACGTCAACCAGCTTGCCGCCCGCGCCAACCGCAACCGCCAAACGAACTACGCCGACTATTTGAAGCTGAAGGAGATCGTCCTGACACTGGAAGACCGGATCAAGAACGCCGTGCGTCACCCCAAACTTGCCGATGGTCATCAAATCCATGAGTAGGAAGACGGCGAGCTTCGGCCAACTGTTGAAATACATCAACACCCCGAAGGAGAAAGGGCGCTTTGCCGTCCTACACAATCTGCGCGCTGCCGTTGACGCTCCTCGACAGATCGAGGCCGAGTTTTTGCAGAACTTCAACCACATCCGGGATGGCCGCAAAAACGGCGTCGCCCTTTATCACGAGATCATCGCAATTGCCAAAGAAGACCGCGAGCACGTCACCGAAGAAATGCTCAACGACCTGGCGCGCGAATATTTGTGCCGCCGCGCTCCCAACGCCCTGGCCTACGCCAAAGCCCAGTTCGACACTGCCAGCCCGCATGTTCACATCCTGATTTCCGGCAACCTGATCGAGAGCGGGCGCAAACTGCGCCTCGAGCGCAACGATTTCGAGCAGATCAAGCGCGAAATGGAAACCTACCAGATCGAAAAGTTCCCTCAGCTTTCGCGCTCTGTCGTCTACGGCAGACAGGCGCGCAAGGCCCACGACCGCCCCCGCCTCACGAATTTAGAGGCTGAACGTGCCCGCCGACTGAAGGCAGAAGGGGGCAGTAGGTCGTCGCAAAAGGAAGATGTGCGCGAACGCCTGAAATCATGTCTGACCGCCGCCCGGAGCGAGGAGCACTTGATTGAGCTCTTGAAATCCGCCAAACTTACGCCCTACGTCCGAGGTCAAACGCCAGGCGTCACAGATACGCAGACAGGCAGAAAGTACCGGTTGAGCACGCTTGGGCTTGATCGAGAGGGACAGGAGACTGTTGAACGCCTGAGAGCCGGCCAGCCCCAGCAGGAACGCACGCAAGCGCGCTTACAGAAGGTCGAAGACATCAAACTGATGAAAGTGCATCGGCAATGGCTCAGGCTTGGATTTCGGGAAGAGATAGCGGAAACTCTACAAGGTAATCAGAGCGGCGGGCAACGGCGAAGAAATTGGAGGCGTGAGTGCAGCCTGAACGCCCCCATTGCGCCGACGCGGGAGAGGGAGTGGAGTTGAGGATGACCGTTTGCCGATGGTAGGGAGGGGAAAAACGTTTACATAGTGATGAAAGGAGAAAAAGACCAGCTTGTTTTGAAAGCTTCAGCACTCTCTTTTGCAAAAACTAGACAGTCTTTGATGGAGAAATAAGATGATCGATACTGAGCTATATTCTATGCGCTTAAGGGAGAAAGCGATCATCCCTTCGGAACGTAAAATATTGATCGCTCGATTGGCTGGTTCTGAACAAGAAAAAGATCTCACAACGTCGGTAAATTGCCGTGGCTATGGCAGAATTCGCCATTTCCGGCTCAAGCAACATACCGATTGGTCGCAAGATCCTCTTCCTATTTTGCCTGCCGCCAAAGCACTTAATTATACACCTGACATAGTTTTGAGGACACAAGTGTTTCAAAACGCCGCTTGTAACTGGCGGTGTTGGTATTGTTTTGTTGACTTTGACCGCCTGTCAGCAGATTTGAGAGTTTCTGATTATTTTACTACCGATGAATTGATCGGTATGTACCTTGAAGATCAAAACAGACCTGATGTAATTGACTTATCAGGGGGGCAGCCTGACATTGTTCCAGAATGGCTAGTATGGACTATGGAGTCCATAAAAAAGAATGGCTTAGAAGGCAAAATTTACTTATGGTCAGATGATAATCTGAGCACACGGTACTTTTGGCAGTACCTTACATCAGAACAAAGAAAATTTGTTGCAAGCTTCCCTAAATATGCACGTGTGGCATGTTTCAAAGGGTACGACGAAACATCATTCTCATTCAATACCCTCGCACAACCAAAATTGTTTAACCAACAATTTGAGGTTTATCGTGATCTCTTAAAGGAAGGCCTTGATATGTATGCATATGCCACCTTTACTGCTCCACCCCACGCCGGTCTGTTAGACTCAATGGAAGAGTTTGTGGACAGGTTGCAGGAAATTCACCCAAACTTGCCTTTAAGGACTGTTCCTCTCAAAGTTGAAGCTTTCACTCCAACTAAAAGGCGGGTCAAGGCAAAGCAGGAGGAATCTATAGTTTTTCAACACGAAGTTCATACCGCTTGGATTGAACAACTCAACAAACGGTTTAGTGAATATGAACGTAATCTTCCTATTTGTGATGTACCGATGGTTTTATGAATGAATTAATAAGGCTTGTAAGCCAATTTAATGAAGTAAGAGACTGGCGAAAATTTCACGACCCACGTTCATTAGTGTTAGCTCTATGTGGTGAGATTGGCGAGCTAGCCCAACTCTTTAGGTGGTGTACTGCCTCGGGGAGAAAACTTTCCATCTCCAAACGCAAGGCAGTAGAGGGTGAAATTGCAGATATTCTAATTTTCCTACTATCCCTTTGCGTAGAACTTGACATTAACCCAGAGCAAGTATTGAAGGACAAAATCAAAGAAAACGAAAAACGTTTTCCTGTAAAAGGAAAAGAAGCAAAATGACCCCCCGTGACTTTCAGGCCAAAATTATCCTCTCAGCAATTGCAAGAGGCGCTCATGCTATTGGAGATATAGCAAGAAACTCTTATGGTGTTTACCCTCTTGAATTACTTGACATCCTGAAGGAGCTAACACAAGCAGGAGAGGTAGATTATGTAGATGACGGTTATTATTTAGTGAAACCTGCTGGCCAAGGTAGTGGCTTAGTTGGAGGGGGGGCATCACAGAGACTCTTGTTACCGGAACCCCATCCTCTTGATTACGATTGGCGATTCGACAGGGCTACTACCAAAACGTTAGTCGATCTGGTGATGACTGAATGTTATAGCCAAGGATCGGTGTTGCTTATAGGGGCGCCCTCTGTATTTATTGAGTTAAGTCGACGCAAGAACGCTCCTTATACTACACTTATAGATGGTAGCAGCGAACTGATTGACTATCTCAACCGATTGGGTTTACCTAAGTCGCTGAAAGCCATCGCTTGCGATTTGATGTCAGATTCTTTATGGGAGCCTGATAGGCAGATAAATATAGTTGTTTGCGATCCTCCTTGGTACACTGAGTATTACGCTGTGTTTTTGGCTCAGGCATCTTATGCTACTTCAATTGGCGCTATAATTGCCGTAAGCCTGCTACCAATAAACACACGGCCACGCGCAATTCAAGACAGATGGGAGATCATTGAAATTGCCCACAAGCTGGGCTTACACATTCAGCATATTGAAAGCGCTAAAGTCCGCTACCAGACCCCAGGTTTTGAAGCTGCTTCCTTGTACTCTGCTGGTATAAATACGAATGGTGATTGGCGACAAGGTGACTTGGTTATCTTTAGAAAAACAGATAATCCAACACAAAAAACAGTTTTAGATATTCTTGCATCCGCCCGTTCTTATACTGGTGAAGACAGAGAATGGGCAGAGATTTTACTTGGAACCTATAAAGTTAAATTGCGCGGCCCCTTTGATGACTATGATTCTCAGCCTGCAGTGATTTCTATTGAGAAAGAGGATACGCTTCCAACGGTAAGCCGTCGCTATGCAGGCAGGAAAGCAGTTGATATTTGGTTTTGGGATAATAGAGTGTTTGGACTTAAAGGCAAAGCGTCTTTTTGGGCAGCCTTACATACAATAGCAGGGAGACCTATACCAGCTTCTCTAGCTGCCATTGTAGATCAGCATTATGATCTCGCACTAAAGCTTTTGAAAGAGAACATGTCATTCCCGAGCGATATTCCTTCACAATCTTACGTACCCCAAGTCTCTACGCTTGAGACATTGAAGAGCGAACTCGACGTAGACAAAATTTTGAGTATTGAAGATCTAAAGGAGATGTGTAGAAGATTTAGTATCGTTGGTCATCTCGCCATATTAACTAAATCATATCTTGATAAGATCATTTCGAGGCAGAAAACAATAGAGTCTCGATTTAGCAAGGTTCGTATACCTCCATTCCAAATGATAAAAAACGGAGATGTGCTTTTCCTTAAGGAGACATCAGGGCCGATCCTAGCAGTTGCTCTTGTAGCAGACGTACAATTCTTTGGTTCTATGGAACCTAATGATGCAACATTGATAATGCAGCAATATAGCGCCGGGCTGGCTCTCGAAGAACCATTTAAACAAGCTAAACAAAAAAGTAAATATGCCACTTTAGTGCATATTAGCGAAGTCTTACCAGTCAACCCCATATCGGTTGTAAAGTCAGATAGAAGACCTTGGATTGTTCTCAATTATGAAGCGCGCAACAACCTATTTTAGAATCATAAGTGTAGCAGGACAGATAGGATCTGGCAAAACAAGTTTAGCAAACGAACTCTGCAAGATCTTAAATGCCAAGATGGTTTCTTTCGGTGATTATGTACGGTCAGAGGCAACTGGCAGAAATATGCCTCTAGATCGCACCTCTTTACAGCATCTTGGAGGAAGTTTGATCTCTGAGTTAGGCTATCTTGAGTTTGTAAAGCGTGTTCTTAGTATGGTAGAGCCACATCCTTTTATGATAGTAGATGGGATAAGGCATACTGAAGTATGGAGAGCTTTACATTCTTTATTTCCTAAGAGTTTACTGGTATACCTTGATATAACAGAAACAATTCGCTTGGAGAGGTTAAGGGATAGGGACAATCTTGATATTGACTCAATCAGAGCAGCAATGGATCACCCGATGGAAAAAAACATTCCCTTGCTCCGTGATTTGGCTGACATTGTTCTTCAATTGAGTAGTATAAGTGAAATGACAGCAAAAATAGTGAAGCTGGTTGATGAAGCCCAATAATACATCATAGATAATTCGCCCTCAGCCTACTCTATGTTACAGATGACCGCTCAACTCAACATTACACGGCCAACCCTTCCTTCCCCGCCCACCAAAACACTGGCCTTTTCGGGCGGAATCCGCTATACAACTTAACAAAAGACTTATTTTGTTAAGTTTAAACGGAGAATATGCCGAAGATTGCCAAGAAAACGAACACCGCCGCGTCCGGACGGGCGAAGCCCGCGGCGCTTCGGCTTGTGCCGAATGAGGGAGAGCAAGGCGAAAAAACACGGGATCGAAAGGCCGATCGCGCCCGGAGAATGGAGCGGTTAAAATTTCTGACCGTGGACGAGTGGCGCAGGTTTTTTGCCGCGATGGAGAGCCGCCGCGACCGAGCCCTGTTTTTGATCGCCTACCGGCACGGCTTGCGCGCCTCGGAAGTCGGATTGCTCCACCGTACGGATTTTGACGAGAAGCAGCACCGGCTGAACGTTCACCGGCTCAAGGGATCATTGCCGGGTGTCCATAAGATGCAGGCGGACGAGGTGAAGGCGTTGAAGGAATATCTGCGGGAGCGGAAGCGCCAAGCCGAGAAGAAGGGCGTGGATGACGTGAATCCCCTGCTCTTTCCTGATCGCTACGGCAACGCCATTTCCCGCTTTGCCCTCGATTGGCTTATGCGTCGCAATTATGGTGTGAAAGCCGATCTGCCCACGGAAAAGCGACATTTCCACGTGCTCAAGCACTCGATCGCCGTTCACCTGCTCGACGCTGGCGCCGATCTGCGCTTCGTGCAGGACTGGCTCGGCCACGCCGACATCGGCAATACCGTCATCTACGCCACGCTCACCAGCAAGACGCGCGACGAAAAAGCCCGCGCGCTGTTTATGAAGATGCCGAGGCTTTAAGGCTAGTATTCGGAAAAAGGGCTATGGCTTGGATTCTAATTACGAAAAGGTGAATACCAAAATATATTGAAGGCCCTTGTCGGCCAGAAGCTTTTCCAAAGACCCAATGCGACTGGCGGGCGTGTCTATCAGGACAATCCACGTTACCCACTCCCGTGAATATCCGGCTGTCTGGCCTATCAGCCGGTTCCGCTCGTTTTTTGAAAGGTTAACTTTGACTTCCAGAGCGAGCAGGTCATTGATGAGAATGTCGGGCTTGCCTTCCCGCGTGTTGGGAAACATCTCGATTTCAAAATCGGTTTCTTCATCGAGGTAATCGAAAAGATTCTGCACGTAGTCATCTTCGGTTTCGCATCCGTCCGGCTCCCAATCATCCAGAATGGGGGCTATTTCAGAGCAGACTTCTTCCACGCCGTCAGGATCATCCTTTTCTGCCCTGCTTTTCTTCGCCTGATCGTTTTGGTTTTTTACCCACCATGCGCCAGTGAGCAAACCGCCGACCGCCAAAAACAGATGATCTAGTTTGGGATTCTGGTCACTCATATGCAAAGGCCAGCTCTTAGCGCAAGCACTCCTTTACGGCTTTATCCAATGTGTCAACGTGAACAGGTGTTGGTGTGCCTGTCTTCATTTTCCAAACAGTGAAGCCACCCTTGATTGCCTTGCCGCGCAATTCTGACTGCTTCCCTTCACTGATAAAACGCACCTGGAGTTTTGTCTTTCCATCTTCTTGAATGTCGAAGAGTTTTCGGGCCACCGCGTCGGAGAGCAAATGGCCCCCTTTGGTATCCAGGCAGAAGATATTGCCATTTTTCCAGACAATGAAATCCGGGTAAAACGCTGTGGTGTCGCCTTCAGATAGTAGAGGAATATAGAAGCCACCACTAGAGGGGTTGCGGTGCCACACGTGGCCAGCCGCATCGAGTGCCTTCGCAAACGCCAATTCAAAGTTGTTGAAGCCCGTATAGCGTTCATACAAGCCGTTAGTAAAGGACGGAGCATTCTTCGGCACACGCAATGTACCAAACTCAAATGGCTTGCCGCTCTCGTACACCAGGTCCGAATTCTGATAGTAGGCTGCAACGATTTCGCGTGCCAGTTTCTGGGTTAATTTATCTGCATTGCTCTGTACCTGAACACGCACGTCAAACTTCGGATCTTTGAGTTCCACCACCGTCAGGGCACGTGTCGAGTGTGATTTGATAGCCGTATTGACCAGCCAGCGAAGGCGCATGGGATTGGTGTGTCCGTCCATTTTCCATTCAACAGAACCTGGATCGTTACCTAGCTCTTCAAGGTCTACTAGCTGAGTTGCTGTGTGGGCTTTTCCCACGGTGTCAGCGTGACCTTCGGTGAAATGGGGAAACTGGTCAATGATTTCTACGATGCGTTCGCGCGCCTCATCGGAATCGACATAAATATGGTGCAACTCCACTTCTACGTCGTCTTTGGGCCGCAAATCAACGGCTCCTCCTCCAGCGCCGCCAAAGTTTCCCGTAATCTCAATCGGTGCGCCTTCGGATTGTAGTTTTGTCTTTACCTTGCCAATGGCTTCAGTAAAAACACTCTGATTATCCACCCGAAGGAAAAAATGAGCGCTGTTCAGCAAAGGATTTTCGTAATGGGTTGCCCCATACTGTCGTAGCACTCTACCGATGATCTGCTCAACCTGAATAGATGATCCCATGCTTTTGTCAATGTAGGCTAAATAACACGCTGGATCATCCCAGCCTTCCTGTAAGGAAAGGTTGAAAATAATGTGCTGATAATTCCCGGCTTGGAAATCGTCAAAATCGTTTTCGCCTTTTGAAAACAGGTTCACTTCATCTGGCTTGTTTCCATCTACGAAAGTCAGATTGGCATAGATGGCGATGTCTTTAGGCGAAATGCCCTTTTCTTCAACCAAGTAGCGCCAGATACGAATTGGCGGCGCGATGCGATGCTCAAAAGGCTTGCTCCCATCGTCCTTTTCGCCGTCATCCGCGATATTGGTCTTACAGACGTAGATGGCCTTTGGCTTGAAGCTCAGACCACGGTTGACGATTTCTTCGTTGAGAACCTGCAAGCGCTGTATAAGGTCGTCAACACATCGCTCCATAGGGGCGGTCGTCCCGTCAAACTGGATGGCCTTCTTTACAAGCTCGGCTTCTACCACCTTGTCGCTACTCACCGCCGTGGTGATGAAAAATTCGGCATCTGGTGTGCCGTGTTCATTGACCGCTTTGATTGATTCCGATGCAAAAGGCCCGGGATCGTCGGCCTCTTCGACCCAAAGTTTAATAGGCTGGATGACCGATTTTTGAAAGTTGGCTGGTAGTTTCAGCGTGGCGCTGGCCAGCAGGTAGGCATCTGGCTCCAACTCTCCCAGTAATTCGGTCTGTTGTTCTGAAAGATTGTGGCCTTCATCATAGACGATTATTAGAGGGCGTCGGTGCCCGTCATGCTTGCGCTCAATCAAACGCCGCCAAGGAGATTGGTCACCAAACAGATCGTTTTCTCTTTTGTAGATATTCAGTGAGCCTGCGGACTG
>DIHF01000068.1 GCA_002420015.1 Micavibrio sp. UBA5703
GAATATATGATCCGGTCTTTCGGTTATGTCGGATCGCCGGAGGATTTGGCAAAGGTAGTTCTGAAAGTCGGCGATAACGGCAATCCTGTTACGGTCGGCGATGTTGCCCGCGTGGTGGAAGGGCCGGCGATCCGGCGCGGCATTACCGAACTGGGCGGTGAAGGCGAAGCAGTGGGCGGTATCATCGTCATGCGGCCGGGCGCTAACGCCCATACAGTCATCGGGCAGATCAGGGAACGGATAGAATTCATCAAAAAAGGCCTGCCGGACGGTGTGGAACTGGTCACGGTTTATGATCGCAGCAAGCTGATCGAGGGGTCGGTCAGGTATCTTGAACACAAGCTGCTGGAAGAAAGCCTGATGGTGGCGCTGGTCACGTTCGTCTTTCTGTTGCACGTCCGCAGCGCCTTTGTCGCCATCATCACGCTGCCGCTCGGCATTCTGGCCGCCTTTATCGTGATGAACATGCAGGGCATAACCGCCAACATCATGTCGCTGGGCGGCATTGCCATTGCCATTGGCGCGATGGTGGACGCCTCCATCGTCATGGTGGAGAATGCGCACCGGAAATTATCAGGGCTTTCAGCCGATGCCGGAAAAGAAGAACGGCGGCAAGCGCTATTGATGGCAGCCAAGGAAGTCGGACCGGGATTGTTCTTTTCCCTTTTGATTATTACGGTTTCTTTTCTGCCTGTCTTCGCCCTGACCGGCCAGTCGCACCGCCTGTTCGCGCCGCTGGCCTATACCAAGACATACGCAATGGCTGGAGCCGCGTTGCTGTCCGTCACGTTGGTGCCGGTGCTGATGCTGTGGTTCGTGCGCGGGAAGATAAAGCGCGAGGATGAAAATATCATCAACCGCTTCTTCATAGGCCTTTACCGGCCTGTCCTCAATGCGGCCCTGAAGTTCCGCAAGACAACGGTGCTGCTGGCCCTGATCTCGCTGGTCAGCACGGCCCTTCCCATCAGCCGCATGGGTTCGGAATTCATGCCGCCGTTGTACGAAGGCGGTCTGCTTTATATGCCGATGACCCTGCCCGGTGCCACGCCTGCCAAAATGCGGGAGATTTTACAGGCGACAAACCGGCAGATCATGACGATTCCCGAAGTTGAAACGACCTTCGGCAAGGCCGGTCGCTCGAACTCCGCGACCGACCCGGCCCCCCTCAACATGATCGAGACATGGGTGGAGCTTAAACCACGCGACCAATGGCGGCCCGACATGACGCCGGAAAAACTGATTGCCGAGATGGACAAAGCCGTGCGTTTGCCGGGCATGCGGAATATATGGGGGTATCCGATCAAAATCCGCATCGATATGCTAACGACCGGAATCAGAACGCCGGTTGGAATTAAAATCGCCGGACCGGATTTATGGGGCATCGATAAACTGGCCCGGCAAGTGGAAGAAATCGCCCGCACCGTGCCGGGGACGCGCAGCGCCGTGGCCGACCGCGTCCAGGGTGGAAAATATATTGAAATCACCCCGGATCGTGACAGAATTTCACGCTACGGCATTGCCCTCGCGGACGTGCAGATGGTCATCCAGACGGCGCTTGGCGGCATGATGCTGGATGAAGCCGTCGAAGGCCGTGAACGCTATCCGATCATGCTGCGCTATGACCGCCCGTACCGCGAGCATGTCAGCGACCTTGACAATGTGCTGGTGCCTGCGCCGTCCGGCGCTTACATCCCGCTGGCAAATCTGGCGGATATCAGGATCGCCGAAGGCCCGGCCATGATCGTCTCCGAAGATGCGCGGCTTAACGGCTGGGTATTCGTGGATATTTCGGACAGGGACATCGGTTCCTATATCAGCGATATGCAGGACAAACTGAAAACGCTGGCCCTGCCCGCCGGCTATAGTCTGAAACTCTCCGGCCAGTTCGAGCAGATGCAGGAAGCGCGGCAACGCCTGACAATAGCCGTTCCGGCGACGCTATTGATTATCCTGACGCTCCTTTATTTACATTTTGGCCGATGGGACCGGACGCTGCTCATCCTGCTGGCGGTGCCCTTTGGAGTTATTGGCGGTTTCTGGGGTGTGTGGATCGCCGGATACAATATGTCGGTGGCCGTGGCGGTCGGTTTTATCGCGCTGGCCGGAATCGCCGTGGAAACCGCTATTGTCATGCTGATCTACATCGATCACCAGATGCGCGACCATCCGCCCACCAGTCATGAAGACTTGCTTGAAAATATAAAGCACGGCGCCGTGCAAAGGGTGCGGCCCAAACTGATGACCGTATCCGTCATTATCCTCGGCCTGATCCCCATTTTCCTGACCGAGGGGCCGGGATCGGATGTCATGCGCCGCATTGCCCTGCCGATGGTCGGCGGCATGGTCAGCACCACGATCCTGACGCTTATTTTGATACCGGTTTTGTATGCTGCGTATATGCAATGGAAACTCAAACTCCCAATCCAGACTGAGGAAAAACAAAAATGAAAACTCGAAATATAAAACTGGCTATTTCTGCGTCTGTTTCAGCTGCGATCATGACATTTTCATCGGAGGTCGCTTTCGCTCACTTGGAGCCAAAGAAAGGTGAGAACGTGGAAAAATGCTACGGCATTGTCAAGGCCCATAAAAACGACTGCGCAACCAAGGCAGGCAACCATGGCTGCGCCGGAATGGGAAAAATCGATGCCAGCCCCAACGAGTGGATAAAGCTTCCGAAAGGGCTTTGCGAGAAGCTGGTGAATGGTTCTCTTGCAGATGGCGGAGGAGGAACAGAAAATGACAAACCAAAAGAATAATGCGGCTCAAAAGCTGCGTATTTCCATTTCTTTGTTAGCGGTTTTTCTGCTGGCGGGGTGCTCCATCACCCCCACCTACCAGAGACCGGAAGTTAACACACTCGCATGGAAAGAAGGCGCGCCTTCGCAAAATTCTGAAATCGCAGCCGACTGGTGGAAAGGATTTGGCAGCGGGGAATTGAATGCTCTTATGCAGCGGGCGTTGGCTCATAACAACAATCTGCAAGCCTCCCTGCAACGCATTGAGCAGGCGCGGGCCGGACTTCAGATTGCAGGAGCTTCTCTTTTGCCTTCGGCCAGCGCGGCGGCGGAAAGCATGAAAATCTCGGAGATTTCCGGCAGCAGGGAAAAAGACGAACCGTCCCTTGCGGCAAACGCCGGAATTTCCTACGAGCTTGACCTGTTCGGGGCCAACCGCGCCGGTACGGAAGCGGCCAGGGAAATGCTTTTAAGCACACAATATGCGCACGATGCGCTGGCGCTCGTCATCATGGGCGACGTGGCGCAAAACTATTTCAACGTCCTTAACCTGAAAGAACGCCACCGCATAGCGCAGGAAAATCTGAAAAGCACCCAAGACCTTTTGGAAGTGGTTAAAGCCCGTTTTCAGGCGGGCGCAAGAACGGCTCTCGAAATCGCCCAGCAGGAAACGGTTTTATCAAACGCTCAGGCCGAGGTCGCGGCGCTGGAACAGGAATTGGCGTTGGCGCAAAATGCGCTGGCCATTCTTGTTGGAGAGCCGCCGCAGGCATTTTCTGTTGCCGATGGAAATCTGAACGGGATCAATATTCCGCCCATGGCCGCGCTTCAACCTTCCGCACTTCTGGAGCGCAGGCCGGACATTCAAAGCGCTGAAGCGGAGCTGATAGCGGCCAACGCCGATATTGGCGCGGCGCGCGCGGCGTTTTTTCCTTCCGTCACTATAGGCACAAATTTATTGCTTGCCGCCAATCCTTCCTCGGCGGCTTTGGCGCTGGCCTCGTCGCTCTATGCGCCCATTTTTCAGGGCGGGCGACTGGAAGGCAATGTCAACCGCGTGACCGCCCGGCAAAAGGAACTGGCCGAAAATTATCAGCAAACCGTTCTGGTCGCTTTCCGGGAATCGGAAGACGCGCTGACCAAAGTGAAAACCACTCAAAAGCGGGAAGGCGCTCTCGCGCAGGCAGCGAAGAAAGCCCGCGAAGCCTACGACATGGCCAAAAACCAGTACTCATTAAGCGTGATTGATTTTCAAAGCGTCCTAGACTCTCAGCGCCTTATGCTAGAGTCAAAAGACCGCTACGCCCGCGCCCGTTTTGAAACGCTCTCTGCACGCATTGATCTGTTCAAAGCCATGGGCGGTGGGTGGAACCGAAAATAGTCAAAGCAAAGAAGACAAAATATGCATCATAACGATAAAAACTGTGTTCATCAGCACAAAGGTTTGCTGGCTTTTTTGCTGTCTTGGAGAGGCGTTGTGCTGATTTTGGCTCTGGCCGGGGTCAGCTACTATCTTCTGACGCAGCATCTTGAGCATCTGGCCGTGGCCCTGCCGTATCTTATCCTGCTGGCTTGCCCGCTCATGCACATCTTTGGTCATGGAGGTAATGGCCATCACCACGCGGACGACGATAAAGAAAAGAAATAGAATGTGTTTATCCGAACCGGTCAGTTTTGCAGCAGGAGGCGCTTAAAACATGGAAAACGAACACGCCCATTGTCATCATCACGCTCACCATCAGCATAGCGAAGAAAAACCCGTTCCTGCCAATGACAGCCATGTAATCTACACCTGTCCCATGCACCCGGAAATTAGGCAGCAAGGACCGGGGAACTGTCCGATCTGCGGTATGGCGCTGGAGCCGGAAACGATCACCGGAGAAGAAGGCGAAAATCCGGAGCTGGCCGATATGCGCAAACGCTTCTGGATCGGCCTTGTCCTGACCCTGCCTGTGCTGGCGCTGGAAATGGGCGGGCATCTTCTGGGATTGCGTCATTATGTCAGCGGCACGGTGTCCAACTGGACACAGCTTGTTTTGGCTACACCGGTTGTGCTGTGGGCCGGATGGCCGTTCTT
>DIHF01000006.1:0-177 GCA_002420015.1 Micavibrio sp. UBA5703
CCGGTGCGGTCTTCTTTCACCGCGCCGTTTTCAAGAACGTGGCGCATGAGGTTAAGGTATTGTTGCATCGGTTGCTCCTGTCCGGTGAGTATATGGTGATTCTGCCGCGAAAAGCCAAAGGGGGATGGAGGCGGGCGCGGCAAAAACTGGGGATTTTATGGCTTTGCTTTTCACGGG
>DIHF01000006.1:414-7863 GCA_002420015.1 Micavibrio sp. UBA5703
GCTGGGGATTTTATGGCTTGCCTTTCCAGGGGATTTTGGTTTAGATTACGTCAAATAATTAGGTGATGTATGACAATAGAAGATTACAAAAATCCCTTTCTCAGGTTTTTGCTCAGTAAAAACGAGTTCGAAAGTAAGGGGCATAAGCTTGATTGCGACTTTGTCTGGAAGGCAGAAGATTTCTTCGCCAGCCGCGGGTGCGACGAAAAAGATTTCACGGCTATTTTGGGATTTTTACGCTGGGCATGGAAAAAGAACTATGCCGTTGGTCTGGAAAAAACGGATCGGGCCAGCCAGCAGTTGCTGCGGAGCCTTTTCAGGCAGGAGGCCCGTGAGCCCGTCCCCTTCAAGGACGTTGCCATTTTAATGCCGTGGGACATGGATAATAAGGTTGTAGGGGTGTATATCGCCTCCGATATTCCAACCGAATTACCGTTCAGACGCGCCCATGACTGGACGCTGAGAGATATTCATTCGTCCATGTTTATCGGGAGCGGTGCCAGCCACTGGAACAACACCGTGCAGGACTGGGACAGGCTGGTAGCGCCCAACCTGGCCGATGCCGGGCCGATGCCGAGGTAAGCCATGACAACGTTTCCTGAAAAAATAGCGCCGGAAGCAGTTATCGAGACCCTTCTTGAAAGGAAGGGGGCTTACAATCCTTTCAACGTCCGGCGGTTTATCTGTATCGATCAGGCGGCGCTGGCTGAGCGTCCCGAAATATTTTCCGCCTTCGCCGATTTCATAACGGCATATGAGTTCGATGTGGCTGTGCTGTGTCCCGCCGGATCGGGAGCAGGTGAAAACGAAAAATTCAGGAGGATGCTGGTTCGTATGGAAGAGAGTGCAAGGAACGCGAGACGGACGCTGACGGTCGTTGACGACGAGTTGTCTTTGGCAAGGTTGATGACGGACGGATTCCCTGTGCTCTATATCGGCCGGAAGGAAAGCAATGGTTTCAGTCCGTTGATGCATTTAAACCCCGACGATGATTTTTTTACCAAAGGGTCGGAGTTCTGGATGGGCAGCATGGCCAAGGCGCGTAGCGTCATAAACAGGCCCAAAAACATTGAAACAATCGCGCCTAGCCCCGATTATCTTTGAAAATTAAGCATTTTGCCCTATAATAGTACCTGCCGGCTTGTCCGGCTATGACGCTAAACGCTTGACGGAATAGGCGTCGTGGACCCGGGGGCAGTACCCGGCGGCTCCACCATTTAGGATCTTAAGGCCGCGCGCGGTCTTAGAGCATGGGGCCGAAACAGGTTCGACACACGCAGTAAAGGTTACAGTCTGCGTCCGGTATGGTAACCGCCGTTACCGGGCTATATTGATAGTTGCAAACGACAACTCTCAGTTCGTAGCAGCCAACGACAACTCTGTTGTCGCTGGTGAAGGTCGCAAAGCTGCCTAATTGGGCGGTAGCGACAGCTACAAATTAATCCCTCGCCCTTAACCCGGTGAGGTGGGGTTTGGCCGGTTTCCTCGCAACAGAAAACCGGCCGCTTTCTGGCGCTACCTTCCGCCTTCGCCAAGGCTCCGGCGGACAAGCGCAACAGAAAGCCACCATTTTCCCTTCCATACATCATGTCTTTCCGCGCTCTGGTTTCTCGTGTACGCTTTACATGCTACGAAACGGAAGGGGATAAGCCGATGAAAACTTTTATTGTCATGATGGCCGTTGCGTTTGTTGTTTTGGGTGCTGCGCCGGGGGTGGCGGCGCCATCCTGCAAGGACGTGCAGACCACAAGCAATCTGTGTCTGGGCGATGCGTATTGCGCGCCGATCGCGGAAGGCGGCGTGGCCATGCGCCCCACATATAAAAACGGCAAGCCGTCATGCAACGAGGAAACTCATATTTTAAGCGCGGTCGATTCCGTCGATACGGCCTGTGCGGTTGCAAAAGGATTGCGTCAGCCGATCAACTGCGCGCAGGATTGCACCCCCGGCAATATCAGCGAAAATTCAACAACAGACGTTAAGTGTTGCAGCGTTGTGTCCGAACGGACCTGCGCGCCCGCGCCTGCCGCGCAGTAGAACGCAGCATGATTTTTCAGGTGGCGCTGTGGATATTGGCATTGGGCGTCAGCCTGATGTTTTCACAGGCGTTCGAGGCGCAGTCCTTTGCGCTGGCGGTTGTTTTTATCGCGTTGTGTGCCACTGTATCGGTGGCGCGTTCGTTTGGCGCCGGGGGCCTGAGGATTTCATTCTCGCCGCTTTTGAAGGCGGGCGCGGCGTTCTGGGTTCTGGCCCTCATCAGTGTGATTTTGTCCGAAACACGGTTTGAAAGTTTTTTATATTTCTGGTTTTTCTCGTGTTTGCCGCTGGCGTTCATTGCTTTTACCGCAGCACCAGAGCCGGAAAAGTTCTTCAGGGCCGGGGCGGCGGGTTTTGGATTGATTGCGCTGTTTCTCGGCGTTTCCACACTCGCCCAATTTCTGTTTTTCAGAGGCATGCTGAATAACGGCATGGTGGCCTGGCCGATGGTTGACCCGAATGCGCTGGCGGCCATGCTCTCGCTCGGGCTGTTCGGTGCGATGGGCGTGATGCTGGGCGCGCAAAACAGGATGCATTCCAATGCCTCGCTCGTGACGGCGCTGGTTCTGGCGGCGGCAATCATAGTCAGCGGCAGCCGCGCCGGAATTGTCGCGCTGGCGCTTGTGTTTCCGGTTTTTTTATGGCTGAACGCGGCGCTGGTCAAAAAGCATAAGCGATGTCTGATGGCGCTGGGCGCCGGGGCGGCGGTTATTTTTGCGCTTTTTGCCTGGGGTGGCGCGCCCATGCCGGTCAAATGGCTCTGGATCGCCGATGCGCCGGATGAGGGGTTGAAGTCGGTAGGCGTGCGTCTGGCGACGTGGTCGAGCGCATGGGAAATGATTAAAGATCATTTCTGGTTTGGCACTGGTATCGGTACGTTCTTTTTGTATTACCCGGAATATCGCAGCAAGGATTTCGTTTCCGCCGGATTTACGGCGCATAGCGATCCGCTGCAATTCTGGGCGGAGATGGGCGTTTTGGCCCCGATTTTGTTTTACGCGTTTTTGGCGGGTGCGATCATCCGCACAATGAAGGCGTTGAAAGCGGCGGAGAAAAATTCGTCGTTGCGCGTAATTATCGTCACGACATTTTGTGCGCTGGGCGCGATGATCGCCCACACCCATGTCAGTTTTCATTTTTACGTGCTGCCGATTTTGCTGGGCACGGGGTTTTTGCTGGCGCTGTGGTTCTGGGCAACGGGGCAGGCGCTTGGCGGCGCGCAGTCTTTATTGCGCCTGCCTGAAGGGTGGACAAGGGCAACGGCGTGGGCGGTGTGCTTTATGCCCTTTGTTTTGTGCATGGGTGTTTTTACGGCGGCGGCGGGGAGCGATATATTGCTGCGCCGGGCGCAGGATGCATCGGTGGCGGGTGACATGCAGTCCTTCGCGGCGGATGTCAATGCCGCAGCAAAGATTTCGCAGAATATGAATGCGCGGGCGTTTCTTATGGCCGCATCGGTGCCGATCGGGATTCTGGATGCAAAAAAGGATGGGGCGGGCGCGCAGGAAAAAGAAGATCTTTACAAACAGGCTTTGGGATTGCTGGACCGGGCGCAAAGGCTGAACCCGAGGCTGGCCGATGCCTACTATCAAAAGGCGGTGCTGAAAAAATTGATGCAGCGTGATGACAATATTGAAAGCCTTTTGCAGGAGGCTCAACGCATCAATCCGCTGCATGCCCCGTCCAGAGGGATGCTGGCGGCGCATTATCAAAAGACCGGGCGTATGCCGGAAGCGATGGCGGTTATGAAGGCCGGTCTTGAATGGCCATACAGGGACGAGGCGGCGCTGGCCTATTACCAGCAGGCGGCCCTGCTGTTTCTTGAGGGCGGGGATATGCAGGCGCAGGAGGCGGCTCTGAAGAAGATGAACGCGTTGTTGCGCCGCCGATAGCCATTTAACATTTACAGTGGATAGAAAATGACGGGGGGCTGGATTCGCCCCCTTAACATATGCCATTGATAGGTGGTGGATATTCGCTTGATTCACGCAGCTCTGGCCACTCAAAAATAGACAAGAGTACATGACGGACGACGACGATATTTTGCGCTACGACAAGATGGTGGAAGGTGCCTTGCGCGGTGTTGTGCGCCGCGCCGTGGAAGAAGTCGTGGATTTCGGCAAAAAATACGGCGCGGACCAGAGCCGCATGCCGGGAGACCATCATTTCTACATTACATTTTTGACCGACTATCCGGGCGTAAAAATCCCTGATTATCTCCGCGACCGCTATCCGGGTGAGATGACCATCGTTCTTCAGTATCAGTTTTCGGATCTCAGTGTAGACAAGGACAATCTGAAGGTAACGCTGTCTTTCAACAATCTGCCCGAGCGCCTTGTGGTGCCGCTGGGCGCGATCAGCATTTTCGCCGACCCGTCGGTAAACTTCGCCCTCCAGTTTCAGCCTATGGGCGAGGATAACGATGAGGGTGCTTTTGACCTCGAAGCCGATGACGAGCCGGACGACACTGGCGGCGGCGGTGGTAAGAAGAAAGGCGAGGCGAAAACGGGCGAGGTTGTGTCGCTGGATAAGTTCAGGAAGAAATAAGCGGTAAAAAGTAAGTGAAAAGGTATTCCGTGCCGCGAAAAACGGTTTTTTTGAACCACAGCGGACACAGCGATTTTCCTTTATCGTCATTGCGAGGAGACGCGCAGCGGCGACGAAGCAATCCAAGGCCGAATGAAAAGGTTGGATTGCTTCGCATCCTGCGGATGCTCGCAATGACGGTATTCTAAAACGCAGGTTAAAAAATGTCTGAAAACCGTCTACCGTCTACCGTCTACCGTCCACCGGATGTTGAGCCGCACAAAGTCCTCCTCAAGCGCGGGGAGTTTGTCGATCCCCGGCGCGGGGGCCGCATCATCCCGTACAAAATCTATTACCCTGTCGATCACGGCCTTGAGAAAATGCCGGTTATCGTGTGGAGCCACGGTTTCGGTGGTAACCGCGACGGCGCGGCGTTTCTATCGCGCTATGTCGCAAGCCACGGCTATGTGATCGTGCACATCACCCACCATGGCACCGACAGCAGCCTGTGGGAGGGGCAGCCGGGCCACCCGTGGGATATTCTCAAAAAGACAAAAGTGTCGCGTGAAACCACTTTTAACAGGATGTTCGATGTGCCTTTTACGCTGGATATGCTCCCCGGCTGGGCGGCAGAAAACCCGGAGGCCGGGGCTTTTATGGATTTCGGCGCTATCGGCATGTCCGGGCATTCCTTCGGCGCTCTGACCGCGCAGGCTATGGCCGGGATGCCTCTCCCGGACAGTGAAGGGCGGTTGCAGAGTTTCCGTGAGAAGCGATTCAGGGCCGGAATCCTTTATAGCCCCGTGCCGATTGCACATCTGACTAATGCAGCGCATGCGGATTTATACGGCCCTATCGACATGCCGCTGTTTCATATGACCGGCACGCAGGACGATTCACCGATTGAAGGGTTTGATTACAAGCACAGATTGCTGGTTCACGAGCATTCCAGCCATCCGGAAAAATACCTGATGGTGCTGGAGGGCGGGGACCACATGGTTTACAACGGCACCCGGGGAAAGCTGGAGAAAAACCCCAACCGCGAAAAGCACGAGGATATCATCAAGGTTTCCTCGCTGGCGTTCTGGGACGCTTTTCTGAAGGACGATGCGGCGGCGAAAGAATGGCTTGGCGCGGAGCATTGGAAGTCTATATAAAACAGCATGGACAACGCCATTGAAATTACCGGCCTGAACAAGACGTACCGCGCCACGCGCAAGGGGGTGGCCAAGCAGGCTTTGATCGATGTCGATCTGAGCATCCCAAAGGGCTCGATTTTCGGCCTGTTGGGGCCGAATGGCGCTGGGAAATCGACGATCATCAACATCATGGCCGGACTGGTTCTGAAGACATCCGGCAGCGTCAAAATCTGGGGCTTTGACATCGATAAAAACCCCCGCAACGCCAAAAGCGCTATCGGCGTGGTGCCGCAGGAGATCAACGCCGATTGGTTTTTCTCCCCGCGCCAGACGCTCGATCTTCAGGCGGGGCTTTACGGCGTGCCGAAACCTGAGCGCCGCACGATGGAGATTCTCGAAACCGTCGGGCTGGCCGACAAGGCCGATGCCTATGCGCGCTCGCTATCCGGCGGGATGCGGCGGCGGCTGATGGTGGCCAAGGCGATGGTCCACAGCCCGCCCATTCTGGTGCTGGACGAGCCGACGGCGGGCGTGGATGTCGATTTGCGCCGCCAGCTCTGGGACAATGTCAGGGCACTGAACAGGCGCGGCGTGACGATACTCCTGACCACGCATTATCTGGAGGAGGCAGAGGCGCTGTGCGACCGCATCGCGATCATCAATCATGGCCGCGTCGTGGTGTCGGAGGACAAGGAAACTTTGCTGGGGCGCGTCGACAACAAGACCATTCGCTTTCATTTGAACCGGGATATCGAAAATGTACCGGAAAACCTCGCGGCTTTGGGGGGGCGGAAAGAGGGGTCACGTAGCCTCGTGTTCCACTACAGCCCCGGTGAAGCGGCGGTAGGAAACATTATCGAAAAAATCGGCGCGGCGGGGTATGCCATCGTCGACATAACAACCGAAGACAGCAATCTCGAAGACGTTTTCCTTCAATTGACGAAGGCGGCTTAAGGCGAATTTGTCTTTTTCCCCAAAATGTGCTTTGATGGGGGCGATCAAAAATATTTGCGTGTGGTTTTTTTTGAACGGGGAGGTTCCAATGACCCTTGTGCGTGATGTCATGTCGCGGGAGCCGAAATGGATTCGGCCCGAGACGACTTTGTGTGAAGCGGCGCGTACGATGCGCGATTACGATATCGGGTTTTTGCTCGTGGGCGAGAATGACCGTATGGTCGGTGTCGTCACCGACCGCGACATTGCCGTACGTGCGGTGGCGGAGGGGTTCCATCCGCAATCGGATACGGTACGATCCGTAATGACGCCGGGGCCGTATTATTGTTACGATGACCAGAGCGCGGCGCAAATATGCGAGAACATGGCCTTTATCAAGGTTCGCCGCCTGCCGGTGGTGAACCGGGAAAAACGCCTGGTCGGCGTGGTCTCGCTTGGCGATCTGGCGCAGGTTTGCGAGGAGAAAAAACTCGCCATTGCGTTCTGCCGGATCACCGACAGCGGGCGCAAGGCCGTTAAAAAGGCGACAGGTCGGGCCAGAGTGGCGTAAACACAGTTTTTCCTATGTTGACATGAGAATGCGTCCGGTATTTAGTGCCGGACGCATTTTTTTACTGCCCTTTTCCGTTTTCAGCGATATGTTGGCGGTCAGGCGCCCGTAGCTCAGCTGGATAGAGCGTTGGTTTCCGAAGCCAAAGGTCGCAGGTTCGAATCCTGCCGGGCGCGCCATTTTCATAAAACAAACAATTTTTAGTAAAGCTTCATATTCCCGTCATCCCCGACCAGCGAGGCA
>DIHF01000006.1:8107-13844 GCA_002420015.1 Micavibrio sp. UBA5703
CGTCATCCCCGACCAGCGAGGCAACGCCGAGCGCCGTTCGGGGATCCAGCGCAACATGTGCGCGGCTTTGCCGCGCTTCTTTTCTGGACCCCCGTCGTTCAAGCCTGACCACACATGTGTGGTCAGGCCACGGGGGTGACGCTGAAAGGAATATCCGAAATTCCTACTGCTGGAAGCAGTACAGATACGCCGTGGTGTTGCAGGTGGCGAAGCCGCCGGTATCCGTCCAGGTGTTGTCGGTGTTGCCTGCCGTGCCGACATTGCCGCTTCGGGTGTTGAGGGCGCTGCCCCATGTGACGCAGCCATGCGTGTTGTTGGTGGTGCCGTCGCGGGCGCCGGCGGTGGTGACGTTGGTCCAGACGTTGCCGGAGGCTTGCGACGTGCCGGAAGCGTTTTCGTTAAGGGCAGAATCAAGCGAACCGTCGATTAGGTCGGCCCAGTTGTCGGCGACTTTCGTGCCGGAGGGCAGAAGGTAAGTATAGCTGCCGCCTATGCCGGTAAAGAGCGAATCCGGGTCGTGCGTTGCGTCTGCGGTAATTGAAATCCATGCCTTATACGTTCCGAGCAACCCTGCGGCGGCGGCTTCGGTGTTGCATTTTGTATCCGCCCCCGATTGGCCACCGAGGTTGCCGTTATATTTCGCGCCGGAATTGGTGGCGAGGAACACGGTGCGGGTTTCCACGCCCGGCGTGCCGTTGGTGGCGTTGTAAAGATCCATGATTTCGGAGGCGGACAACGCCCGTCCGTAAATACGCACTTCGTCGATGAGGCCGTTGGTTAGGAATGGATTACCGTTGCAATACCCGCCGATCTCGACGTTATGGGTGTTACTGTAAATGGATGATGTAACATAAGCCGCCGAGTTCTCTTCCACGCCGTCAACATATATTCTTACATAGGCACCGTCGTAAACACCCGTCAGCATATGCCACGATCCGTCATTGATGGCTGTTGTGCCTTGACCGGAATAGGCGTTAGTCCCGTCCGCGCCGCTGATAAGAAAAGCCGCTTTGCCGTCAGCAGTAGGCCAGCCAGAATATAATGCCCATGGATCTTGGCTGCCGTCACAGTTGCTTTTAGTAACAATGTCTTGCTCACCCGCAACGGATGTTTTAGCCCACGTGGAAACTGTGATGGTGGCGATACCCTCCGCCGCGTTGATATCCCCCGCCGTGACGTAATCGTTCGCGCCATCCAGCAGGATCGCGCCGCCGCGCTTTCCGGCGGGGCCCTGCCATGAAGGGCTGTTGGTCAGGGTGCCGGTATGGCCGTTGCCGGTGGAATCTGCCGCGCTGGTGCCGCTGGTTTCATCGAATTTCCAGTGCGCGATGAGGTCGGAGGCGTAGCTTCCCGCGTTCTTCCCGACCGCCACCCACGACGTGCCGTCGCAATATTGCATCATGGTTTTGGTGCTGTTGTAGATCATCTCCCCTTTGTACCCCTTCGGGGCATCGCAATCGCCGGGAAAGGATTGCGCCAGCGTGGCAATATCCGCCCCGTTCAGGACGCGGTTGTAAACGCGCACATCGTCGAGATCGCCAAGGAATGAGCCGTTGTTGTAATAGGCGATTGTCATATTGTCTGCGGCATCGGAAACTTTAGCGCCCGCCCCGTCAGGCCCGCCATTCGAGGTGCAGGGAGTGCCGTTAACATACGCTTTTACGCCCGCAGTTGAAGAACCGCCATCCCACGACAGCGCCACGTGGTTCCACTCGGTCACGTTCATGGCTTCGGCGCAGTCGATAAAAGTCACGCTCAAATCAGTCGTGGCGTAATCCTTAACGAAAGAAAAGTAATCTCCGCTGCCGCTATTATTGATAAGGGCAAAAAACCATTGGCCGGTGAGGGTAGGCCAGATAGATTTTGTGACAAGATAATTATTTCCGCTTGTGTTCGACGACATTTTCATCCAGAGGGCGACGCTCAGGCCGCCGCCGCCCTGGGTTTCGAGATCGTCAAGGGAGGCGGGCGAGCTGTCAATGGTAATGGTGTCGTTTGTCCCGTCGAAGGTTAACGTGCCCTCGACCTGCCCCCCCGTTGTGTCCCATGGCGGTGAAGCCGCGAAGTTGTCTAGCGTGCCCGTATTGCCGTTACCCGAGGAATCCGCCGCGCTGGTGCCGCTGGACTCATCCAGTTTCCAGTGGCCGACGAGGCCGGTGGATGTATCCGCGTTTACCGCCGCCAGCGCGCCGATTTCTGCGGCGGAAAGGACGTAGTTGTAAATGCGCACGTCGTCCAGATAACCGCCGTCAACGGCGGCGGTGGGCCAGTCGCTGTGGTTGCCGATAAACATTTGCGCCGATGAATCATCCCCCATGGGGTAACTGCTGGTAGCGCCGATGGAGGAAACCAGTGCGCCATCCAGATACAGGGACGCGTTATCCGTCGATAAACCGGAAAATGTGACCGCAACATGATGCCACTGACCGTCGTCGCTCAGTACGCCAGCCCAGTCTGCATCAAGGACACCGCCGTTAAACCAGTTTATGAAGTTTATGCTTGTATCGTTAATTCTTCTCAGGAGCCAGCCGTCATCGTTACCTCCCGCATATTTCTGCGCGATCACGTTTTCATTGTCGGGGCCGGCCTTAACCCAGGCCGCGATTGTTTTGGTGCTCAGGTTGTCGATCTGCGCCGCGCCGGGAACGGCGATGCCTTGCAAGTTGGTTGAAGACCCATCGGTTGAATTAAGGTAAAAGGCACCGCCAATCCTTCCGCCCGCCGCCGACCATGTGGAGTAGGGCGGCCCCTGCAATGTGCCGTCATTGGCGTAGCCCGATGAATCCGCCGCTGTGGTGCCGCTCGACTCATCCAGCTTGTAATGTGCGACGAGGGCGTTTTTTTCTGTTACCAGCGCCGCAATTTCAGTGGCGGTAAGAATGCGGTTGTAGATGCGGACATCGTCGATGGTGGCACTTACGTAATCGCTCTCAGGTGTGCCATTGCTATTCCAGCAGCCGATACTGACAGGACGGCCATCGGCAACGGGGGCAACATTTCCGGTGCCGGACGACCAGCTTCCGCCTACGAGTGAGCCGTTCACGTAGAGCTTGGCTGAGCTGCCGGTGCCCGGTGTGAAAGTGAAGGCAATGTGCTGCCACGTATCGGCAGAAGAATAAGTCGCGCTAGAACTGTAAGTCTGGCCGGTATCATTATATGAGAAGACGATATATCCACCGCTATCAAAACCCAGCATATAGTTCATGTTGCTCTGGTTGTCGCTGAAAACAATAGTGTCGCTAGTGACAGAACTAGATTTGTGCCAACCGGCAATGGTGATTGACTCCCCGGATGAAAGCTCAAGATCGGTCGTATAGGGCATCACGACGCAATCATCCGTCCCATCGAAGGATAGGCCGCCACCGATGATGCCTCCGGTCGGTTGCCATGTGGGGCTGCCGGAAGTTGTGCCGGTGTGGCCATTGCCCGATGAATCCGCCGCGCTGGTGCCGGAGGATTCATCCAGCTTCCAGTGGCCCTGCAGGCCGCTGCTCAGTTCTGCCGCGCTGGCCGGGAAGCCCATCGGCACCCAGACCGACCCGCCGCAGAACTGCATGACGTTCTGGTCGGCGTTGTAAAGGATCGTGCCTTCGGCGCGTGAGGGGCTGGAGCAGCCGCCGGAGCCGGAGCCGGGCAGGCCAGCCGGAATCCAGTTGGTGTTGTCGCAATACTGCACGATTTTGTGGTCGGCGTTGTAAATGATTTTTCCCGCCGCACCCGCCGGGGATGAACACGCGGCCTGGGCGGGGTTTGCGAGGAATAAAAACAGCAACATCGTCATCCCCGACCAGCGAGGCAACGCCGAGCGCCGTTCGGGGATCCGGCACAAAACGTAGCGGCGCATACGCGCCGCGCATGTCTCCTGGATCCCCGCCTGCGTTCCGCCGCCTGCAGCGGCTCCACTTGCGGGGATGACGTTAAGGAGTGTCCTAATAAATTCCAGACAATGAGGCAAGAAAGTCACGGGGCTGCTCTCTCTAATCTATCCGGCTGTGTTGCGTTTGCGGTTACGCACCATACCACCGACAAGGAAGAAAATGAAGCCGCCGCCCGCCATTCCGGCCAGAAGGCCGATGCCGAACTGCGCCTTGCCGATTCCATATCCTGTGTGAGCCTTCAGCCCGGCCACGTCGCGGCGCAGATCGTCGATGCTGGCCAGTTGCGTTTTCATATCATTAACTTCGGTTCTCAGGCTGTCGTTTTCGGCCTTGAGTTCTTTGCTGGCTTCGATGAGAAGCGCGGTAAATTCCAGATAGCGGACCGATTTCATTTCCTTCGGATCGGCGGAGGAGTTGACCAGTTCGGGGAATACGTTCTCCAGCTCCTGCGCGATCACGCCGTAACGCTTCACGCCTTCGCCGTCTTCCTTCAGGCGGTAGCTGTAGCCCTGCACCTGATCGAGGCGGGCGAGAACGTCTTTGCTGTCGAGTTTCTCTATCTCGGTTTTCAGGCGGATGTCAGATGCCGCCGCGCCCATCGCCACCCAGGCCCCGGCCTCGCGGACTTCAAAGCCGATGGTGGCGTCGGTCTTGTAGCGCATCATGCCGTTCGCCGCCGTCGGGCGCTGGGCCGCCGTGCCGGAGGGCAGCAGGAACGCGCCGGTCGAGGCGCTGTTCAGCACCCAGCCGCTGCCGTTATAGGATATGCCGTCGCCCGTCACCGCGCCGGAGGCCACAACGTCGGAGAGGTTGTCCAGCGTCATGCCCGTGGGCAGCGACAGGCCGGAGACGCTCTCGGCAATAATCTCGTTCGTAAATTCAACGGCGGTTTCGCCGGTGTTCACGCGCAGATATTTCTTGGACTGGCTGGTGTAGCTGGACGGCACGTCGGACAGTGACACGAAGGTCGTCGTCCCGCCGCCCGCAACGCTGGATACCGCAGCGGCCTGATACCACTTGGAGCCGTCGGAGCAGACGCGCACGGATTTATTCGGGGCGAGGGCAATGTCTGTGCCGACGCCGGTTGCAAATTCTGCGTTGCTATCCAGTGTGATCGTATCGGCGGTATCGACGTTCACAATATCCATACAGCAACCCGCATAAGAAGCGGTGGAGGAGGTAAACGTATCCGTCGTATTCGTCGTCACGTTGCCGACGGATGTAATTTGTTTGATCGTACCGCAGGCATCCGCCGTGATTGTCGCCGCACCCGCGATAGCTTCTGAGGCGGGCGGAGCCACGACGAATTTCGGGGCCAGCGTCGTTTGCGCGCTTCCTACCGCCATGTTGCCCGACGTGTCGACGGTCAGCGCTTTGTTAAAGGATATAGAGTTTCCTGCGGTTCCCGGCGGCGCAGCCCCAAGGACAAGAATATCGGAAACCGGATTGTGCCATATTTCAAAAGCCGAATCGCTGTCCCAGTATACGTCAGAACTATTGGCGCCAGAGAATGTCTGATACCCGTTGAAAAAGATTTGCGATCCCCAGCCGTTATTAACGTTTGTTCTCATCATGAGGCCGTTATGGCCTATTCGCGAGGATTCGGTGGGTGTCCGGTCGGCGGTGCCGGATACACCCATAGGCGGAAAATAGAATTTTATGTTTCCGGCGGCACCCTGATCGCCCGTGCCGGTTCCTGCGGAGAGGATAACATCGCCGCCTTTCAAATTCGTCCCGCCCGACACCGCACTGCCTGCTTGAATAGTCAGGTCGCGGCCCGCCGTGGCGGCGGTGGTTTCGCGGGTCATGCCGATGGTCCGGGCGGCAGTATCGCCATCCAGGGTAAGAAGGTAGGACAG
>DIHF01000036.1:0-200 GCA_002420015.1 Micavibrio sp. UBA5703
GCCGCGATGATGATGACTTTGGCATGAAACACGGTGCCTTCGTCGGTGGTCAGCTTCCATTTTCCATCGCCGAGTTTTTCGAGGCTCGCGGCCATTTGCTGGAAATGGAATGTGGGCTTGAATGGCTCGATCTGTTCCATCAGGCGGTCCGTGAGTTCCTGGCCCGATATCACGGGATAGCCGGGAATGTCGTAGATCGG
>DIHF01000036.1:452-39911 GCA_002420015.1 Micavibrio sp. UBA5703
TCGTAGATCGGCTTTTCGGGGTACAACTCGGCGCACTGGCCGCCGGGACGGTCGAGGATGTCGACCAGATGGCATTTCATGTCGAGCAGGCCCATTTCAAAAACCGTAAACAGGCCGCACGGACCCGCGCCGACGATCACCGCGTCGGTTTCGATGGGTTTATTTGCCATTTGTGTACTCATCGTTCTTATCTCTCTAAGCCAGTGTTGTCATTCTGAGCGTAGCGAAGAATCTCATGCCATTAAGCCGGGAGATCCTTCACTTCGTTCAGGATGACAAATTGATTGTCCGATATAGTCTGCTGCCAGTTTTTTAGCAACCCCCGAATTTTAACCGATTCCCCGATCACGATGACGGCGGGGCGCTCCAGCGGCGTATTTACGGCCATTTCCCCGTATTTTTCGAGGGTGGTTTCCGTGATGCTCTGGCCGACCACGCTGGCGTTTGAAATCACAGCAACGGGGGTCTGGGGTGAGCGTCCAGCCTTCATAAGGTTAAGCGCGATTTCAGGCATGGTCTTCAGTGCCATGTAAAAGACGATGACGGGGGAGGCGGCGGCCAGAGACTCCCAGTCGATATTGACGGGAAGATTGCCCGTTGCATCGCGGCCCGTGACGAAGCTCACCACGTTGTTGATGTCGCGGTGGGTGGCCGGAATGCCCGCATAGGCAAGGCCGCCGATACCGGCCGTCACGCCGGGGATGATGCGGAATCCAATTCCGGCGCGGGCCAGTTCGATGGATTCCTCGCCGCCGCGCCCGAAGATGAAGGGGTCACCGCCTTTCAGGCGCAGAACTTTCTTTCCGGCGCGGGCATGGGCGACCATGCGGGCGGTGATTTCGGGCTGTTTCAGCGATTTCACCCCGGCGCGCTTGCCGACATATTCGAGGCTCGCCGCAGGGTTTGCGATGTCTAAAATGTCGTCATTGACCAGCGCGTCGTACATGACGACATCGGCCTCTTGTAAACCTTTGGCGGCGAGCAAGGTCAGCAGGCCTGGGTCGCCGGGGCCGGCTCCGGCCAGCCAGACGGTGCCGCTTTCAAAGGCGGGCAGTATAAATTTAAAGCCCTGTGTCAAAGTCATCCCATTTCTTCCCGATGTGAATGCCGCATTCCTGCTTGGCAAATTCAGCCCAGCGGCCCGAACGTGCATCTTCGCCCGGTTTGGGCAGGGCGGTGCATGGCATACAGCCGACCGATGTATAACCGAAGGGAACCAGCGGATGTTCCGGCAGAGCGCGCTTTTCCCATTCAGCGTCGATTTGTTCCTGCGTCCAGCCTGCGAGGGCGTTTACTTTTATCCGGCGGCCGTCATATTCGATGACGTCGAGATCGGCGCGCAGGCCACCGTGGATGCGCTTGCGGCCGTTGATCCATGCCTCAAATCCGGTGAGGGCTTCTTCAAGCGGCAGAACCTTGCGGATGTGGCAGCAGCCGTCCGGGTTCGTCTTCCAGAGTTCGCCCGCGCTTTTGACGGCGCTGGGTTCGGGCTTCACGATGCGGACATCGGTAAGTTTCAGCAAGGCGATGATCTTGTCGCGGTATTCAAGCGTCTCAGGGAAATGCTTGAGCGTATCGAGGAATATTACGGGCGTTGCCGGGTTGATTTCGGCAGCCATAGACAACAGCAAGGCGGCCTCGGTCCCGAAAGAGGAAACGAGGGCAATTTTATTTTTGAAGACTTTATTGACTGTGACATCAAGGAGTTCAAGCGAAGGCAGCGCCGCGTAATCGGCGTTCAGGCTTTTTGCGAGGGCGGCGGGTTGTATGCTCATGCCAGCCATTTTTTCTTCTCTATATATTCATCCGTATTCGCGGCGACCTTTTTGAGGTCGAGGCCTTCGGCGCGCCATTGCAATCTTTTCTGCGCCAGATCTTCCAGCCTTTCATTCCATTCCGGGCCAAATAGGTGGCTGAGGTATTCGCGCAGACGTTTTGCAAGGCCGGGGCTTTTGCCGCCCGTCGAAACCGAAAGCAGCAGATCGCCGCGCCTGATGACGGAAGGGGTGTGGAAGTCGCACAGATGCATGACGTCCTCGACATTCACCAGAACACCAAGATCGCGGCAGGCGGCGGCGATTTCTTCCGCCTGAGGCAAAGGAAGATCGGCAACGTAAACGATATGCGCCTTTTTCAGTTCTTCAATTTCGGGCATGGAGTGAAACAATTTTAGATGCACCGCGCCGTATTCGGCGAGTTGCGCCCGGCGCTTTTCGATCAAAGGCCCGTTGCCGATCAAGATAAAATGAATTGTTTTTGTATCGAGAACGATGGGAAACATCAGGAGGCCACTCCCGATGCTGCGCTGAGTTCCTGAAGACGTGCAATGCCGATGCGGTTGCAGAAATCGCCAAATCCTTCGTTGTCATTTGCACGCTCTTTGGCAAAGGCGGCGAAGAACGGATCGAGGAATTTTCCGATGTCGCCCGTTTTAACTTTATCGGCGACCTTGCTTGAGAGGCGCGTGCCTTCGAAGTCGCCACCGATAAAGACGGCATATAAATCCGGTGCGCGGCCCACGATGCCGATATCGCCCGTAAAAGGACGCGAGCAGCCATTAGGGCAGCCGGTAATGCGTACGGACAATCTTTCCTGCGCCAGATTATATTTTTTAAGAACGTCGGCGACCATCGAGACGATCGGCACGCGGGCGCGCTCGCCCTCCGCCAGCGCCTTGCCGCAGGTGGGCAGGGCCACGCAGCTCATGGCGAACAGCTCAACGGGAAGATGGTCTTCCTTCAGCGGGACATGATGATCGCGGAATATTTTTTCGATTTTGGGTTTGTCTTCGTTTTTGATGTCGCAGAACAAAACATCTTCCGTCGGCATGAGGACCAGAGGCGTTTTGAACGCCGTCACGACTTCGCGTATCGCGGTGCGGAGTTTTTCGTTGCCGTAATCGCGGATGCGGCCGCTGGTGACGGGCAGGCCGAAATAAAAGAGGCCGTTGCCTTGGTCGTTCCAACCGAGGTGATCTTTAACCTTCAAGGGGGGCAGGGGGCGCGGCGCATCGGTTTCGCGTCCGAAATAACCATCCAGCGTCTTTTTGGTCCAGACGATGCCTTTTTCCTCTACGACATATTTCAGGCGCGCATGCTGGCGGTCTTCGCGGTCGCCGTGATCGCGCTGGAGGAAGATGGAGGCCCTGACGATTTCAAGAACGTCTTTTGCGGGGACATAGCAAATGGGCGAGGCCATGCGCGGATAGGTTTTGTCGTTGTTGTGCTTCATGCCGAAGCCGCCGCCCAGATACACGTTATACCCGGCAATCGTTCCGTTTTCGACCACAGCAATAAGTCCGACATCGTTGGTCAGGACATCGACGGTGTTATCCTCGGGCAGAGTGAGCGCGATTTTGAATTTGCGCGGCATGTACTGCTTGCCGTAGAGGGGGTCCAGAGGTTCCTCGCCGCCGGTTTTTTGCTTTTCGCCGTCGACCCAAATCTCGTGATAAGATTTCGTCGCGGGCAGGGTAGCGTCCGATATTTTCTTCGCCGTTTCCGCCAGTTCGCGGTGAACGGGGTTATCGACCGGGGAGACATCGGCAATGACATTGCGCACCACATCGCCGCAGCCGCCAAAGGTGGTCATCATGGCGGCGTTGATCTCCCCGATCAGTTTTTGCAGGTTGCCTTTAAAAACATTGTGGAACTGCATCCCCTGGCGCGAGGTCACGCGCAGAGTGCCGTTGCCGCACGGGTCCGCGAGTTTGTCGAGGGCGAGGTATTGTTCGGGCGTAAGCCGCCCGGCGGGAACCTTCACCCGCACCATCATTTCCCATTCCTTGTCGAGTTTTTGCTTTTTGCGGGCGGTGGCGGTGTCGCGGTTATAGCCCTGATAAAAGCCGTGGAATTTGACAAGCTGCTCGTCCTCGTCCGAAAACTTCACGGCCTGTTCATCGGCAAGGGTTTGCGCAATCTCGCCGCGCAACCCCCGGCTTTTGATCTTGATATGTTCAACTTCGGAAAGTTTGTCGTCTTCAGCCACGGGGTTCTTCCTGTAAAATTAGGCAAAGATTACAACTATATACATAAGGGCATTATTTCAAGGGCTTATCGTTAAGAATGCGCTTGATAAGGATGAATACAAGCGTATTTTATAAAGCGGCGTGTTTTTCTCTTTTTGGAATATGGACTAAAATGGTCCGCTGTAAAAAAAGAAACGAATGTAACGTATAAGGGGCGGTATGGCAGAAGAGCTGGATCAGGACGCGATCAGGAACATCAAGGAGCTTATGGCTGACAGTTTTCCTGATGTCGTCGAAAAGTATATAGAAAATTCGGAAAACCGTATCGAGCAGATAAGAGAGGGGTTTTCCTGCAATAATTGCGGTTTGGTGAGTGCATCCGCACACCCGCTTAAATCTTCCAGCGCAACTCTGGGGATATTCCCGTTATCGGCCATTGCCGAGAAGATAGAGTTTATGGCCAATGATGCCTGCAAGAACGGCCGGGATATGGGTAAGATCGGGCCTTTGCTGAATGATTTGAAATCAACTTTTGCCAATGTGAAGCAAAAGCTCCTTGCGGAGATACAGAGGTAAAATCCTGACATGCCCAAAAGCCTCAAGCGCATCATGCATGTGGATGATGATGTCATCATCCAGAAGATCACCAGGAAGGCGTTGGAGGAAATCGGCGGGTTTGAAGTGTCAACCTATGGTGGAGGTAAAGAGGCGCTAGATTCTCTGGAGTTGGTCCAGCCCCATCTTATTTTGATCGATATGGTGATGCCGGATATGGAAGGGCCGCAGGCGCTTCATAAGTTGCGGGAGGAAATGGGTATTCTCGATCTGCCGGTTATTTTCGTAACAGGAAAGGATGCGGAGCATATCGAACTGGATGACGTGACGCTCGGTGTAATCGGCGTTATCAAAAAGCCATATAAGCCGCAGGAAATTGTCGACCGGATCCGGGAGATATGGGACAACCACCACGCCTGAGGGGTGCGCTATTTCTTTTTGTTTAGGATATTGCGCAGGCGCATCAGGAAATTTTCCTGATCGAACGGCTTGACGATGTAGTCCATCGCGCCGAGGGAAAGACTTGAGGAAACTTCGCTGATAGCCCGTTCACCTGTAAGCATAAGGACAGGAATATTTTGCGTAGCCGGGTTTTCCTTGAGACTTTTCAGAACATCGTTGCCGTCGATATCCGGCATCTTGCGGTCAAGGACGATGGCATCAGGCGTTTTGTTATTCGCGGCTTTCAGGCCGTCCTTGCCGTTGCTGGCCGTAAGCGCCTTGAAGCCGTTTTTCTCCAGCATCGCCTCGACCACGCTGCGAATGGTGTCATCGTCGTCAACTACAAGAACCGTTTGCTTTGCCATGATTTTCTCCCCGTTTTTTAGACATTATGCCTTGGGCTGGGCAAAAGAGGTAATTCTCGCTGTCGTACATTCTATGGTGTGCGCACAGGGGTGGGCCTTAGTTTTTTTTATTCAAGGCGGTTACGCCGGGAAGCTCGCGGCCTTCGAGCCATTCGAGGAACGCGCCGCCCGCCGTTGAGATGTAACTGAAATCAGCAGCCACACCCGCATTTTCCAGCGCCGAAACCGTATCGCCGCCGCCGGCGATGCTGACGATTTCTCCCGCTTTTGTCTTTTTCGCCACGGCGCGGGCGAGGGCGTTGGTGCCGGTATCGAAGGGCTTGATTTCAAAAACGCCCAGAGGGCCGTTCCAGACGATGGTTTTGCAAGCGCCAATTTTGGAGAGAATGTTTTGGACGCTTTCCGGCCCGGCATCCACGGCCATCGCGTCGGCGGGAATGCTTTTAACCGAAACGGAATCATGGGGCGCATTTTCCTGAAGCGCCTTGACGGTCACAAGATCGACGGGGAGGATGATTTCGCAGCCGGATTTTTCGGCGTGTTTCATGATTTTTCGCGCTTCGTCCGCCATGTCCTTTTCACAAAGGGATTTGCCCATATCTATCCCTTGTGCAAACAGGAACGTATTGGCCATGCCGCCGCCCAAAATCAAAAAGTCGACCTTTTCAGACAGGTTATAAAGGACTTTCAGTTTGGTCGAAATTTTTGAGCCGCCCGCAACAGCCGCCAGCGGCTTTTTCGGTGTGCCCAGCGCCGCATCGAGCGCGTTTAATTCTTCTTCCATCAGGAGGCCTGCGGCGGCAGGTAAAAGATGCGCCAGACCTTCCGTCGACGCATGGGCGCGGTGCGAGCAGGAAAAAGCATCGTTGACGTAGATGTCGCCGAGCTTTGCCAACGCCTTTGCGTATTCGTTGTCGTTGGATTCCTCGCCTTTGTGAAAACGGAGATTTTCAAGGAGTCCCACTTCCCCGGTTTTCAACCCGGCAACGAACTGCGCGGCGGTGTCGCCGATGGTGCTCTGGCAGAATTTTACATCCGCATCCCATGATTTTTTCAGGGCAGGGAGCATGAAGGCCAGCGAGAGGCCGGAATTGTTTTCCCCGTCCGGGCGGCCGAAATGCGACATGACGACGACAATCGCCCCTTTTTTTCTCAGGAGATCGATGGTCGGCTTCAGGCGGTCGATGCGCGTGGTGTCGGTCACTTTGCCGCGTTCGGCAGGGACGTTCAGATCGGCACGAAGAAGAACCGTTTTTCCTTTTACATCCATATCCCTTATCGATGAGAAACTCATAATTACTCCTTTAAAACTTTTTTGATTATTTAGCAGGCGGGCATGGATCTATTGATCTGATTCTATGCTCTTTACAACAGGCTCTTTTTCGCTTTCGGCCTCTGGCTCTACGGTGATGTCTTTGGCGTCAACCTTGTCCTTGATCAACTCGATGGCCTGCACGTGGTTGATCTCCATATAGGGGCCGTTATAGTTCACGATCCAGCCGCGCACGCGAACGGTCTTGCCGCTCCATTCCAGCGGATCAAGGCTGGCTTCGGAAAAGGCGCGCCTGTCGGAGGGGGAAATAGCGACCGTAAAATCCGTGCGCCAGTCATTGCCGAAATTAAGGTATATCCAGTTTTTCTTCAGCGTGGCCGTAACGATCTTGCCCTCGACGATGCGGAAACTTTCCAGATTGTCTGCGGTGTCTTCGGGCGTGATAACATCAAAATTGTTGACCGCCCATAGCCCGAGCTTTTTGAAGCGCGCGGCGTTTTCGAGCTTGTAAAGCTGATCGGCCATCTCCGAGTTGTGCTTGGTCGTGCGGACGCTTGCCAGCCCGAGATATACCATACTGCCCTGAATCCACACGTTGTCGTCCCGGCGTTCGACTTGCGCGATGTCGTGACCCATGCGGTTGATGCGGCCAAAATTCTTTTTTTCCGTCTGGAAGAGGTTGACCTCTCTGCCCTCCAGCATGTCGCGTAAAATACGCAGACCTGTTACGGATATCTCGCCAGGTTCATGCGGATTGTAATCTGGAAAATTAAGGCCGACCAGATGAACCAGGCGGCCATCTTCCAGCAGGAGTGTATACGGATCAACAACTTGCTGGACGAAGGATACTTCCGTTCCCCCCATAGACTCGAAATTTCCTGTCGGGAGTCCCTTGTCTTGCGCGTCGGCTGGCGCTACATAGGAACAGGCGAACAAAAGAATGAATAAAAGGACTCTGATCATGCGACTAGATTGGCCAGATTTAAGGATAAATTTCAAGACCCTATTTGCAATCATACTTATTCCGGTCCTGGCGGGGTGCAGCACCAATCCGGCGACGGGAGAGCAGCAATTCGCCGCCCTGATGTCGCCGCAACAGGAAGTCAATGTCGGCGCGAAAGAGCATGAAAATGTCGTCAAGCAATTTGGCCTTTACGATAACCCGGCGCTGAATGCCTATGTCAACCAGATCGGGCAGAAGGTGTCGCAGTATACCGAGCGCTCCGATGTGCAGTACAAGTTTTTCATTGTAGATTCGCCTATCACCAATGCTTTTGCGCTGCCGGGCGGGTATGTTTATGTCTCCCGCGGCCTGCTGTCGCTGGCCAATAGCGAGGCGGAGCTGGCGGCGGTTCTGGGGCATGAGGTCGGGCACATCACGGGCCGCCATTCGGCGGAGCGTTATTCCACCGGCGTTGTAACATCGCTCGGCGCGGCGGTGATCGCGGCGGCCATCGGCGGCGAGAGCGCGTCGCAGGCATTGGGCGTTGGCTCCGATCTTCTGCTGAAATCCTATTCCCGCGATCAGGAGAACGAGGCCGATACGCTCGGTATCCGCTATCTGGCGCGGTCGGGCTATGATACGAGAGCCATGACGTCATTCCTGGGCAATCTTCAGGCGGACTCGGCATTGGAAGCCAAAATCGACGGTCGCGACGCGCCGGGAGCAAGCTACTTCTCCACGCACCCGGCAACGTCTGACCGCGTTGCAAAAACAGTTGTACAGGCCGGAAATTATCAGGGCGAGGGGCAAACAAACCGTGATGGATATTTGGCCATGCTGAATGGTATGCCCTATGGCGATAGCGCAGCGCAAGGCTTTGCACGCGGGCAGGACTTCTACCACACCGCGATGGGATTTGCCTTCACGGTGCCGCAGGGATTCAAGATCACCAACCAGCCCGATTCCGTGGCCGCCGTTTCAAAAACGGGGGCGGTCATGCTTTTTGACATGGTTTCCCACGATCTGTCTTCTGATCCGGCTGCCTATATCGGGCAGGTCTGGATGAAGGATCAGCCGATCAACGGCGTTGAAAAAACCATGATTAACGACATGAAGGCGGCCTCCGCAGGATTCCAGGGCCGCGTCAACGGCAGGCCGATGAATATCCGTCTGGTGGCAATCGAGTGGCAGCCCGGAACGGTTGCGCGTTTCCAGATCGCCATACCTGATGGTGCGCCGGTGGCTTTGGTTGAGGATATCATTCGCGCAACCCGCAGCTTCCGCGTCTTAAGCCCGAGTGAGCGGCACTCCATCCAGCCTTACAAGTTGCGTATTGTGACCGCCGGGGTAGGGGACAGCGTGTTCTCTCTGGCCGGTACCATGCCGTTTGATGATTTCAGGGAAGAGCGCTTCCGTGTCCTTAACGGCATGCGCCCCGATGAAACCGTTCAGGCGGGCAGGCAGTACAAGGTCGTGTCGACCCGCTAGAGCTTTGACCGTTTCGTTTGAATGGCGTTGCTTCGTCGCTCGCGTAGGTTTTACTACGCCACGCTCCTCGCGCCTGATTCAAACAAAACGGTCTTTGCTCTAGGGCGATCTACCTTCACCCTTCCAGAAACAGGTCGCTTTTGTCTTCGACCATTGCGCCGAGGGAGGTTTTGAGCTTGTCCAGCGCTCCGGCCTCGATCTGGCGCACGCGCTCCTTGCTGATGCCGAGCGATGCGCCCAGCGTTTCCAGCGTGACCACTTCGTCTTTCAGATGACGTTCGCGGATGATGGTCCGTTCGCGGTCGCTGAGTTCGCCTAGAGCTTTACTGAGCCATTCCGAGCGTGCCTCGCCGTCCTTCATGCCGATGACGACATCTTCGGGGTTGGGGCGTTCGTCGGCCAGAAAGCTCTGCAACTCTTCCTGACTGTTTTCAGCAAGAGGGGCGTTGAGGGAGCTGTCGGCACCAGAGAGGCGCTGCTCCATGGTCTCAACGTCTTTCACCTTGACGCCGAGATCGTTGGCGATGGTCTTGCGGCCTTTATCGTCCAGCGCCTTGCCGCTTTTCTCTATCTGGGCGCGCAGGCGGCGCAGATTAAAGAACAGCGATTTTTGTGCCGCCGTCGTGCCGGTACGGACGATCGACCAGTTGCGCAGCACATAATCCTGTATCGCGGCGCGTATCCACCACGAGGCATAAGTCGAAAAGCGGATGTCGCGTTCGGGGTCGAAGCGCTCGGCGGCCTGCATCAGGCCGATATTGCCCTCCTGGATAAGGTCGCCCAGCGGCAGGCCGTAATTCCGGTATTTCGAGGCCATCGCCACGACAAGGCGCGTATAGGAAGAAACCAGCTCGTGCAGGGCTTTTTTATCGCCCCTGTCGCGCCACAGGCGGGCCAACTCAAATTCATGGCCGCGCTCCAGCATCGGCTCGTTCATGGCCGTCCTGATATAGGTGGTGTTGGCTCTTTGGGTTTGCGGGTCGTCGATATGTGCCATTTTGCTTTCCTTTATGGTTGTGGACTGCGTTATGGACCTGTATGTCCGGTTCATTCTGTACCGATTGGTACACACACACTAGCCTATTCGTCCGGGAAATGCAAATGGGTTACAAAAGTGCTTCTAAAAACCACGGATAAACGCGGATAGTTCAATATTTGCGCTAAGAGACCGTCATTGCGAGCGACCAACGGGAGTGAAGCAATCCAGAGCCGTAAGAAAAGACTGGATTGCTTCGTCGCCTGACCACTTTGCAAGTGGTCAGGCTCCTCGCAATGACGGATGGGGATTACGCCTCCAGCATCTCGAATGTCTCCCCGGCGCGGTCGAAGCCGGCGCAGACGAGGGGGCCGCCAAAGCCGCAGCCATCGTCGATGGTGGCGGTGACGCAATTCATTTTCAGCCCCCTGTGGTCGGGGTCGTAGCCGCGCACCACCTTGCAGAACGGGTCATAGGGCGCGTCGATGGCTTCGAATTGCCGTCCGGCCCACCAGAAATTGTCGTGCTGGTCGTTAAGGTTTTTCTGCGAATCCAGCCCGGCATGGACGAACAGCATCGGGTATTCGCTCATCGTATCGGTATGCGCGGCGCGCAAAAGCTGCGTGCCGAAAATCTCGTGGCCGGGGTGCTGCCGGACGGCCTCGCGGATTTTGGCGGTCCATTTGGTCAGGCCCATGACCCCCATGCGGCAGGCTTCGATCCCGTCATGGGGCGAAAGGCCATAGGCATAAAGCGTACCCGACAGGCCGTTGCCCAGCATCCACAAGAGGATATCGGCCGGGTTGGGCGCGAACGGGAGCTGGAGCAGCTTTTGCCACATTTCCTCCTGCGTGCCGCGCAGGTACACAATATCATGCGCCATCATGGCGGGCTGGGCGAGCACAAGACGGCGGAAGGCCAGTATTTCGTCGATGCACTCCACGGCCCGGTCGCCATAGCCGATATAATTGCCGAGATAGATAATCCGGTCGCCGGGGGCGATCTGGTCCAGAAGGGCGTCGTGAATGGCCGCCAGCCTGTCAATTTCGCCGTGGATGGCGGGTATGGCCCACACCCTTTTGGGTGAGCCTAATGACGTAAAACGGTTGTCTTTAACGGTTCTGCACACGGCGGGATAATAGCGATAATGAATTGGAGGGAACCGGAACGCAGGAGATTCTGAAAGGCGGGATAGTTGCCAGAATCATATAAAGGATACAATAAAGTCAGGGGTATAGGAAGAAAATTCCCATACCCCTGACAAAACTCTGCAAGTCTTTTTGGTGTGTTAAGCGGCCTTTTTGGCGGTCTTAACTTCTTTTTTCAGCATTTTTTCAAGGCGCTCGGCGGCCTTTTCGTCGGTGATCTTTTCGACGGCGGCAACCTCGCGGGCCAGCCTTTCCAGCGCCGACTGGTAAATCTGGCGCTCGGAGTAGGATTGCTCCGTGTCGTCGTTGCTGCGCTTGAGGTCGCGAAGAACCTCGGCGATGGCAACCGGGTCGCCCGAGTTGATCTTCGTTTCGTATTCCTGGGCGCGGCGGCTCCACATGGCGCGGCGGATGCGGGAACGGCCTTTCAGCGTCGTAATGGCGTCCTTCAGGCGGTCCGTGGTGCTCAGGCGGCGCAGGCCAGCCGATTGCGCCTTCATGACCGGAATTTTCAGGCGCATGCGCTCTTTTTCAAAAGTGACGGTATAAAGGCTGATTTTGGCTCCTCCGATCACCTGGGTTTCGATCCCTTCGATCTGGCCGACGCCGTGCGCCGGGTAAACAACGTAATCACCTTTGGAGAAGTCAAAATTGTCGTTGTGGGCCATGTTTTATCACCTTTTTTGTTATGTCGTTAATGTAAGATACCCTTAGGCATCAGTTAGGCCGATGCCGGAAGGTTTCCAGTTCCGGGACATAAGGTAAGCAACTCCTGTGCCAAATCCATGTGGATAATGGCCTGTGCCTGCCTGTAACCGTTAAAAACTGGGCTTACGGGGAAGGAATGCTATACCAATTTCGGTGAAGTTTCAAGAAAAATAAGCGGAAAACACCCGATGGTGGCCTTTCTAAAGGATTCGGAAAAGAATGCAAGGGCTTAAGCGCTTGCGATGTTTTTTATCTGCAGGGCGCTATCCCTTACGGATGAAAGCTTGTGGCAGGGCAGGTAGTTCTTGTCCAGAATGCGGGATGTTGTGGACAATTTGAAGGAAGCGCCGAGAAGATCGTTAGAGCTATTCCGGCGGCTTTCTTCCGGCTCCATGACGATAAGGTCCCGCAGTATTTTTTCCGAAAGTCCCAGCAAAACGTCGGCAACACTTTGACCTCCCGCAGAGACGGCGTTTCCCTGCCGGGTTTTCACGTAGCCTTTGAAATATTCGACATCGGGTTCCTGCCTGTACAGGCTGTCGATGTAGATTTCCTCAAGGGCGCAGCTTTCCCTGAAGCGAAGCGAGAAATGGTGGAACCGGCGCTGTTCCAGATTAAGGGCATAGCCCGCAAAAACGGCCGCGTTTCGGGTAATGGGCCTGAGCCTGCGGGGGTCGAACGTCTCGGTAAGGTCTATGGTGGCGCTGTTGCTGAACATCAGCGCGTTAATCTGCGTCGCTTTCTCCAGATATTGCGTATAGGAAAGCGCATCGACCGAAAACTCCTTGAGGTCAATGTCGATCAGATGGGCGTTATCCCGAGGCAGGTGAATGCCCAGATTATTATTTCGGGCGCTATAGCTGTATAGAAACCCCGTGCCCCGCGCATCGAAGCTGCCCAGTGAATCAGTTTCGCAATGACTGAACGTAAAACCCATGTCCCCAACACTCGTTTTGTTTTTGATTGATTGGTTTAGACTCTAACACAAGGCGGGGTGGGGTCGTCAAATTTTCATATCATGTCGCTGTAATGTAAGAGTTATTTGCAGGCGGCGGTTTATGCGCCTGTGACGCAAGACTCGGAAAGCTCCAGAGATGCTACATTATTCAGTGCTTTTAATGCAGAATTTACGCCAACGGGGAAAGTGTAGAGCGTTTTGCCGTGGCCGAAGGGCGCGTTCATGACAACAGGGATGTTCAGACCTTCGGTATGTTCGCGGACAATATCCTCCAGCGTGAAGCCGAACGGCGTGCCGCTTTCCTGAATTTTGTGGAACTCGCCGATGACGAGGCCAGCGATATTTTTGAAAACGCCAAGGCGTTTCAGATGCAGAAACATTTTGTCGAAGCGGCTGAGTTCTTCAAAGCAGTCTTCGAGGAACAGTATCGCGCCTTCATAAAAATTGCCGGGCAGTGTTTGAGGCAGGTATTGGAAGATGCTGAGATTGCCGCCGACCAGCGGGCCTTGCGCTTGGCCCGGATTTATCACGAGGGCGTTTTCCATCGGACAAGAAGGCTTTTTGCCCGTCAGTAAATCGTTCAGATGATCGAACTCCGTGTATTTGTGAAGATTTTTGAAAACGGGGCCGTGAAAGGAAACCATTTTCGTGTGTGCGTAGAGCGCGTTGAGGATGGAGGTTACGTCGCTAAAGCCGATGAAAGGTTTTGGTTTTTTGGCCATCGCGTCGAAGTTCAGCGCATCAAGAATATGGAGCGACCTATTGCCGCCGCCGGCAGCCCATATCGCCTTGATGTCGTCGCGTTGCCACAGGCCTTGCAGCGCCAGAGATTTTTGCAGATGCGTTCCGGCGGATTGATTCTGGCGTTCGTAGGTCTGCGGATGGACGAAAACTTTGTAGCCGCGGGATTCAAGGAAGGCGGCGGATTTTTCGATGTCGCTTTTTTCAACGAAGCTGGAAGGGGCCATGACCCCGATCGTATCGCCGGGTTTTAATGCCGGGACTTTCATAAGGCTACCCTGAGTTACTTGTCTTTATTGATTTTCTTGATCAGTTCTTGCAGGACTTCTTCGGCCTTGAGGTTTTCGATCTGGCAGGTGCCGGCCGCCTGATGGCCGCCGCCGCCGTATTTGAGCGCCAGGTCGCCGACATTGGTCTTGCTGGTGCGGTTGAGGATCGATTTGCCGATAGCAAAAACGGTGTTCTGCTTGTTCTTGCCCCAGAGGATATGAATCGAAATGTTACAATGCGGGAACAGGGCGTAAATCACAAAGCGGTTGGCGGCCCAGATGGTTTCCTCGCGGCGCAGGTCCAGCACGACCAGATTGCTGTGGACGCCGGCGCAACGCTCGATCTGTTCGCGGGCTTTGATCTGGTGGTCGAAATAAAGATCCGTGCGTTCTTTCACGTCCGGCAGGGCCAGAATTTCATCGATGTCATGATGGTCGCGGCAAAAATCGATCAGCTTCATCATGAGTTGATAGTTGGAAATATTGAAATCGCGGAAACGCCCAAGGCCCGTACGCGCATCCATGATAAAGCTGAGGAGTTCCCAGCCCTGGGGGTTAAGAATGTCTTCTTTTGTGAAGCTGGCGGAGTCGGCCTTGTCGACCGCCGTCATCATGTCTTCGGAGATATTCGGAAATCCGCCTGCGCCGCCGAAATAGCGGTACACGACGCGGGCAGCCGAAGGCGCGTCCGGGTCGATGATGTGATTGTAGGGATGATCCGCAACACGGCTTACTTCGCTGGAGTGGTGGTCGAAAGCGAGATAAACGCCCTCGACATAGGGCAAGTTGGTCGTGATGTCGTTCGGTCCGACTTCGATCAGGCCGTCCTGCATGTCCTTGGGGTGGGCGAAGGTGATGTCTTCGATCATGCCCAGTTCCTTGAGCAGGATGCCGCAGACAAGGCCGTCCATGTCGCTTCGTGTGATGAGGCGGTATTTTTTGCCGCTTTCAGGCATAATTTTGGCTTGTTTGGACATGACGGAAATCACTCCTGTTTCGTTAGAACACTCGCATGTTCAATTATATACTCAGATCAGGCGCGGTGCCAGAGGCGAGGTTACTTACTTAACCAGAACCTCTTTGTCCTTATCCTTGGCGGGTTTTTTCTTTTTCTTGTCGGCGTAGACATAGACAGGCTTTTTATTTTCCTGAACCGTGTCTTCGTTGACGACGACTTCCTGTATGTCCTCGATATCGGGCAGCTCGAACATGGTGTCGAGCAGGAGGTTTTCGAGGATGGACCGCAGGCCGCGTGCGCCCGTTTTGCGTTCGATGGCTTTTTTGGCAACGGCCTTGAGCGCCTCGTCGGTGAATTTCAGTTCGGCGCCTTCCATGTCGAAGAGCTTCTGGTATTGCTTAACCATAGCGTTTTTCGGTTCTGTCAGGATGGAGATAAGCGCGGCTTCGTCGAGATTTTCGAGTGTTGCGATAACCGGCAGACGTCCCACAAATTCAGGGATGAGGCCGTATCTGAGCAGGTCTTCCGGCTCGACTTCCTGGAACAATTCGCCCGAGGTTCTTTCCTCGACGTTCTTGACGTCCGCGCCAAAGCCGATGGTCGTGCCACGGCCACGGTCGGAGATGATTTTTTCAAGGCCCGAGAACGCGCCGCCGCAGATAAACAGGATGTCTTTGGTATCAACCTGCAAAAATTCCTGCTGCGGGTGTTTGCGGCCGCCCTGCGGCGGGACAGAGGCGATCGTGCCTTCCATCAATTTCAAAAGCGCCTGCTGGACGCCTTCGCCAGACACGTCGCGGGTGATCGAAGGATTGTCGGATTTGCGGCTGATCTTGTCGATTTCGTCGATATAGACGATGCCTTTTTGCGCACGCTCGACGTTGTAGTCGGAGGCCTGCAGCAGTTTCAAAACGATATTCTCGACGTCTTCGCCCACGTAACCGGCTTCGGTCAGTGTGGTGGCGTCGGCCATCGTGAAGGGTACGTCGATGATGCGGGCCAAGGTCTGGGCCAGCAAGGTTTTGCCGCAACCCGTCGGGCCGATCAAAAGAATGTTGGATTTCGACAGTTCGATGTCGCTGCCGCCGCCGGAGGAGGCGTGCTCAAGGCGCTTGTAATGGTTATGAACGGCCACAGACAAAACGCGTTTGGCACGTTGCTGGCCGATGACGTAGTCGTCAAGAACGCCCTTGATTTCGCTGGGGGGCGGAACGCCTTCGCCGGTGCGGACGAGCTGGGTTTTATCCTCCTCGCGGATGATATCCATACAAAGTTCGACGCACTCGTTACAGATGAAGACATTAGGGCCGGCAATCAGCTTGCGGACTTCATGCTGACTTTTCCCGCAGAAGGAACAGTACAATGTGTTTTTTGAATCGCCCGATCCTGTTTTGCTCATTTTGCCCGACTTTCCCGTCCGTCTTTAAAGTTTTACCAACTTCAATCTGCCAACTGCCACCAAGCCGCGCAAGCCCCTATATTGATGAAAATAAATAAAACAAGCTTTTGTTCACAGGCGCGCCACTTGCCCTTTACTCCCATTATAATATAAGAAGGGTATCGAAGACATTAATGGAATATGATAAATGCCGTTGCAGAGCAACATAGAGGAAATCGCCGGAAATTTTGCGCTCTTTGACGACTGGGAGGAGCGCTACCGCTACCTGATTGATCTGGGGCGGGAATTGCCGGCCATGGATTCGGCCCTCAAAACCGAGGAAAACTTTGTGCAGGGCTGCACTTCACGCGTATGGATGCAGGCCGAGATCGGAGAGGACGGTGTTTTTCACTTCGTCGCCGACAGCGATGCCCATATCGTGCGCGGGCTGATTGCGCTGCTGGTGATTGCCTATGACGGGAAAAAGGTCGCCGAAATTTCGGGGATTGATATCGAGGGCATATTCCGGGAGATCGGCCTCGACCAGCATTTAAGCCCCAACCGCCGCAGCGGATTCTTTGCGATGGTGGGCAGGATCAAGGCTCTGGCTGCTTCATAAATATCGTCATCACACGCCTTGTGCGTGTGATCCATATGGATTGCACGGACAGGCCGTGCAATGACGGTGCTGCGGTTATTGGTCCTTGTCGGCGGCTTTTTCTGATTCTTTTTCTTTATCAGATTCTTCAGGCTTTTCTTTTTCAGATTTTTCTTCTTTTGGTTTTTCGGCTTCGGCGGGTTCTTCTTTCGCCTCAACATCGCCCTTGAAGTGAACGCTTTTCAAAACTTCGCCGAACAGGGCATCCGCGGACTCGTCGGCTTCGCCGATCAGTTCGGCCTCGACGGACATCACGGATTTATGGCCGATCCAGAGCTGTGCGATATAAATTGTCGGCGTTACGCCGACCTTGCCTTCGCCGACCAGCCCGGCCTGTTTGTACTCTTTTTCCTCGCGGAAATTGGTTTCAAAAGTCTTGACGATTCCCGGTTCGGTCATGGAGCGCAAGGTCGCTTCCATGATTTTGCCGCTATATTGTTTGAAAAGGTCTTCGCCGGACGGATTGCAGATGACGCGGAAATTGACCGTCGCCGAGAGCTGGAACACTTCGGTGTAGCTGGCCAGGTCGTAGCAGCGTTCATTGTTTTCTTTTTCGCAGCGCTGGCGCACAGCGGGTGCCTCGGGGAACGCCACGGAAAATTCGCAGTGTTCGGGAGAGTAGGCGGCCGGTTCACCGGCGAGTGCCGAGGGCGCAAAAATCAACAACAGCGTCACCCCCGCGAAGGCGGGGGTCCGGACGATTAGGCGTACCAAGGACTGGATGCCCGCCTGCGCGGGCATGACGATGTGATTATTTCTTTTCATCTAAATTCCATTCCGCCGGATCGGCCTTTTGCTGCGTGCCGCTACCCATACATTTTACCTCATGATCCTTGCCGTCTTCAAACGGCGGGAACCAGACATAGGGAATGCCTTTGCGGTCGGCGAATTTGATCTGATCGCCCGTCTTTTTCGGCGCGTGATACATTTCGACGTTAAAGCCGCGTTTACGCAGCGTCGCGGCGGTCTGTGCCGCCAGTGCGCGCCGTTCTTCGGACGGCAGAACCATCAGAATATCGGCGGGAGATTTGGATTTGACCGGCAATTTCCCCTGTTCGTGAAGGCGGGCGAACAGGCGCGAAAAGCCGATGGAAATACCCACGCCCGGAAGTTTTTTGTTGATGTAGCTGCTCGCCAGATCGTCGTACCGCCCGCCCGAGCAGATCGAGCCGTAACCGGGGTCATCGACGAATACGGTTTCATAAACCGTGCCCGTGTAATAATCCAGCCCGCGCACGATGGACAGGTCGGCGACGACTGTGTTTTGCGGGAGGTGGGATAGTTGGTCCATGACGAAGGTGAGTTCTGTCATTCCTTGTTTAAAGAGTTCATTGTTCTTCAATTCTGGATGTAATTTGGTGAGTGTGCCTAAGCCACTTAATGGTTCGTCCGTGCCGACAACTAATTCCATAGCGTTTTTATATCTGTAAGAGGCAACAGCCAAAAATAACCCAATTTGTTTATTTAAATCTGTATGATAGGTTACTTCGAATTTTGCATCCTTGACGTAGTCCATTATCTGTCTAAGCGCTTCTTCCCGACCAATTTTTTCTAATTTATCGGCGGCCCTTATGATGTTTGTAATTAAATCAGGGGCATTAATTCCAAGGGCCTGTAAGTAGCCATACATAATTTTCCGGTTACTAATCCGCAACTGTATCTTCTCATTCTCCATCCCCGGCAAAGAGGAGAGGACCTCCCAGATAATCGCGGGCATTTCGGCATCAAAGTGCAGCGGCAGATTGTCGACGTTGATCACGTCGATATCGCACTGGGTGAATTCGCGGAAGCGTCCGGCCTGCGGCCTTTCGCCGCGCCAGACGCGCTGCATCTGATAGCGCTTGAACGGGAACACGAGGCCGTTGAAATGCTGGGCCACGTAACGCGCCAGCGGCACGGTCTGGTCGAAGTGCAGGGCAAGCCGCGCCTCTTTTTTGTCGGCGGGGTCGGCGTGCAGGCGTTCGAGTACGTAGATTTCCTTGTCGACTTCGCCCTTGGCGGCGATGACGTCGAGTTCCTCGACGCTCGGCGTTTCAATCGAGCAAAAACCGTAGCTTTCAAAAACCCGGCGGATATGGTCGAGCCATTGCTGCTCCACCAGCCGCACTTCGGGGAGCCATTCGGGGAAACCGCTGACCGGTTTGGGTTTGTAGATTTTGTCGCCGCTCATGCTCATTTTGTTAGGCGATAGAAGGATTTAAGACAAGGGCAATTTTTTGCTTGAGAAGCTTCATACAGCTTGCTAAAAAATATGGAAACATAGTAACCGGGAGTATTAAATGAAGAAAATGAATAAAGGTTTGGCTGCGGCAGCGCTTTTGCTTTCCGGCCAGTTTGCAGGCTGCGCGGGCGTAAATGGCGATGCTGTGAAACATGGCGGCCTTGTCAGAGAGGGTGCGTGTAATTCAGAAAACTGGACGCCGGGCGCCAATATTTTGCCCGAGACGACTACGGTTGCAACGCTTTCGGGCCGTGAGGTTTTAATTTATGAGCCGCGTATGGAGGCATCGCCGGGTTTTCGCCATACCATGCATCCGACGCAGGTGCATATTTTTGATACGGACGATGAAGCAAAACAGTGGCTGGGGAAAACTCTCGAGGATAACCCCGACTATGTGTATGCCGAGAATTATTACGACATCAGATTTGTCCGGCAGGATTGCCCTTTATCTCAAACAAGTCAGCCAGCTGCGCCGTGAGGGCGTCGGCCAGCGCGTCGACATCGGCGATGGTCAGGGCCTTGCGGTAATAGCGCGTCACATCGTGGCCGATGCCGATGGCCGTGAGTTCGACATTCGAGGTGGTTTCGATCCATTCGATGACGTTGCGCAGGTCAAGCTCGAGAATATTGGACGGATTCACCGAGAGCGTGGAATCGTCGACCGGTGCGCCGTCTGATATCACCAATAATATTTTTCGCGCCTCGGGCCGTTGCGCGAGGCGGTTATGCGCCCAGACGAGCGCCTCGCCGTCGATGTTCTCTTTTAGTATGCCTTCCTTCAGCATCAGGCCGAGATTGCGGCGCGTGCGGCGCATCGGCGCGTCGGCGGCCTTATAGATGATGTGGCGGATATCGTTGAGCCGCCCCGGATTGGCGGGCCGCCCGTGTTCCATCCAGTGATCTCGGGATTTGCCGCCCTTCCAGGCGCGTGTCGTAAAGCCGAGGATTTCCGTTTTGACGCCGCAGCGCTCCAGCGTGCGCGCGATGATATCCGTCGTCATCGCGGCAATCGCGATCGGCCGCCCGCGCATCGAGCCGGAATTGTCGATCAGGATGGTGACGATCGTGTCGCGGAATTCGGTGGCTTTTTCCTGCTTGAAACTGAGCGGCACGTTCGGGTTGGCGATGATGCTGGCCAGCCTTGAGGAATTGAGGATTCCTTCTTCGGTGTCGAATTGCCATGTCCGTTGCTGCTGCGCCATCAGCTTTCTTTGGAGCCGGTTGGCAAGTTTCGTGATGATGGCTTGATGCGTGGCAAGCTGCTTATCGAGCATGGCGCGCAGGCGCACAAGCTCTTCGGGGTCGGCGAGCGCGTCGGCGTCGACTTCCTCATCAAAAGCGGTTGTGTAGATGTTGTAGGTTCCCTCGTGCCCGTGAACGTATTCTGGCCGGTTGGTGAAGGGATTGGACGGCATGGAGCCGTCAGGTTCGCCCTGCATTTCGTCGAAGGTGTCGTCCGCGCCGATTTCGTGTTCCGAAGCGCCATCTTCACCAAGCTCACCGCCAGCGCTGTCGGAGCCGGGCGCGCTGTCGTTTTCTTCCTCGGTGCCTTGCGCCTCGCCTGTTTGGTTATTGCTTTCGGCATCGTCGTTGATTTCATCGTCTTCGCCCATGGCTTTGTCGGCGGGTGCGGATTCCAGGTCGAGCGCGGCAAGGAGTTGACGCACCATTTTCGCGTAGGTTTTTTGATCGGACAAAATATTGTTGTGAGATCCCTCCGCCTGCGGCGTTCGGGATGACAACATGAAGTTTTTTAGCGTTGTTCCCAATTTTTCTTCCAGCCACGGTTGCCAGAGTTTCACAAGTGCTTCGGCGGCGGGCGGCGGCGGGGAATCCGTCAGGGCGCAGCGGGCCACAATGTGCAGCGCATCGGCCATTTTGGCTTGTTCGCGTTTTGTAATGTCGGACAGGCCGAGGCGGGTGCAGCGTTCCTCCAGAACCGAATCCAGATTGGCCGCAACGCCGCGCATGGCGGTCGCCCCGATCGCCTCGCAGCGCGCCTGTTCCAGCGCATCGAAAACCGCCAGAGCTTCGGGGTCGCGGGGGCGGGTGGCGGCGTGGAGTTTTTTGTCGTGATGCGCGATAAACAGCGCATGGGCATCGGCGCAGCCACGGATCAGGCGCAGGCTTTGCGGGTTCATGTCATGCGCGGGAACGGGAAGGCGCGGGCGCGTTTCGGAGGTTATTTTGCCGATGGGCGGCTCGGCGGCGGAAAAGGTTACGTCCAGATCTTTTCTCCCGGCCAGCGTGCGCAAGGTCGCGGCGGTGGAATTTTTAAATTCCTCGGGATTGCGGGTGGGGGGTAAGTCAGCCATGAGATATTTTTAACGCGAAGTTCCGAAGTTACGAAGGGGATTCTATTGCTTCGAGAAACATGCTGTAACTATTTGATTTTATTTAGATATTCGGATCCTTCTTTTCGTTCCGCAAAAGCAGTATTTGCATAATTCAAAATCTGTGTTTTCTTCAGTAATTTCAAGGGGTTGCCTGCTGCAGCAATAGGAAACCATTCCCCTTTTGTCTAGGAAAGGATTTATAGCCAAGCCCATAAACACATAAACAGCTTCGTCATCCCGGAAAGCGCACAGCGCTTATCCGGGATTTATGCCGCTGTAGCCGTTCACAGGCACAAACCCCGGATAATGCCTTCCGCCTTCGCCAAGGCTTCGGCGGACAAGGCGGCATTTCCGGGGTGACGGATGTGTAAGTAATTGAAGGGTTCGCTATAAACGCAACGAGCACCAAGGACACAACGAGTCCTTTCTTTCCCGTCATTCCGAGCGTATGCGAGGAATCTTAGCTAATGTCCAGCGCCGAAGATCCCTCCGCCTGTGGCGTTCGGGATGACGATTGGGCAGGCAGCAGGAAATTTGCATTGCTGGCGGGAGAGGCGTATATTCTGTTTGTCGTAATAACTAATGGGTGAATAAGATGGGCCTTTTGGGAAATATTTGGAAGGGTTTTGGCTATGGTGCTGGCGGAGTCGTAGGCGTAAAAGTTGGCGAATCTGCGATGGGCTCAGGAAAAACCATCTTTAAAATTCTACGTACGACTACGACTATACTAGTGGTTACAGGAGGAATTCAGACCTGTGCGTTTGAGACGGAGTTGGCAAAAAAGGCTGTCGAAGGCAGGGGGGTAAGCGATTTCGTGACGACATCATTGAAGCATTCATGGGACCATGCTGTCTTTGTTGCCGAAGGACTTGGTAAGGTAGTTTATAACGGTGGGCGCTGGGCATTTAACTATGCGACCGGGGACGGTAATAAAAATACGCATGAAAACAATACGTACGATATGCCTTAAAAGCCAGCGTTCACAAGCGGTTTTTTAAAATACAAAGCACGCGGAGCATGCAATGAGTTTTAAACGCGGAGAAGCGGAGGGGCGGAGTTTTTCTTGTCTTATAGTTCTCCGTATCTCCGGAACTCCGCGTAAAAAATTAATGATATCCTTCAGCGCGTGCGCTTCAGAATGACGAAATTGCCGGTGTGGCCGCGCAGAGGGTGGATGGGGGCAGAATCTTTGAAACGCTTCAACGGGTTCCGCTGCGCAATCGTATAAAAATCTTGACTAGCCAGCAGACTTCCCTGAAAGTTTGAAAAGGCTATCCGAATATTTTGTTGTTGATAACAGGAAGGTTTTTAAGGGGTTGTTGAAGCATAAAAGAAAACCTGTAATTCATATCGGCATGTTCAAGGCAGGCTCGACAAGCCTGCAGGAGAATGTTTTTTCCAGGCACTCGCAGATTCTGAATATCTGGAAGCCAACCTACGAGGAAATACTGAGGCAGGCTATTAACCTTGAGGAGAATGAGCTGCCGAGGCAGGACATTGAGTCGTTTATTCGATCCCGGAGAGAGCAGGCCAGCAATGAGAACAAAGTTCTTGTTGCATCCAATGAGCAGATCATCGGTTTGCCGACAATTACGCTCGCCGCGACCCGTTTAAAAGAATTTATTCCTGACGCGAAAATCCTGATGGTCGTAAGGGAGCAAAGAGCCTTGATCAGGTCCTATTATATGTACCAGTGCCGCAGGCTTTCGGGCTATTTCGGCGTTCCCAAGAAATACGAGGGCTTGCCCGTGGATTTTAAAGATTTCTTTGAATGGCATATTCCGGCGGATATGAATGAAAGTCAGCACAAAACGCAGAAATTTCTTCAGCTTGCATGGCGCTTGAAGTATGCCAAAACGATTGCGTTGTATGAGGATCTTTTCGGGCGTGAAAACGTGGAGGTGTTGCCGATTGAAAAGATGAGAGCCGCGCCTGCGGCTTTTGCGCGGCGTCTTGGCGATTTCATGCAGATAGATGCGGGGGAACTTGAGCGGCTTTTTGATGCCCCCGCGAAAAACACAAGCCCTGTTCACACGGAGTTTGCCTATGAGCGATGGAGGAGTCGATTTCCGCGTATACCCTTTTCGCGTTTTCTACCGTTTTCCGATCATATCAAGCCATGGATAAAAAATGTAGTTGCAGCAAAAAGCGATGATGCCATGGAGATCGATCCCGAGATGGAGCAGAGGATCGTTGCGCTGTATTCATCAGAGAACCGCAAGATACAGGAAAAATACAAGCTTGATCTTGAAAAATACGGATACGTTTTATAGTTGCCGCGAGCTACTTTTGCCGATTTTGTGATCCCGACAAGTTGCGGATGGTGCTGGCGGGCAGTTCGACGTTGAAGCAGCGCTGGTAGTATTCCGCAATAATCGGCCGTTCGGTTTCATCGCATTTGTTCAGAAACGAAAGTTGAAACGCGATTTCGCGGTTCTTGAAAATGTTCATGTTTTCAATCCAGGCGATGACGGTGCGCGGGCTCATGAGAGTCGAGAGGTCGCCGTTGATGAATCCCTCGCGGGTTAAATCAGCCAGCCGCACCATTTTGTCGATGTTGTCTTTTCCGGCGGCGTTGTTCATGTCCGGGAACTTGGCCAGCATGATTCCCATTTCATCGTCATGGGAAAGATAGTTCAGCGTTACCACGATGTTCCAGCGGTCCATCTGGCCCTGGTTGATGGCCTGTGTGCCGTGGTACAGCCCCGTCGTATCGCCAAGCCCGATGGTGTTGGACGTTGAAAACAGCCGGAACGCCGGGTGCGGGCGGATAATCATGTTCTGGTCGAGCAGCGTGAGGCGCCCTTCGGATTCCAGCACACGCTGGATTACGAACATGACATCGGGGCGGCCGGCATCGTATTCATCGAACACCAGCGCCACCGGATTTTGAATCGCCCAGGGCAGGAGGCCTTCCTGCCATTTGGTGATCTGCTTGCCTTCCTGAAGCGTGATGACATCCTTGCCGACGAGGTCGACGCGGCTGACGTGGCTGTCGAGGTTGATGCGCACGCAGGGCCATTTGAGCCGCGCCGCAACTTGTTCGATATGGGTTGATTTTCCGGTGCCGTGATAACCCTGCACCATCACGCGGCGGTTATGCGCGAATCCGGCGAGGATCGCCATCGTGGTGTCGTGGTCGAACTGATAGGTCTTGTCGATGTCCGGCACGTTGGGATGGTCGGTGGAAAAGCCCGGCACGTCCCAGTCGACATCCAGCCCGAAGGTTTTGCGCACGTTATATTTCGTGTCGGGGATGGTGGTGTAGCGGCCGGTATTCGGCGTGAGCTGGGTCACGTCGAAGGACATGGCCATGGGTTCTTTTTTCATTCTGTCGATGTCTTCGGGCACTTCAGTTTTCCTTTATAGTTTACAATACTGTCATCCCGTTGGCATTTTTGCGAAGCAAAAATTCGCACAAACGGGATCCATAAGGTATGCGGCTTTGCCGCACGCGTTTCTGGATCCCCGCTGTTTAAGCCCGGCTTTGCTGCGCTACGCCGGGCCGCGGGGATGACGCCTCTAGGGAGGCAACTGTTCAAACTTCTCGCAGGCGAGCTTCAGTATCGTATAAGCCATATTGATCTGTTTGAGAAGTTCTTCCGACTTTTCGCATCCACCGTTGAGGTCCGGGTGATGCTTCTTCGCCAGTTCCTTGTAGCGGATTTTGATCGTTTCAAGGGACAGCGGCGGCTTCAGGCCCATGAGCGCCATCGCCTCAAATTCCGGGCCTTTGGCGGTATTGTTTTGCGGCGGCGGGTCGCGGTCGGTGTAATGGTAGGTTTGCCACGCCCGACCATAGAGGATATCCGCCGCATCGCCCTGAACGCCGTATTTCCATGTCGGGCGGTCGCCGTAGATGCTGCCGGCCATATGGTCTTCGACTTCCTTCGCCGACATGCCGGAAAAGAAGTTCCATGCCTGATTGTACTCGCGCACGTGATCGAGGCAGAACATGTAATGATCGTTCAGGCCGCGATGCTTGGGTGCCTTGTATTCCGCAGACAGCTTGCAGCCGGGCATTTCACAAAAATGCGTCCGGGACCTGTTTTTGTCTTCGTATTCGGGGGATTTTGGCTTTAATCTGATCTTCGGCATAACTATTATTATATTCGATTTTACCTCTATTTTACCCGGCGGATTTTAAAATTATGTCATTGACAGAGCAAATCAAGGAAAAACTTGAGGCGGCGCTCGCACCAACGTTTCTGGAGATCATAAACGAAAGCGACAGGCATATCGGTCATGCAGGCCATGACGGGTCGGGGGAGAGTCATTTCAGAATAAAAATTGTCTCCGAAAAATTTTCAGGTTGCGGAAGAATCCAGCGGCAAAAAATAGTTTATGTAATATTATCACATGAAATCAATAACTTAATTCATGCCTTGTCGCTTGACCTTCGTGCGCCGGGTGAACTTATCCCCAAGGCATAAATTACCTATTGCACGCTATGGTTGATGTTGGTGGTCTGAGCACTATAGGATGTGAATACGATTATATATACAGCCAATAGTTACATTTTTGACAGGGTATATTGTTGGAGGATGACAATGAACAAATCACAAGAATGTGAGTATACTGGGTCAGATGCGTATGGAGCTAAAAGCACACTGGTAAGCCGTAACATTACTGTGTTCAACCGCAGAACATCCGTAAGGCTCGAGCCTGAGATGTGGGTGGCGCTGCGGGAAATCGCAAGGCGCGAAAAGTGCACCATTCACGACATATGCTCGCTGATCGGGGTACGCAAAAATGAAAATACATCACTAACGGCAGCGATTCGCGTTTTCCTGATGCTGTATTTTCGTTCGGCAGCCACGGAGGCCGGGCACAACAACGCCGGCCACGGTAGCTTTGAAAATATGATGAGGCGGGCGCGTATTCCAAGCGAGTATCTCGGCTACTTCAAAGACCGGGGGCAGGAAAAAGACCAAGGGCAGGAAGCCATGCCGGTGGCGACTATGGGCACGATTGAACAAAACAACGCGGTGCAACAAGAATCGCGCGTGTGACAGAGGCGTTACAGGTTCCGGCTTTGGGCGATGAATTTTTTGCGCCGATCTTGAACGATGCGCGTGCGGTCCCATGGGGTTAATTCGCGCAGTGCTTTTTCGATCTGGCGACCGACATTTTCCATCGTCTCTTCTTTTTTGCGGTGTGCGCCGCCGACAGGTTCGGCGATGATTCCGTCGATGATTTTCATCTGATGTAAATCCTGCGCGGTTAATTTCAAGGCGGTGGCGGCTTCTTCGGCATGTGCGCCGCTGCGCCAGAGGATTGACGCGCAGCCTTCGGGTGATATCACGGAATAGATGGAGTGTTCGAGCATATAGAGGCGATCGGCCACGGCGATGGCAATCGCGCCGCCCGAGCCGCCCTCGCCGACGATGACGGAGACGATCGGCACTTCGGTGCGCAGGCAGGATTCGATTGAGCGGGCGATGGCTTCGGACTGGCCGCGCTCCTCGGCGCCCTTGCCAGGATACGCGCCCGCAGTGTCAACAAGAGTGATGACGGGAAGCTGGAATTGCTCCGCCATGGCCATCAGACGTTGTGCCTTGCGGTAGCCTTCGGGCCGCGCCATGCCGAAATTGTGATAGACGCGGGATTCGGTGTCGTGGCCTTTTTCGTGGCCGATGATGACGCAGGGGGCACCCTGGAAACGCCCGAGGCCGCCGATCAGGGCGTTGTCCTCGGCGAAATTGCGATCGCCGGCCAGCGGCGTGAAATCGTCGATCAAGTGGTTGATGTAATCAAGAAAGTGAGGACGCTCGGGGTGGCGGGCGACCTGAACCTTTTGCGCCGGGGTCAGCTTGCCGTAGGTCTGGACGAGCAGGCGGTCGGCTTTCGACTGCATGCGCGCGATTTCCTCCGCGATGTTGACGCGGTTGTCGCTGGTGACGTGGCGCAGCTCGGAAATTTTATTTTCCAGTTCAAGAATCGGTTTTTCAAATTCCAGCGACAATTTCAGGCTCCTAAATGCAAATCAGGCAGACATGTTGTAACACAATGCCTGCCTGACTTTAATAGTATTTATCGACAGCGATTAGCCATCCGTGCCGGTTTTGGACAGGGGGTGCTTGTCCTTGACCGTCTTTTTCATCTTGTCGCCCACGATATGGGTATAGATCTGGGTCGTCGCGATGTCGGCATGGCCGAGCATCTTCTGGACGGCGCGCAGATCGGCCCCATGGCTGAGCAGGTGCGTCGCAAAAGCGTGACGCAGGATGTGCGGGCTGACGCGGTCTTCGTCGATAACCGCAGCGCGTGCCAGATCCTTCAGGAGCTGGGCGAAGCGCTGGCGCGTCAGGTGGCCGCTGTCCGACGTTCTGGACGGGAACAGCCATTCAGCCTGGCGCGTGGCGTTATCGGAAGCGATAAACTGCTTGCGAACATCCATGTAGTTCTTCAGAGCCTTTTGTGCAGGATCCGACAGCGGAACCATGCGCTCGCGTCCGGCTTTGCCGGCGATCATGAGGAACTGGTTCTGCTCGCCGATAGCGGACATCGGCAGACCGACCAGTTCGGAAACGCGAAGGCCGGTTGCGTAGAGCATCTCAAGCAGGCAGACGAGGCGAACGCTTTCGGCGCTGCCACCTTGTGCGGCTGTCTTGATGAGGGCGCTGACTTCCGATTCGCTAAGCGTCTTCGGAAGGGTGCGGCCCTGCTTGGGGCTTTCGATCGTGGAGGTCGGGTCATCCTGACGGATGTTTTCCGATACAACGAAACGGTAGAACTGACGCAGGGCAGACAGGCGGCGCGCCACCGTGCGAACGGCGATTTTGCCTCTGTGCTGTCCTTTGACGTGCGTTTTTTCCGCGAGATCTTTCAGGTATGCCTGAAGATCCGCAGTCGAAGCCTTGTCGACATCAGACGATCTTTTGCTGCGCAGATAGAGGCTGACATCAGCCAGATCGCGCCAATAGGCATGGCGGGTGTTCATGGCTGCGCCGCGCTCTGTTGTTAACATATCAAGAAACGAGTCTACGAGCGGGTGTAGATCCGGTTTCGGCATTGCTGGGCGGCCTGGACGTGCCATTTTCTTTCTCCTTGTTACCTTTAAATTTCCAGAAGGGCTTCTACAATCAGCTCTCTGGAAACGTTTGTTAATCCCACAGTATTAAAACTCATCAGTACGTTCCGCAAAACACCCGGATAGAAACGGTCTATCGGGGCACCCTGCAGGGCGAATGTGCTGAGAAGGATCGTCTCACCAATATTTCGATTTTGACTTACCAGAACTAGTCGATCCCACACATCCACAGAAGGCATTACATAATCTTCAACGGATGTCAAGTCAAAATCTTTTTCATAAACTTTCGAGGCATTATGGTCATTTTCATAGCTTCTGTCAAGATTTTCGATAATGTTTTTAAGAAAAAGGCTGTGGGCAGCTTTGCTTTTGCTCAGAAAAGCCTCAACCCTTTCTTTTTCCTCGGCTGATTTCCTGTAGTCCGTTTTTGATAAAAATGCTATGAAATACAGGCGCTTATACTCATCCGACGCGGCGATGTTGCCGTTATACATGGACCCTAGAACCTCGCTCCAGTAGGGGGAGATGGACTGACCCGCGCTGTGGAGGATTCTTATGGTCGCGCCAATTTCTGAGAGGGTCGGATTGGCCGGTTTAAGATTTTGCATGTATTCGGCATAGGGCGACAAAGCCATCACGCCATAATTATCCAGCAGGCCGAAAACATGCTGGCTGAGGATATTCCATCTCTTTTCGGGGTCTTTCTCGTTCTTCACCTTGTAGAGGAAGTAGGCGGGCAATTGCCATTGCGCCAGCGTGTCGATGGGTTTCTCTCCGGCATCGGAAAGCAGATAAAGTTTTTTGAGGTCTTCCGGCTCGAGAATATTTTTTCCAACGGCCTCGACAGTAAGACGGAAGCGTTGTTCATCGGACAGGCTCTCATTTTTCAGCAGCACGCCGAGATGCCGTGCGGGGATATCGCGGTAGTTGCCCAGCCCACCTGTGCCGATTCCCTTTTCCGCAACAAGGACGGCTTGTTCGATGTAGGAAAGGCCGCTGAATGCCTGCGGGGTGTAGGAGAATGCCGGGTGTCCGCCCGCCGCTATACTTTGGAATACTCTTTTGCCGGAGGATTGAAGAATTTTTTTATCTTCCTCTGTGGCGTTGTCGGAAACGGTGAAAGCGCAATAGGCTTTGAACTGTTGCCAGAATTCAATCTCGGCAAAACGCGTGCCTAAAATATTCGCCTCAAGACAGGCCAGCGGCTTTTCGCCGTTGTAGAGCATCGCCAGAATTCCGGCGCGTGCGAGTCTTTCGTGATAGGGCTCTTTGTTCAGGAGCGAATATAAATCGAAAGCCTGCGCATACAGGCCCATGTCGATAAGCTTTTCCATCCGCACCGTGAGAAGATCGCGGCCCGGCTGGATTTCGATATCGTTTTGGATCAGATCCGCGCTGGTTTGCGTGAGCAGGGCGCGCTTGATCAGGCGGCGCAGCGTTCTTGATGAAATGCTGTCCGGCAGGCGCTCGATCAGGCCGATCAGGTAAGATCTGTGCGCGTTGTCCCAGATGTCCTTGCCAAGGCCGCCATCGCGCGCGGAAGCATAGAGGCCAGCGGATTCAATGTTTTTGTAATTTACTTCAAGGACAGAGGGCGGGCGTTTTTCTTCTTTTCTTTCTTCCGCTTTTTCTACTTCAGTTGCGATGTTTTCCTGTGCAACTTCTTCCTGCCCGGTTGTTTCCTGTTCGGGCGGCGCGGACTCTTCAGCCTGTTCTTCAACGTGATCTTCCTCCTGCGCGTATACATATACGGGCAGCGTACTTGCAAGGCTGAGCAAAAGGGCAAATGTCAGATAATTTTTCTTCATTTGAAAAACCGCTCGTTGGGAATTGTTTGGACGACTTCTTGTTGCTGTACCGGAATGTCGATCACGGCGAAATAGCCGAAAACGCCGGTTACGACAAGCGCAAGAAAAGCAAAAATAATCTTGAATAACTTCATGTTAACGGCAATCCTACGGGTCTGGTGCGCAGCAAGGCAGTATCTTTTTCGTAACCTGCGCACCATATACAAAGCGAGTTATGATTTCAACGCCAAAAGATGTAAAAAACAACCTGCGTAAGCCTGTCGTATTGGTCGGCATGATGGGTTGCGGCAAAAGCCATGCGGGAAGGCATCTGGCGGAGGCGCTGGGTTTGCGGTTCATAGATTCTGACAAAGAGATAGAGGCGGCGGCAGGCTGTACCGTTCAGGAAATTTTCAAGCGCGACGGTGAGGCCAAATTCCGTGAAGTGGAAAAAAAGACGATCGCGGCGATTTTGGACGGCGAACCGCTTGTGCTGGCGACGGGGGGCGGCGCTCTCATGAATACGGAAACGGCGCAGGCCATTATCCGCAAAGGAATTTCCATCTGGCTCGACACCGATATCGACGTTTTGCTGGAGCGTGTGGCGGGCAAGGGTGGCAGGCCGCTTTTGGAGGGGGGAGATCCGCGAAAGATACTGGAGGATTTGCTGGCGCGGCGAAAACCGCTCTATGAAAAGGCGGATATCGTGATCGATGGTGGCGCTCCGGTTGCGCAACTTGTCGATTCTATGATAGGTGCATTGCACGACTTTTTGTCCGGAAGGGGCAAGCAAGGCTGATGGAAACGAAAATCGTCACAATCGATCTGGGCAAGCGCAGCTACGATATATATGTCGGCGCGGGGCTGCTGTTTCGCCTGTCGGATTTTGTTCCCGTAGACATAAAAGGGCGGCGCATTTTCATCGTGACCGATGTCAATGTAAAGAGCTATGCCGAGGCGGTGCGCAATATCGTGATCGAAGCGGGCGCGCAGGACTGCGAGATGATGGTGCTGCCGGATGGCGAGAAGACAAAATCGTTCAAGCGTCTTGAGGATGTTTGCGAATGGATGCTGGATCATAATGTCCATCGTAATTCCATCGTTATGGCGGTGGGCGGCGGCGTGATCGGCGATCTGGCAGGCTTTGCCGCCTCGGTTGTCATGCGCGGGGTTTCCTTCGTGCAAATTCCGACAACGCTGCTGGCGCAGGTCGACAGCTCGGTCGGCGGCAAGACGGGGATCAACGCGCCGCAGGGAAAAAATCTGATCGGGGCGTTCTACCAGCCGATATCGGTGGTGGCCGATATCGACACGCTGAGGACGCTGCCGCGACGTGAATTGCTGGCCGGGTATGCGGAGGTGGTCAAATACGGCCTTATCAACGATATCGGATTTTTCGAGTGGCTGGAGGATAACGGCGCAGATGTTTGCAATCTTGCGCCGGAGGCGGTTGCCTACGCGATCGAAAAAAGCGTCAGGGCCAAGGCCGAAATCGTCCAGAGCGATGAAAGGGAATCCGGCCGCCGTGCGCTTCTCAATTTGGGGCATACGTTCGGCCATGCGCTGGAGGCCGCCGCGAAATATGACGGGCGGTTGCTGCACGGCGAAGCTGTGGCGATCGGGATGATGATGGCGTTCGACCTTTCGGTGCGGCTTGGTCATTGCCGCCGGGAAGACATGGAGAGGGTCGAGCAGCATTTCAAGAAGGTTGGCTTGCCGACAAGCGTTTCGGTTATCGAGCCGTCCCTGAAAACAAGCGTCGACGATTTGATCGCCATCATGAAGAAGGACAAAAAATCGGTCGGCGATAAAATGACATTCATTCTGGCCACCGAGATCGGCGATGCCTTCATCGCGCATGACGTTCCCGAGGAAGCCGTGCGCGAGGTTCTGAAAGATGCGCTGGGCCGTCCGAAAACCGCCAGCGAGGGTTTTAATACACAAGGAAAAGGAAGAGGCATTAAAGGGCTATGGAAGTCGGCATTCTCGTCCCACTCGTAACAATATTCGTTCTGCTTGTCTTTTCCGCTTTTTTCTCGGGTTCCGAGACGGCCATGACGGCGCTTTCGCGCGCGCGGCTTCATGCGCAGGAAAAAGAAGGAAACAAACGCGCAAAGCTGGTCAATAAAATCCGCGAAAGAAAAGACCGGATGATCGGCGCGCTTTTGCTGGGCAACAACTTCGTCAACATCATGGCCTCGGCTGTGGCGACGAGCATGTTTATCAGGTTGTTCGGCGAAAGCGGCGTTGTGTACGCGACGTTTGTCATGACGGCGGTGGTTTTGATTTTCTCCGAGGTCTTGCCCAAGACTTATGCGCTGCATAATGCGGACAGGCTTGCGCTTCGCGTGGCGCCGCTGGTCAGGCTAATTATCCTGTTCCTTTCGCCGATAACCGAGATGGTGACGTGGATCGTGCGCGGAATTTTAAGGGTGTTCGGCGTGGATATTTCCAAGGTCAGCACGGGATCGCATCTGGAGCTTTTGCGCGGCGCCATCGATATGCATTCCGGCAAGGGCCGCAAGGTCCAGCAGCAGCGCGTGATGTTGCGCTCCATTCTCGACCTGTTCGAGGTGGATGTTTCGGAGATCATGACCCACCGCAAGAACGTCACGATGGTCGATGCGGATCTTAAAGTGGAGAAAATCGTCGATGAGGTTCTTCAGAGCGCACATACGCGGCTTCCGATCTGGCAGGGAGATCAGGACAATATTATAGGCATACTTCATTCGAAGATATTGTTGCAGGAATTGCGCGATCATCAGGGTGATTATTCGAAAATCAGGATCAACGACATATGCCTTGAGCCGTGGTTCATTCCCGATTCAACGACATTGAATGAACAGCTACAGGCTTTCCGCGAGCGCAAGGAGCATTTCGCCATTGTCGTCGACGAATACGGCACGTTCATGGGTATCGTCACGCTGGAGGATATTCTTGAGGAGATCGTCGGCGAAATCGACGACGAGCATGACGAGACCGTGGCGGGCGTTCGCAAGATGAAGGACGGGGCTTATATCATCAACGGGGATGTGACGATCCGCGATCTCGACCGGGAATACGGCTGGGGTTTGCCGGATGAGAATTATTCGACGATTGCGGGGCTTGTGATCCATGAGGCGCAGGCTATACCGGAAATCGGGCAGGTTTTTACGTTCTATGATTTTCGCTTTGATATCATCAAACGTCACCGCAATCAGATCACACAAATTCGCGTGACGCCGCCGGAGAAGGAAAAGAAGGTTTCTTAGGGGCAAAACCTAATTTCATCCATCGTCACCCCCGTGGTGAGCGAAAACCGGAGGTTTTTGCGAACATCAACGACGGGGGTCCAGAAAAAGAGCGCGGCTATGCCGCGCACATATGGATCCCCGCCGTTTAAGCCCGTCTTCCCCCGGCTCAAGGCCGGGGTTCGCCGGGCCGCGGGGATGACGAAAATCTTTTGGTTCTTGCCTCTTAAGTGGCGGCAAGGCGGCAGTTTTCGCGCAGGTGGACGGGGTTGATTGTGCCGGTGATGACGGCGGTCGCGCCGGGATGCGAGAGGGCGAATTGCAGGGATTTGCCGATGTCGCCCGCATGGCCGCTGGCCAGCGCTTTTTTAACGAGCGCGCCTTTATTATTTGTTGTGGCGTAATCGAGAACGGATTTTTCATCGGTGTATTCAGGATTGTAGGCGACCATGACGACATCGAGAAGTTCGAGCGCCATGATGCCGCCTTCGGGTGTTTTGGTTGAGGCGCCGACAGCGCGGACGAGGCCCCGGCGTTTGAAGTCGTGGAGTTTTTCGATCAGGCCGTGATTGCCGAGGATTTCCATGTCGTTGCCGCTTGAATGGATCAGAAGAACGTCGAGGTAATCCGTTTGCAGGCGCTTGAGGCTGCGTTCGAGAGATTTTTCAAAGTGGCCGGGTGTAAAATTGAATTCTGATTTTCCGTCGATAAATTCTTCGCCGGCCTTGCCGACGATGACCCAGTTTTCGCGTTGGCCCTTCAGAAGTCTTCCGAGGCGTTCTTCGCTCGTTCCGTAAGATGGCGCGGTGTCCAGAAGATTAATGCCGAGATCGGCGGCCAGCGCCAGCAAATCCGCCAGTGCGTTTTCGTCGGGGATTTCAAAACCGTGCGGATACTTAACGTCTTCGTTGCGGCCGAATTTCACGGTGCCGAGGCCCAGCCGTGAGACGGTTATCCCTGTTTGCCCGAGTTGTCTTTTGTCCATTTTACGCTGTCCCATGGGGCCGTAGCATAATCCGCTTCGGGTAAGAATGACCAGTCCGTTGTTTGCTGTGAGGAAGGCTTTATGCCCGCATTTTCAATTTTTTTCATGACCATATTGGCCAGAAGCGGCGCGAAGGTTAGCTTCGTGGGCCAGCAGTACAGCGCATTTCCGGCCTCGTGAATGGTCGGCGTATCGGGCAGCCAGCCGCCGGTTTTCGATTTTCCCTCGATGCGGTCGATGGGGAACGATGCCCATTGAATGGCCGAGAGGTCGAGGGAGGGCATGTATTTGGCAAAGGCCTTGCGGATTGCGGTGTAGACTTCGGAAGGATCGGAGTCTTTGGCACGCTCGGCCACCGCGCCGCCGACATACCATATGAGCGCGCCGTCTTTGGTTTTGTGGGTGGTAATGGTGGCCACGGGTTTTTCGGAAGGGCCGACAAAATGTGCGTGAAGAACAAAGGGCGCGTTCTTCATCAGGCCCATCAGCAGGGGGCGTTTTTGGGTTTCAAGCCCGGCGGCGTGGCCGTTTTGTTTTGCGGCGGGTTCGTTGCCTGCAGCGGCGGTGTAGATGGTCAGTTTTGCTTCTATGGTTGCGTTGTTGTTTTTACGAATTGAATTTTTGTAAGGTTTGGCAAGGGCGCAGATTACTGCGGGAATATCGAGGACAGGCTCGCCCATTTCCATGAGTGTGCCGTCAAAGCCGGAAGAAGTGACGCCGGAAGGCCATTGCGCGGCCGGGATTTTTTTTGTGCTGCCCAGCGCCGTTTTGCCGAGCGTTTCGACAAGCCCGCCCAGCGGGCCGGACGGGATCAGAAGATTTTGAGAGAAAACTTTATTTTTCGCCGGGGAAAGATCGACCGGGCCGGAGCCGTTTAACGCCTCGCGCCAGCGGTCCGGCATTGCACCGATGGCGCGGGCGAGGGGGCTGACTTTTCCCGCCAGCGTATATTTCAGGCCGGAATGTATGATGCCCTGGCTGGCGATGCTCTGCCCGCCGCCGATGAAATTTTTCTCAAGTAAAAGAACGTCGTAGCCGGAACGCTTTAAGGTATGAAACAGCCACAACCCGGCTATGCCGGCGCCGTAGATCAGAATGTCTGTTTTGTTATTGACCATGAGAGGGTTTTAGCACAAAGAGAGCCAAGTACTAGACAAGAGGGCTGTTGAAACAATGAGTTGACATAAGTTATTTTACGGATTATTGTGGCCGTGATTTATGTATATATAAATAAAAACGGAGTTACGCTATGAACACCAAGACGTTCGCCCCCGATGAAATTGCAGATATTTTTATGAATGCTGCTGATCTTAAGGTTGCGCAAAATACTTTGGGGCAGAAAGGTTTTCCTGTGCATCGAGTTATGAGTTTATCGTACATGTTCACCAGTATTTCCGATGACTGCGCGTTTGTTGAGGCAGGCGAACAAGATCTGCGCCGTCAGTTTATTGAAGAATTAGGTGATCTGAACCATAAGCTGAACAACAAACTGCTTACAGTGGGCTGCGATGCGTAACGGTGGCGTTTGAGGTTTTTGAATTAAGGTTGTGAAGGTACAGATATGGGCGAGGCCAGACTAAAAATTGAAAAGGGCGTCTTGCGGATGTTGTTCGCCGACAAGGTCGGCAGCATCACGGGCCTGCACCAGAAGGAAATACTTACTCCTGAAGAATACGTACAAGACAGGATGCCTCGTACGGGGCGCCATGTTGTTTCCATCAATATGGGCGGGAAGACGAGGTCATTTTTCGGAACGGTGCGGGATGTCGTTTACGAATTGCCTTCGCTGGTTGAGTCCAAAAAAGGTGTGCAGGTCAGCCTTATCCGTAAGGGACATAAAAACAACGGTGACAAAATGTCGTTAGAAAATTATGTCAGTCATTGGTACCTGTATCCGTTCTAGGCCAAATCAGGATTTATTATCGAGCCACTTCCTCACAACATCAATCTGATCAGGCGCCATGAGGGACGGCACGTGGCCGCAGCCTTTGAAGACGTGCAGGTCGAAGGACGGGCCGCGCTCGTCCATTTTCTTCAGGATGTCGCCCGTTAAAATCACGGATTGCTTGCCCTGCAGCACCAATAGCGGGCAGGCGATGCTGTCCCAGAAGGGCCACAGGTCCACGTCGCCTATGGGCTGGCTTTCGAACACCACGGCGATTTCGGGATCGTAGGCGTAGGTGATCTGGCCGCCATCCAGCGCCCGCGCATTATGCTCGGCCATATGACGCCACTGGTCGTCGGTCACAGGGCCCCAGGTCAGGCCGCGCGTGGCGCGCATGCGTTTTTCAAGGGCGTGCACGGTATCGAAAGTGTACGATTGCGATATGACCTGATGGATAAAATCGAGCGCCTTTTTCGGGACTTCCGGCCCGACATCGTTGATAACCATGCGCCGGATGGGTGTGTCTTTGAGGCCCGCCAGATAAATGCCGAGCAGGCCGCCCAGCGAAATGCCGATCCAGTCGACGCTGGCCGGGCCACCAACGCCAAGATGCGCGAGCAGCCCCATGATGTCGTGGAAGTATTGCTTGTAATTATAATCATGCGGGGAGGGGAGAAAGTCGCTGCGGCCGCGCCCCGGCAGATCGACGGCGATGATGCGGTAGCCATCGCGGATCAGTTCCTCGGCAAGAAAATCGAAATCGTGGCCGTTGCCCGTCAGCCCGTGCACGCATATCACAGGAAAGCCGTCCCGCGGCCCCCAGTCGTTATAGACGATGCGGTGCAGCCCTTGCGAATTTATGCTTGTGAATTGCTTTTCGGAAAAGCTCATGAGTATGAGGATAGCACGGTTTGGTAGAAATGCTAAACCGGGACACATACACGGTATGTGTCCCCTGTTGTCCTACTCCCCGATTTTACCGTGGCATTGTTTGAACTTCTTGCCGGAGCCGCAAGGGCAGGGAGAGTTGCGTGGCGTTTTGCCCCATGTATCGGGGTCTTGCGCGTCAAAGGGGCGGTTTTCCTGCGCTGGTTGCGCTTGTTCTCTTTCACGCATATTGCGGATGCTGCCCGATCCGAGGGTCGCGGGGTCCTGCCTTGTTTCGCGGGCTTCGGGCGGCGGCTGCATGCCGGGCATCAAAAGATCGACGCGGTCGCCGGCTACGTTCACTTCGACATAGCTGAGCGACTGGGTGACACTTTCGCGCAGCATGTCGAGCATGGCTTCGAAAGCGGCGAAGGCTTCGGTCTTGTATTCGTTCAGCGGGTCGCGCTGGCCGAAGGCACGGAGGTTAATGCCCTGGCGCAGGTGATCGAGATTAAGGAGGTGCTCTTTCCAGTACTGGTCGAGCGTTTGCAGCAGCACGCCTTTTTCGACACGCCGCCAGAGTTCAATTCCGGTATCCGTGGCTTTTTTAGCCATTCTTTTGTCCGCGATGTCTTTGATTCTTTCGATGATCTCCGTGTCTGCGATGCCTTCTTCCTTGGCCCATTCGTCGATGGGAAGATCAAGGGCAAGCAGCCGCATGGATTCGTTCCGTAGCGCCTCGGTGTTCCATTTTTCCGCGTAGGCCTGCGGCGGAATGGAAATGCCCACGATGTCTTCGATGATGCCGTGGCGCATGTCGCGGATCATGTCTTCGATGGTTTCGGCCTTCATGATTTCGAGGCGCTGCTCGTAAATGACTTTGCGCTGGTCGTTCATGACGTTGTCGAATTTCAGGAGATTTTTGCGGACGTCGAAATGCATGGATTCAACTTTGGCCTGTGCCCGCTCCAACATTTTGCTTATGAGCGGGTGTTCGAGCGCCTCGCCTTCTTTGAGGCCGATCTTGCTGTTGGCAAGAAGGCTTTCAAGCTTGTCGCCCGCGAATATCCGCATCAGGTCGTCTTCAACCGAGAGAAAGAAGATGGACGCGCCGGGGTCGCCCTGACGGCCTGAGCGGCCGCGAAGCTGGTTGTCGATGCGGCGCGATTCATGGCGCTCGGTGCCGATGATGTAAAGCCCGCCCGATTCCTTGACGATTTCCTTGTCGCGGGCGATTTCGGCGCGGATTTTTTCAATCTCTTTTTTCTTTCTATCTTCGGGCCAGCTTTCGTCGACTTCCTGACGGATTCGCATTTCGGCGTTGCCGCCTAGCTGGATGTCCGTACCGCGTCCGGCCATGTTTGTGGCGATGGTGACGGCACCCGGCCTTCCGGCCTGAGCTACGATATAGGCTTCCTGCTCGTGATAGCGGGCGTTCAGGACGTTGTGAGGGACTTTTTTCTTTTTAAGCTGCTCCGCCAGCTTTTCCGATTTTTCGATGGATACCGTGCCGACGAGGACGGGTTGCTTGCGCTCATGACATTCTTTAATCAGTTCGATAACAGCTTCGTCTTTCTCGCGCAGGGATTTGAAGATCTGGTCTTCGTAGTCGCGGCGTTGGACCGGAACGTGTGTGGGGAGAGCGACGACACCGAGATTGTAAATCTCCGAAAATTCCGAGGCTTCGGTCAGTGCCGTTCCCGTCATCCCGGCCAGCTTGGGGTACAGGCGGAAATAATTCTGGAAGGTGATGGAAGCCAGTGTCTGGTTTTCGTTTTGTATCTCGACGTTTTCCTTGGCTTCGAGCGCCTGATGCAGGCCTTCCGACAGGCGGCGGCCCTCCATCATGCGGCCCGTGAATTCGTCGATCAGGATCACTTTGTTGTCCTTGACGATATAGTCCGTGTCGCGGTGAAAAAGCTTGTTGGCGCGCAAAGCCTGATTGACGTGGTGGACGAGGTTGATGTTCTGCACGTCGTACATGCCGCCTTCTTTGAGAAGGCCGGATTCTCTCAGGCGGTCTTCGATATTGTGCATCCCGTCTTCGGTCAGGATGATGGTTCTGTGCTTTTCATCAATCTCGAAGTCGTCGCTATTGAGTTTTGGAATTATAAGTTTATCGACCTTGGAATACAGATCGACCGAGCTTTCGGCGGGGCCGGAGATGACCAGCGGCGTTCTGGCTTCGTCGATCAGGATCGAGTCGACTTCGTCGACGATGGCGAAGTTGAACGGGCGTTGGACCATGTATTCGAGATTGAAGCGCATGTTGTCGCGCAGGTAATCGAA
>DIHF01000036.1:40201-59271 GCA_002420015.1 Micavibrio sp. UBA5703
CGTAGGTGATGTCGGCGGCGTAGCACGGCTTGCGGTTCGGCGGCCTGATTTTTCCCGACACGCAACCCGTCGTCATGCCAAGGAAGCCGTAAACCTGCCCCATCCATTCAGCGTCGCGCTCGGCGAGGTATTCGTTGACGGTTACGACATGCACGCCTTTGCCGGTCAGGGCGTTGAGGTAAACGGGCAGGGTGGCGACGAGGGTTTTACCTTCGCCGGTTTTCATCTCGGCGATTTTGCCTTCGTGCAGGACCACGCCGCCCATAAGCTGTTCGTCGTAGTGGCGCTGGCCCAAAGTTCTTTTGGCGGCTTCGCGGACGACGGCGAAAGCCTCGTGCATCATATTGTCGAGTGGCTCGCCGTTCTCAAGGCGCTGGCGAAACTGGGCCGTCTGAGCGCGCAGCTCGTCATTGTTCATGGACTGGTATTTAGGCTCCAGCGCGTTAATCGGGGCAACGTGACGCCCGATCGCCTTGACCGCGCGGTCGTTGGAGGAGCCGAATATTTTCATTGCAAGGTTAAGCACTGCGACTGTCTTTCTTATACTTACATTTCAAGCCGTTCTGATATAAGCCCCCCCAGCCTCCGCGTCAACGTGTCCTTGCGCCAACTTGAGAAGCAGAAAATAATAGCTGTTGAAAACCCCTTTTGCTTTGGATAGGCTCAGCGCGTTGCATCTAGTGCATTTGTTTACATATTTTCAATAGGGAATTCACATGTCCACATCAAAGCAAAATGCTTTTCGTAATGAGTCCGGTAACGCCGTTGTTGGCGTTCTGGTCGTTCTTGTTATTGCCGCCGTCGGCGGGCTTGTTTACCTCTCCAATCAGTCGGGGATGCTGAAAGGCAAGCTCGGCGCGCAGAATGAAAATGTCGCCAGCACCGAGCAAACTGCCGCCGCTGAGATCTCTGGCGAGGCGCAGGCCGCCGAAACGCAAACGGCAGCCGGTGAGGAAGGACAGGCGCAAACACCGCCTCTGGACATCAAGCCGGGTAACCCGGTCGTGGCCAAGCTGAACGGCGCAGAGATTACGCGCGTCGATGTTTTCAATTTTATACAAAATCTGCCGCCGAATGTTCGTCAGCAGCCTGTACAGCAGATTTTCGCGCTGGCGCAGGATCAGGTAATTACGGCAAAGATCGTTGAAGAAAAGACCAAGGGCGTCAATCTGGACAGCGATCCGGAAGTGCAAAAGCAGATTGAAGCTGCGAAAGAACAGATCGTTCGCGGCGCCTACATCAACAAAGAGGTTTCCAAAAGGATCGGCGAAGACCGCATCAAGTCGGCCTACGATGACTACGTCAAGAACTTCCCCGACATCGAGGAAATCAAGGCGCGTCACATTCTTGTCGCGGACGAAGCCAAGGCCAAGGAAGTCATCGCCAAGCTGGATGCCGGCGGGAAGTTTGAAGATCTGGCCAAGGAGTTTTCAACCGACAACACGGCCGCCAATGGCGGGGATCTGGGCTATTTTTCCCAGAAAGACAACCTTGTTCCTGAATTCCTTGAAGGTGCCTTCGCCGTGAAGGTTGGCGAATACAGCAAGGCGCCGACCAAGACCCAGTTCGGCTATCACGTTATCAAGGTCGAGGAGCAGCGCAAGCGTCCACCCGCAGACTTTGAAACCGCCAAGCCGTTCCTTGAGAACGAACTGCGCCGCGTTGTTCTGGGCGAAGTTCTGGAAGAATGGCGCAAGGAAGCCAAGATCGAGCGCTTTGACATCAACGGCGATGCGATCGAGCCTTCCGCAGGCGGCGACAACAAGCCCGCCGCGCAGTAAGGGAAACAAACTTTAGGAAAAAGCCGCGGACTTTGTTTCGCGGCTTTTTTCATGGAGCAAGGTGTATGAGTCAGGGAAAAATATGCGGGCCGATGGGATGCGAGGAGGCGCTGGAGCATCCGCGCCGTGAAACGCCGCCGGGCCTTCCGGTGCTTTTGGTCGTGGCCGCCGCGCTGATTGACAAGGATGGGCGTGTGCTGCTCGCCCAAAGGCCGGAGGGCAAGGAAATGGCGGGGCTGTGGGAATTTCCCGGCGGCAAAGTCAAGGAAGGCGAAACGCCCGAGTTTGCGTTGGTCAGGGAAATTCATGAAGAATTGGGAATTGAAACTCGTGAAAGCTGTTACAGCCCGATTGCCTTTGCCTCGCACAGTTACGAGGATTTTCATCTTCTGATGCCGCTTTTTGCCTGCCGGACGTGGCGCGGCGAGGTGCAGGCCAAAGAGCACAAGGCCATTAAATGGGTCAGGCCGCAGGATATGGGCGATTACCCGATGCCGGCGGCGGATGTTCCGCTGGTTTCGCAGTTGAGGGATTTGATTTAATCCCTGTTGTGTGTTCATTTTTTACAGGAAGACGCAAAGGCACAAAGAAGGAATAAGTCTTTATTTTCTTGGTGTCTTTGTGCCTTCCTGTAAAAGGGGATTTTGATTTATCAGTAATTTTGAAATTTGCTATAGTATCCGGGTATGTACCGTTCCGCATATGATCTGAAGGCATTTTACAACGGCAAGGCTGGACGCATCGTCCGGCGCGTGATGCAGGAGCGCATTCGCGAATTCTGGCCCGATCTTCGCGGCCTGCGCGTAATGGGGTGCGGCTATGCCACGCCTTACCTGCGCATGTTCATGGAAGAATCAGAGCGCGTGTTTGCCGTCATGCCAGCCGCACGAGAGGCGCATCACTGGCCGCAGGCAACGCCGGATGAAAAGAATCTTGTTTGTCTGGCCGAGGAGTCGGAACTGCCGATTGAAACCGCATCGGTCGACAGGGTTTTGATGATTCACCATCTGGAATTTTCCGAGCTTATGCAGCCAGCTTTAAGCGAGATATGGCGCGTCCTGAAATCCAACGGAAGATTGCTGGCGATCGTACCGAACCGCACAGGGTTCTGGGCGCATGCGGACTGGTCGCCGCTCGGCCACGGCACGCCCTACACGGCGGGGCAAATCTGCCATTACCTGCGCGACAACCGTTTCATCCATGAACGCACGGAGGAGGCGCTGTTCATGCCGCCGATCCGTTTTTCCCCTGTTCTAAAATCCGCCGGTGTGTTTGAGAGCCTTGGGAAATCCTATCTTCCTTTCGGCGCCGGGGTGCATATGGTCGAGGCCAGCAAGCAGCTTTATGCCCATGCTGACCGTGGCTCCGGCTCTCGCGTGCATGTGCGGGGGCGGAGCGTTCTTGTGCCGAAGCCGGTGGGGTAAGGTTTCTACGATTTATTATTTTCTATTTTTTAATACAAAGCACGCCAGGTTTTTGAACCACAGCGCACACAGCGGCCACAGCGTTTTTCTCTTATTTTATAGCCAAGCCCGTAATTATTTGTACATTCCCTCCGTTGCCATCCTGAGCGACTTTGTCCGCCGAAGCCCGCAGGGCGAAGGGGGAAGCCACGCCTCTGGCGTGGCAAAGTTGAAGGATCTGGCCGACATGGCCAGATCCCTCCGCTCGCGCCAAAGCGCTTGGTCGGGATGACAAAAAGGGAAAGTGTTCAAGTAATTTTGGCAGCTATACTCTTGCAACCGCCGTGATCGCTGTGTGCGCTGTGGTTCAATTGTTTGTAATTTCTCTGTGTCTTTGTAACTCTGCGTAAAAATACTTGGTTGCTTCAGCCCTGCGGGCTTCGTAATGATGATGAGAGGAGAGTATTTCCTTTAAACTTTATTTTTCCTGATCCCAAGCGGGTCGTCCGGGTCGATGCCGTCCATGAAGGGTTTTTTGCGGTCCATGTGGGTGGTCTGGTAGACGTGTCCGGCCCAGTTGGCGATGGTGGATCGGGCGCTGTCGCGCCAGGTGTTGTCCAGCGTTTCGATGATTTTTTCTTCCGGGAAATCAGGGGTTTTGCTGCCTCCGCGTATTTGTTTTTCGCAATTTTTGAGAATTTCCAAAGCGGATTCATTAAAGAAGTTTTCCGGCACAGGCGGGTAATCGCCGCGCTCGCCATTCATAAAGCGCGTTACCTCGCGCTTGTATTCCTTCAGGAGGCTGATCGTGTCGTATTCGGGATGCCCCTGAAAGCACACGAGGCGGAAACCGTCGGGGCTGACGGCCATGTGGACGCCTGCCTTTTCACTTTTAACGAGGATTTTCATTCCGGCGGCGTTGAATTGCGCCTCCGAAATATCGTTGAAGCGCGAATGCGGCGCAAAAAACAGGGTGTTTGTGTGCTGGGCCAGCGGATGGGCGCGATCGACGACGCGATGTTCGTAGACGCCCCATAATTTTCCTTCCTTGCGCGGCGTGCGTTTTTGTCCGTAGCGGAACTGCATCACGGCATGGGTGGCAAGGCAGGAGCAGATCGTCGAAGTCACATTTTCCCACGCCCAGTTCATGACGTTTTGCAGGGGCTCCCAGAAAGGCTCCTGATCGAGATCGGGGCGGGAGACATTGGCGCCGCTGACGATTAGCGCGTCGAGGCCCTGTTCCCTGATCTGGTCAAAGGTTTCGTAATGTTTGCTGATATAGGTTTTGGCTTCTGCGCCGCGAGAGAGTTCGGGCAGGGTGAAGGGGTGCATGTAAAACTGCGCGATCTGGTTGCTTTCGCCGACCAGGCGGAAAAACTGGCGTTCGGTTGCCTGGAGGGCGTTGTCCGGCATCATGTTCAGAAGCCCGATGTGAAGCTCGCGGATATCCTGATGCGAGGCGCGCTCGGGCGGCAGGACCGTGCGCCCCTCCTGCCGGAGGCGCTGGAACGTGGGTAAATCCTTATAGGCGACTAAAGGCACGCTTTTTCTCCTTTGATTTCGGGCGGATAACCCTGTAATAACGACTTTATACTTAAACGGCGCCATAGACGCCACAGGGAAGACATGTCGAAACAGCTTGAAGAAATACGTAAAAAGATCGACGCGATCGACGATGCGGTCCATGATTTGCTCATGGAGCGGGCTTCGCTCGTGGCCGGGGTGGCGGCTGAAAAGAAAAAGAACAACATGCAGGTTGTCCAGCCCGCAAGGGAAGCCAGGATGATCCGCCGCTTGCTCTCGCGGCACAAGGGGCCGTTGCCCGAAGCCGCCGTGATCAGCATCTGGCGCGAGTTGGTGGGGGCGGTGTCGTTGCTGCAGACGGGGCTGAATGTCGCGGTAACGGTGATGGGTGAGGATTACCGTTGCTGGGACATGGCACGGGATTATTTCGGCAGCGTTCTGCCGATGAAGAAAATCTCCAGCCCGCAGGCGGCGATTGCCGCCGTGCGCGACGGCAGCGTGTCTTTTGCGGTGTTGCCCTGGCCGGACGATACGGATGAAAAGCACTGGTGGCCGGTGATGCTCAATACAGAAGGCGGGCAGATGCGGGTTGTCTGCGCTTTGCCTTACGGGAGGGGCGAGGATGAAAACGCCAGCGCGCGCGGGCGGGCGCTGGTGGTTTCAAAGGTCGACTTCAATTCATCGGGTGACGACCGCAGTTTCATCGCGCTCGAACTGGACCCGTCCGTCAGCCGGGGGCGGATATCGGATGTCCTGAAGGGGATCGGCCTTGAGACTTTGGGGCTGAACACGCAAAGCGGGGCCAAGCAGGGCGTACCTAGCCTGCATCTGGCGGAGGTTTCCGATTTTGTAGCAGAGGACGATGCGCGGCTGGAGGAGATCAAGGCGAAGTTCGGCGATTTATGCCTGCGCGCCGTGGCGCTGGGCGGTTATCCGGCGCTGCCGGTGTTTAAGTCAGTCGTCATTCAACAGGAGAGCCAGAGCGCTCCGAAAACAAAAGACAGCAAGAAAAACGCGCATGTTTAAGAAAGTAACGATTATCGGTCTTGGGTTGATCGGCTCGTCGATGGCGAGGGGAATTTTGCAGCAAGGGCTGGCGGAGTATCTGGTTGCCGCCGACAAGGATCAGGCCGTTTGCGACAAGGTTTTGGAGCTGGGGATCGCCGACGAGGCGACGACGAGCCTCAAGGAGGCCGTGCAGGATGCCGATCTTGTGGTGATCGCCGTTCCGGTCGGCGCGGTCGAGGATGTCGGCCGTTCGATCGGGCCGTATCTGATGCCGGGTGCGATCGTCACGGATGTGGGGTCGGTGAAGCAGTCGGTTGTCGATGCGCTCAGGCCTTCCTTGCCGTCTTCGGTTCATCTGATCCCCGCGCACCCGATTGCCGGAACCGAGTTTTCCGGGCCGGAGGCCGGGTTTGCCGAACTGTTCCACGGGCGCTGGGCGATTATCACGCCGCTACCCGACAGCAGCATCAAGGCGGTGGAGAAAATCACGGCGCTGTGGCAGGGGTTGGGATCAACCATCGAGATTATGGACCCGCAGCATCACGATCTGGTTTTGGGGATCACGTCGCACTTGCCGCACCTGATTGCGTACACCATCGTCGGCACGGCGACGGATCTGGAAGACGATGTAAAATCGGAAGTTTTGAAATTTTCGGCCAGCGGCTTTCGCGATTTTACGCGCATCGCGGCATCGGACCCCACGATGTGGCGCGATGTTTTTCTGCATAACCGCGTGGCGGTTCTGGAGATATTGCAGCGCTTCACCGAGGACCTCACCGCCATGCAAAAGGCGATCCGGCGCGGCGACGGGAATTATCTTTATGAAGTCTTCAGCCGGACGCGGTCTATAAGAAAGCAGATCATTGAGCTTGGTCAGGCCGAATACGCCGCGGCGCCAATGTTGTCTGCCGAGGATCAGGCAGAGCGGCAATAGGCAGCGGCCCTGCAAAGAGGGTCCGGTTTTTCTGTGTGACAGGCACAGTAACAATTCCATCAACCGCGAAGGCGCTCAAGGCAAAGCCCATCAGTATGGCCGATTGAGGCTCGATAATTTCAAGTGCGCCTAATGACTGCAAAAACTCCAGATGGTTTTTCATGGTCAGAATGATGTCAAATTTGGGATAGGGTTGCTGGCTGAAATCGATGGTGCCCGTTGCGCCGCCCTCGAAATTATCACGGAGCAGACGGCTTTGCCGGATGGTCAATGTGTTGCCGCCGATGACGAGGTCGGCGGAAAAATCATGAAAGGCCAGAGGCTCCCTCCACTGAATGGCTTTGATCTCCATTTTGTCGGCGCTTAAATGTGCAGGGAGAAAGGGAAAAGGCCAGCTTTGTGCCCGCAGGTTTTCAACGCGCAGCGTGCCTTCGGCGCTTTGGATATATTCGCTGGCTACACGCAACTGGATTGGCCCCGGAAAGCCGGAAATTTCGGGCGGCGTAATGTTGTGCCCCGGTGAAAGGTCGTGAAGGGAGGCGGTGTAAATCGACCCGGCGCGCTCGGCGACAATGAACCACCAGCCGCTATAGAGGATAAAGGCCGTGGCAAGAAGGAAGAGTTTCGCGGCCAGGCCGATTTTCTTAGGCTGCGATGCGGCGGACTTTCCTCTTTCGGCTTCGGCGGCGAGATCGTTTGACGCGGATTCGAGTTTTCTTTCGAGCGTTTCCATCAGGGTTTTGCGGTCCATCGCGCCGGGGGTGATGGGTTCGAGAAACTGAAACACCGCCGTGCCGGGGGATTTCAGCCAGCCGCGCCTGGGCCAGAAGGAGCCGCTATTCAGCGCCAGAGGAATGACGGGCAGGCCCGTGGCTTCCTGTATGCGGGCGATGCCAGCCTTATAGGGTTTGTCCTGCGGCGTTTCGTACGGGCGCACGCGGGTTCCCTGCGGGAAGATGACGACGGGCCGCCCTTGTTCTTTCATTCTCAACGCGCCTTCTTCGATTGATTTCAGGGCGCGTTCGGGCGTCGAACGGTCGATGGCGATGACATCCGATTTTTTCAGGTAAAGCCCCCAGACGGGAAGATACAAAAGCTCTTTTTTCAAAATAATTGCCGGGTCGTCGAAAATGAAATGCAGCTTGAAGGTTTCAAAAAGTGATTGATGCTTGGCGGCAACGAGGAAGGGGCCATCTTTGGGGAGATGTTCAAGCCCGCGCACTTCGTAGGTCAGGCCCATAACGTGACGTTCAAAAAAACGCACGATGGATAGATAGGCGCGGACCGTGTTTAGATAATGTTTGCGCGGCAGTAAAAGGGTCGGAAGAAAGGCGATGCAGCTAACGGCGGTTGCGGCCATGAAAGTAATGTTGAAGATCGTGGAACGCAGAATGTGTTTACTCATCGCCGCTCCTGTTGCTGGTTTTGTCTTCGACGATAATAGCCTTGCGTGGGGTTAAGGTCAGGATGATGCCACGAAAAATCCACTTGTTGTATTCGCTGAAGGTAATTTCCCAGAATTTTTTATCGCGTGGGCCGTAATCTTTATAGGGTACGGGGTTTTTGATGATCTCCACGCCCGGCAAGGCATGGGAAAATTCAAGCATGGCGCGGTTCATGTGGTATCCCGATGTGACAAGGCGTATTGAGGTATAAGCGTTCTCGCTAATCCATTGCCGGGCTTCCTGTGCATTTTCTGTTGTCGTTTCGGCATCGTGGCCGAGCGTGATGCAGCAGGGCGGCAGCGCGACGTCGCCTTCCCACATCTTCATGATTTCCCATTTTGTGGTTTGAGGGTTGACGCCGGAAATAAACAGGTGGCGCGCGCGGCCCTGCGCGAACAGTTCAAGCCCGGTTTTCACGCGGTTGTTGCCGCCCGTGGGAACAATAATGGCATCGGTGATTTCATCGGGGCGCTGCGGTTTGGCCAGCAGGGAATTGGCCGAAAAAGCAAGATACCCGGCCAGCCACAGGAAGACGAAGGCAATCAGCACAAGCACCGTCATTTTTATATATTTTATGAGCGCGGTCATGTGTCTGGACCCTACGGCATTCCGGCCAGCACGCGCAAAACAGTATGCCTTGCGGTCAGTGCCGAAATCCCGCAGGCGGCAACGGGCAAGAGGAACAGCGCGATCATATGCACGATGCCCAGTCTAAAATCAGGGATGAGCGCGCCGCCGGTATCGCCCGATATCAGCCCGATCAGGACCATGACGATCCCGGCACCCAATACGCCGACGACGCAGCCCTGCAGGGTAAGGGTCAGGGCGTGGCGCTGGAACTGGCTTGTGATGTAATCGTCCTTCGCGCCCATCAGGTGCAGAAGTTCAACCTCATCCTTATGCACGGCCATGCGCGAGCGTATGGCCCCGGCAACGGCGGTGAAGGTCGTCGCGCCGATAATCAGCGTGATGATAAGGGCGGCGAACTGCATGGCCCCCGTAAAGCGCAGAAGGTCGTTGAGCCATGTTTCGTGGGTGTCGAGGCGTGCCGTGGGGCTGATGTCGCGGGCTGCCTTTTCGAGCGCGTGCAGTGTTTCGGGGGTCGTAACTTGAAGCTGCACGGAGATCAGGCCGGGCATGGGAACATCAATCAGGCTGACATCCTCGCCCAGCCAGGGGGAGATAAGATCCTGAATTTCCGAGTCGCTTAAAATATCAGCGCTTTTGACGGCCGGGTGATGGCGGATTTTCTCGGCAATTTCCTGCGTAAGGCTTTTGACGTTTTCGTTGGAGATGACGATACCGTCATGGGTTTCATTCGCACTTTCCGCCGGGACTTCGATGGTCAGTTTGTTTTCAAGGCCGGAACTCCAGCGATCGCCCATCGTCCTCAGCACGAAAGAGGCGCTTAAGGCCAGCACGGCCAGAAAGGTCATCAGCGCAATCAGAAGGATAAGAAAGCCCGAACCCTCGTCGCGGTTCAGCGGCAGGTCGTACTGGCGTTTCCCGTCGGCCACGCCGAGCTTTCTGTCTTTTTGAACGAACATAGGGAAAAGCCTAAGCGATAGGCAGAGCAAATTGAAGTCTAATAATGGTAAATTTCCCTAAAAAACACCCTGAATTTTTTTCTGGATCCAGTTCTTTTGGGCGGTGGATTCTATGTTCAGGCGGCCGCCTTCAAGAACCATACGCGGGTGGCCGAGTTTGTCTATGACGGCCTGGTTGTGGGTGGCGATGACGATCGTCGTGCCCATGCGGTTGAGCTGGTCGAAGAGGTTCATGAGGCGAAAGCCGATATCATCGTCGAGGTTCCCGGTCGGCTCGTCCGCCAGCAGGAGGCGCGGGCGGGCGATGACGGCGCGGGCGATGGCGATGCGCTGCTGCTCGCCGCCGGACATGGTGGGGGGCAGTACGTTCGTTTTTCCGCCGAGGCCGACCCATTCCAGTAATTCATTGACGTTGTTTTGAATCTCCGTCTCCGGGCGGCCCAGAATGCGCAGCGGCAGGGCGACATTGTCGAAGGTGGAGAGGTGGTTCATCAGCCGAAAATCCTGAAACACCACGCCGATGCGCTGGCGGATGGGGGTCAGCTTGCGGCGGTCGAGGTCGTTGATGCTCTGGCCGAACATGGTGACCAGCCCGCGTGTCGGGCGGCGGCCCAGATAAATAAGGTTCATGAGCGAGGTCTTGCCCGCGCCGCTCGGCCCGGTCAGGAAATGGAAGGAGCCGGGCTCGAGCGCAAAACTGATATCGCTCAGAACTTCGGGGCCGATTCCATAACGCAATCCTACATTTTCAAATTTTATCAAAAGTTTGTTCCGGTTTATTAAAGTTTTTCTTTATCAATTTCACGCGGCTTTTGCACATCCAGCAGGTATTGCAGCGCCTGAGATTTCATATAGTTGTTGTCCTTGATCGCCATGCCAGCCTTTATGGATTCTTCCAGCATACCATTATCCGCAAGGATTTTTGCAATTGTGGCATAGGCTTTGTCCCGGTAGGAAGGGTTGACGATTTTTTCGATGCTGGTCATGGCGGCGGCGAAATCTTTCCGTTCGGCCTGAATTTCCGCCGTTTCGCCATAGGCTTTGTTCCGCAGCGCCTCGTTTTCCATCCCGGCGGCGGTGGCCCATGCGCCTTCGTTATCTCCGGCAAAGGCTTGCCCCATGGCGATATAGGTCAGTGCTATGGCAAAGGAGGGCGCATGAGTGATTTTCTTCGCCGATTCGTGAAGTTTGGTAAAAACGGCGTCGGCGGCCTCCGGGGTCAGCTTGTTGTCGGCCACGGTCATGCCGATGCCGCGAATCGCCATGGCCTTGGTGTCGGGATTATCAATCTTGTCTATGAGCGCGATGGCTTCGTCGGTATGCCCGTCGAAAGCCAGCGTTTTGGCCAGTTCGCGGTAGGTCTGATCCCGCCAGCCCGGATTGTCGATTTTGCCCGCTGTGCCTTGCATCATGGTCATAATGCAGTGGCGCTCGGTTAAGGGGCAGGTTTCGACGGTGTCCTGTTCCTGCGCCAGAGCATTCGCGCTTACAGCGAAAAGGGCAAAAATTACCAAAATGAGGGATGTTTTTACGTTCAGCATATGGCTATCCTTTATGACAGGATTTAAAAATACTAGAATACGAAGAGAAATAGAAGCATTCCATGATTCTGACCTGTCCGAATTGCACAACGCGTTATCTGCTTCCGGCCCGTGCGTTGGCGCCGGATGGCCGCAACGTCAAATGTTCGGGGTGCAGCGAGATATGGTTTGAACTGCCGGACCGGGAAGAAATAGAGGCCGAGCGCCAGCCCGTGGATATTCCCGAGGCGGTGAAGCCGATACGCGAAGGATCTTCCGTTCCGGCTTTGGCGGATGAAGCGGAGGAAAAACCTTCCAAGGCGCTGGCCAGTTACGGTCTGGCCGCTTCGATATTCGTTCTTGCTTTCGGGCTTTTGTTTGCCTTTCACAAGCCGGTCGTTCAGGCTTGGCCGCCGAGCCAGTTCCTTTTTGGACTTTTTGGCATTGAGCCTGCGCTGGCCTCCGAAGGTTTGGTGTTCGATAAGATCGCCGCCGCTTCGGACGGCAAGGCGGTTACCATCGAAGGTAATATATTGAACCTGACATCGGAGGAGCGGCCCATTCCAACGATGAAGGCGTCATTACGCAAGGGTGAGGAAGAGGTTGTTGATCACTGGTTGATCGAGCCGCCGCAAAAAACGCTGGCACCGGGGGAAAGCGTTTCCTTCAACGCTTCGTATGAAAGCGCGGCGGCAGGACAAGACGGTGCAACGGAGGTTAATGTAAAATTTGTTTTGGGAGGCGCTAATTCTAAAACTGCCGCAGCAGGCGGCGGTAGTAGTCAAGCTCCTGATCCGGGCGGTCAAGCTCACCCGAACGGCGGCGAAGAAGCCGAAGAATCTGTTCAACATTCTTCCGCTGCGCCTCATCAGGAATCTTCACACGCGAGCCCGGAAACGGCCCCGGACGATCACCATTCTCCCCATATGGACGCCCCAGAGGATCCAGCTTCATCCCACCATTAAGGGACAGGCCTGTCATTTGCTGGATGCGGGCCATGAGCTGCTGGCTGAGTTGCTCCGAGGATTCTTTAAGATGTTCGATGGCTTTTTCCTGATGCGGGATGGACAGGCCGGGTTCGTTCTGACCCAACGCATCCGAGGACAAGCGCATTTCCTGCTCGGCAAGCCCCATGTTCTCCGGGATTTCGCCGAGCGCTTCGCCCGCCTCTAACATCAGTTTGCCGAGGATAACGCGCAACGCCTCCTGTTCGGTTTTGTTGCCCTGCGTGTTGATGGTGATTCCCTTGGGGGCTTTGTTCGGGTCCATTGTGGGCGGCGGCGGCACGTCGCCCATTTCAATTCCCCATTTTTCAAAGAGCGACATGTTGGGGTCGAGGGTATCGCCGTAGCCCTGTTTTTTCTTTTGCAGCGTTCCCGTGACTTCCATCTGGCCTTTGGTCCGGTCGAGAAGTTCCTGCTGGCGGTCGATGAGTTCCTGCAACTCGCTCACGCCCTCCATCATCATCTGCACATCTTCGGGCAGGGGCGTTGCCATGGACGGGTCCATGGAATCCATCATGCGCTGGAGCTGGGCAAGCATTTCGCGGGCGCTTTTTTTATCGCCGGACATCATTTGCGATTCCATCTGGTCGAGGAAACTTGAAAGAGCCTCCGGGTCCAGAAGGCTGGAGAGCATTTCGGGCGGGATCATTTGCGGGCCGCCGTCTTCCGTCATGCGCTTTTGCAGTTCTCTTTGCAGTTCCGTGAGGTATTCCGCCATAGCAGAGCGCAGATCGTTCATCAGCATCGATATTTCCTGATCGGATATTTCGGGGTTGTCGAGGGCCTTTTCAAGGGCCTTCTGGGCTTCGCGCAGATTGCGGGCGGCCAGAGAAAGATTTCCATCTTCGATGGTCAGGGCCGTATCCCATAGCAGCTTGATGACGGCTTTGGCGGTTTCTTCGGAGGGGGTGTAGAAAAGGCGCGAGGCGGCGGAGCGGATCGCCAGAAACACGACGATGTTGTCGCGGAATGCCGAAGGGCGGTAAAGAAATTCCTCAACGCGCCTTGCCATGTCCTGTGATGATTCAACCGGATGGCGCGCCAGAATTTTTCTTTCCTCGATCAGCGCCTTTGCGACGGGGTGATGGAATGCACGTTCCGGCAGCGTGATTTTAATGGGCGGCAGGGCGGCGCGCTGGCCGATATGATCGGTGATGCTGAGTTCGATAATCACGGGCAGGCCGGACCATGTATGAGGTGTTAAGTCATAGATAGGCTGAAATTCAAAGGAAATGCCGGGCGGCGAGATAACCGAACGCGTCTCGCTGAACGGCTCGCCCAGCGGCGCTTCGGTAACGGAGGGGTCGAGCTTCATGGACAGGGTGATATCCTTCACGCCGTAATCGTCGGTGACGGCAAGAGGAAACTTGATTTGCCCGTTATGCAGGATTTCGGGCGTGCCTTTGGATTCGATGGCAGGCGGGGAGTCGGGGATGAGAGTATAGTTCCACGCGCTGCGCACGATGAACATCTGCCGGATGGCAAGGCGCGTGGCTTCGGGCGCCTCGATCTCAAGGCCGTAGCTGTCGTCGCCGAGGCGCTCCAGCGGCAACGTGGTTTCCCCGGCTTTCAGGGAGGGGCGGCCAAGCCCGCCCGCGACACGGACTTTTATTTTCGACCCTGCCGGGATTTTGAGAGGCTCACTTTTATTACCGGAACCTTCGAGGACGATCTGCGCGATCCCGGTATATTCGGGCGGCGTGATCCAGAGATTGATGCCTTCTGCTTTTTTGAAAGAAAAAGAAGGCGAGATCGGCGTCAGCCCGTTCCAGATGCGCTCATCCCAGCGCGGCCCGGAGATCATAAGCCCGATAATGAAAAGCATGATAACGCCAAGGCGCAGGGCGTAAGGGTCTTTTTTCGCGGCGAAGGCCCCAGGGCGCGGGGATTTGAGCTGGCCAAGCGCTGCGAGCATCCGGCTTTTGCCGCTTTCCCACAAGGTGCGGGTTTCCGCCTTTTCGGGATTTGAAAGGCTGTCCTGCAATCCGGTGATCGGGCGGTGGTGCAGGTTGCTGGATTGCTCAAGGCGGCGGTCGACAATTTTGCGGCCGGGCCATTCAAAATAACGAACATCCTTCAGATAAAGAAAAACGCAACCGCCCAAAAAAGTTGCCAGTGCCGCTACGGCACCCGGCGCGCCGAAGAAAGACGGGATCTGGAGCATCCAGAGGGCGCAGAACAAAAGCGCCCAGAAAAACACGCGCCACAGGCGCAGGCTGGCCTGTTCCAGCAGAAGGACAAGGAAAGCGAGTTTTCTTTTGCGCTCCAGCTTTTCGATCAGGTGGCGGTTTTCAAAATCCAGCGGGTCTATCATGTCTCTTGTTATAGCCAGTCTAAAATAAGATGAGCATAAAAACTCTGCATCCCCCGCGCAAGCGGGGGTCTTAACCGCTTGTTTTCAAAAGATCCCCGCTTACGCGGGGAACGCAAAAAGGGGGCATCTCATTTTTTCAGCCAGCCGGGGATTTCCTCCCCGCGCAGGATGTCCTCATAGCTTTGCCGTTTGCGGATGATGTCGAATGTGTTGCCGTTTACCATCACCTCGGCCAGCAAGGGACGCGAATTGTAATTCGATGCCATCGAAAATCCGTAAGCGCCCGCCGTGCGGATAACGGCGAGGTCGCCCTGTTTCATCGCGGGCAGGGGACGCTGCGCGGCGAAAATATCGCTGCTTTCACAAATAGGCCCGACGACATCGTATTGTTTTGTCGCAGGGGCGCTCCGGTTTTGGGCGGGTTCAATACCGTGCCATGCGTCATATAAGGCCGGGCGCATCAGATCGTTCATCGCCGCATCGACAATTAAAAATGCGCGGTCCTGCGTTTCCTTGACGTAGAGAACTTCGGTCAGCAAAACCCCCGCGCCGCCGACAAGATAGCGCCCCGGCTCCATGATGATTTCGAGATCAAGCGGCATAATAATGTCACGCACCCATTGCGCGTAGGCGTCGAGATCGAGAAGTTTTTCATCCCTGTAAACGATGGGAAACCCGCCGCCGATATCAAGGCGTGACACTGTGTGCCCAGCTTTGCGCAGGCCTTCAACCAGCGCCGGGATTTTCTCAAAAGCTTCCCTGAAAGACTCAACCGTAAAAACCTGCGAGCCGATATGCATCGACAGACCGAGGGCTTTAACGTTCTTCATGGTTTTGGCGGCGGCGAAGGCTTTCTGGACGACTTCAACGCTCATGCCGAATTTGTCGCTTTTGCGACCGGTTGAAATTTTGTGGTGGCCGCCGCCGACAACATCGGGGTTGAGGCGGAAGACGACGTTCGCATTTTTGCCGATTTCAGAGGCTACGGCGGCGATCATTTCAAGTTCGGGAATGGATTCGACGTTGAATTGATGAATCCCGGCTTTCAGGCAGGCGGCAATTTCCCGCTTTTGTTTTCCAACGCCCGTCGAGACGATCTTACCGGCATCGAACCCGGCTTTCAGGCCGCGCACAAGCTCGCCTTCCGAGACAATCTCAAGGCCGCAGCCCAGCGAACGCAGGAGCGAAAGGACGGCGATATTGCTGTTGGCTTTACAGGCGTAGCATAAAAGGGGCTGCTTTCCCGGCGGCATCGCCCTGGCCATGGCACCTGCCAGCCGTTCATATTGCTGGCGGATGACGGAGGCCGCATACACATAACAGGGCGTTCCCGCCGCTTTGGCTATTTGCGGCAGGGGCACATCGTCGGCGTGCAGAATTCCATTTTTTTCGTTAAATCCGGTCATTGTATTTTCTTTACTCTCTTAATTTCTGAATAAATTTTTTACCACAGAGATCACAGAGTTTTTATATGAATACTCTCTTGTATTTTCTCTGTGCCCTCAATCAATTCTCTGAGTTCTCTGTGGTAAGATTCTTTCCTTTTTATACATAGTCCAATTTAAATAATTAGTTTTAGTCCTAGTAGGTTGCAACGGGGCCGCTGCCGGGGGGCAGTGGCTCTATGTTTTCAATCGTTGTCGGCTTCAGAGGCGGGGGCGGATCGGTGCTTTCGGCGGGGTAGGTATGGGGAAAATCTGTCTTGGCCCCTTCCGGTGCGTCAAGGTTTTCAGGCTTGATGCCGCAGGCACCAAGACACAAACACAGGGTAAGGATCAGCGTTCTTTGTCTCATAGCTCTTTGTCTCATAGCTCTTTGTCTTATCCTATGAATTTATAGCTATAGCCTTTAAAAAGAAACCTTTTATACTAAGTTGCCGCGAGAATCCGATACAGTGTTCGTCATTGCGAGCGACCAACGGGAGCGAAGCAATCCAGTAGTTTGGAGAAATTCTGGATTGCTTCGTCAGCCTTTCAGGCTTCCTCGCAATGACGGGTTTTGGTGCGTTACAATAATGCAAACAAAGTTTCAGAATGTTGTGATTATTGCCGGACTTACTGCTGTTGCAGTTGCCGTTCTGGCAGCGTTGTGGTTTTGGAATGATCGGTCTCGGACCATTCCGGAGCAGTCTGCCAGCTCATTTTCATATGTTATGGAGCCGTACCCGGAATTGCCGCCGTTGCCCCCGCTGAAGATTGCGGGGCCGGAAGGTAAAGAGCTTAATCTGGATGATTTCAGGGGGAGTTATGTCTTGCTCAATCTTTGGGCGACGTGGTGCGCGCCGTGCATAGAGGAATTGCCATCCCTCCAAAATCTGAAAGAGCATTACGAGGGGAAGGGGCTGGAGGTGCTGGCGGTGTCGGTGGACAGGGAGAAAGCCGTCGAAGACCTTTCAAATTTTCTTAAAATGCACGATTTGGGGCGTGTGGGGCCGGATCATGTCGCTCTGTACCATGATTTTCAGGATGACATTCAAAAGGCCATAGCTTTCAACGGGTTGCCGGTGACGTTTTTAATCGGGCCGGACGGGCGCATTCTTTACCAAGCCAAAAAGCCGCAGGAATGGGATAGTGAGGAAATAATAAAGTTTCTGGAATCTGTACAAAAGGCGAAAGCCTATTGATTTGTTAATGATTTTCGATGGAAAATAAAGATATGCAAGAACGACCTTCCTCTTCTGCATCATCACACGAAAAAATAACCCAGGACCAGCTTGAAGCGCTGGTGCGCCTGCATAACCGCTTTATTGACGGGCGGCTGGGCGGGCGGAGGGCGGATCTCAGGAACGCCGATTTGTCGGGGCTTTCCCTGCGCGGGGAGAATCTGCGGCAGGCCAATTTCATGGGTTGCATCATGGTGGGCATGGATCTTTCCGGTGCAAACTTTCAGGAAGCTTCGCTTTATGCCTGCGACCTCAGCAACGCCAATCTTTACCGTACCGTTTTCACAAGGGCGGACTTACGGGGGGCGAGAATTGTTAACGCCAACCTTATTGGCGCCAATCTGGAAGCCGCCGATCTGCGCGTCGGCGCGATATCCAACGGAACGAACTATGACAGCGGACAGATGGTGAATTTCCGGGGTGCGAACTTAAGCGGGGCGAGGCTTATGGGGGCGATGGCCTCGCGGGCTGATTTTTCCGACGCAATTCTGGTCGGGGCCAATATGTCCAAGGCCGATTTTGCCGGGGCGCAGCTTGAGGGCGCGGATTTGTCGGGTGCGGAAATCAACGGCGCGACGTTCAAGGGCGCTAATCTGAAGTCGGCGATCATGACGGGCGTTGATCTGAAGGAGCTGGAGGACAAGGGAATCGACCTGTCCGGCGCGGTTACGGACAAGAACGTGGGAACGTCGGTCAAGGATATGGGGCTGCCGCTTGCCCAGATGATCGACACGCACAAATCATGGGTCGAAAGCGCCGGCAAGGCCGGGAAGCAGCTTGACCTGAGTGGGATCGACCTGCGCGCCCTGCAATCGCTCAAGATGGAAAAGATGACGGCGATCAAGGGGGTCGGCGCAAAATTCTTCGGCATGAACCTTTACAAGATTGAATTGCAAAGCGCGGTTCTGGACGAAGCGGATTTCCGCAATTGCGACATGGAGGCTGCCGATTTGCGCGGCACAAGCTTCAAGCGCGCGAATTTCTCCCACGCCAAGCTCAGGAACGCCAATTGCGGTTCCTTGTTGTTCGGGGAGGGCAGCGGCACAAGACGCTTCAGCCCCACAAACTTTGAGAGCGCCAAGCTGCGCTATGCGGATTTGTCGGGTACGCAGATGAAGGGCGCATTGTTCAACGGCGCGGATTTATCCTATGCCAATTTTACCGGCGCGGATTTGCGCGATGCCGACTTCACAGGCGCAACGCTCAATATGACGGTGCTCGATAATTGTCAGACCGACGGCGCAAAATTCGACAAGGCCGACAAGCCCGTGTTTAAGTTTGCGGGCAAAGCGGGAGCCGAAGATCAGGGGTGAGGAGGTTCCGGCGCGGCTGAAGGCTGGCTTTCGGTCGCCGTGGCGAGAGGCTGTTCAGGCAGCTTGCGCGTAATGGTCGCGATGCCGTTTTTGAAAGTGATGCTCAGGCCCTTTTCTTTTGCCCAGTCGCGTAATTGGCGCGTTTTATAATCGACTCCCATGAGCAGTTCGGAAGCGGCTCTCACTACTTCCTCTCTTTGGAACGGCTCTTTAATTAACGTTACTTTCAGGAATCCTTCCAGATCCTTATAAAGGGCAGCAAAGTCCTTTTTGTTGAATCTTTCATTGGTTTGAGGGGCGACAATCAGAATAACGGGTATATCGCCGTGGCCTTTTTTCTTAAGGGCTTCGGGAAGTTCGGAGATCCCGGTCTTGCTGGTAAAATCCTCGTTTGCGACAATCAGGCCGACTTTGTAGAGGTCTGTATCTTCCAGCAACTCCTTGCGTGTTGCGATGCCTCTGCTTTTATAACCGCTATCGGCAAGAGGCTTTAGTGTTTCCAGCCAACTGTTGCGGACCGTTTCATTGGCGCGGATAACCAGAATTTCCCTGTCTGTGGATACGGCATTATGCATCTCAGTTACTCCCTGTTCTTAATTATTGCTGCATGTGCTA
>DIHF01000075.1 GCA_002420015.1 Micavibrio sp. UBA5703
TGTGCGCCGGAACTGGTGGCGGTTCTGATGGACAAGGATTTTTCAGTCGTCGGGCATGACTGGCTGGAATATGAGGGCGTTTGCTATTATGACGCGATTGTGATGAACCCGCCGTTTTCCAATGGCGACGACCATCTTTTGAAGGCGTGGGATTTCCTGCACAACGGCGAGATTGTCTGCCTTCTAAACGAAGAAACCATTAAAAGCCCGCACACCGCCGCCCGCAAGCGTCTGGCCGCTATCATCGAGAAACACGGCGAAGTCGAATTCTTGGGCGATGTTTTCAGCAAGGCCGAACGCAAGACCGGCGTGAATGTCGCTATGGTCTATCTCAAGAAAGAGTCGCAGGACGATACGATAGACCTATGGGCGAACGTCACGGCGGAAAAGGCCGTGAAGGACGACATTGGCGGGGATGCCAATATGCTGGCTATCAGGGATAATCTCGGCAATATGCAGCATTACTATGACAAGGCTAATGAACATATGCACATGGCCTTCCAGCACATCCGCAAGGCCGGCCTGTACCTTTCCGCCAATGATATTTATATCGGGCAGGACTACGATAAAATTCTTGAGCTGGCCTATAAGAATATCAACGATGCCAAGGCCGAGTTTGGCCGCAAGCATCGGCGCGATGCGTGGATGCACGTTTTCAACCAGATGGAATTTCATAGATGGCTGGACAAGAAGCAACGCGAAGAATTTGTCCGCGATATTGAGCGCAACGGCAATATTCCCTTCACGAAAGAGAATATCAAGGGAACGCTCGAAAACGTGTTCCTGCAGCGCGGGCAGCTTTTTGAACAGTCCGTGGCGAATGTCTTTGACGAGTTGACCCGCTATTACAAGGGGAATACGAACCACACCGAAGGTTGGAAAACCAATGACAGCTACAAGGTCAATAAAAAGATCGTCTTTCCGTGGGGCTGTAAATTCGAGAAAGATTACGGACGGAAGTTCTGCACTTATCATGGGGCTAATATCGATATTTACCACGATCTTGACCGTGTTCTCTGCGTCCTGTCTGGCAAGAATTTCAAGGAATGTGGCACGATTGCACAAGCCATGCGCCGGAAATTCGAGATTTTGGGCCGTGATGTAAGGCAAGGTTTTGACAACGAAACCGAAAGCGAATTCTTCCATATCAAATTCTGGATGAAGGGAACGGTTCACCTGACGTTCAAGGACAAGGATTTATGGGCGCGGTTCAACATCACGGCGGCCAAGGGCAAGCAATGGCTTGGCCAGCAGACACAGAAGGAGGCCGCATAATGTCCGTTTTCTCGCATCAAACGCCGCGCACCCGCTTAGTTTGGCGAAACCTCGCGGAATGGCTGGACGCCGCCTTTGTTCTGGAACAAAGGCGCGCCAGTTACTTGAAAAACCGGCAAAGGCTTCTCCACGTTCAGGCTTTGCCGGTCAGCCTGATTTGGGATGAACGCGCCGAAGAAACCCTGCAACGCGCCCTCGATCTTTTGACCGGCTCATCAAGTGGCTTTGGCCGCCCCTTGCGGGGGCAGAGGGAATTTTCCCCGCACACGCCGTTAATCATGGCCATCAAGAACAGGATGAAGCTGCTGGAGCGCCAACGCGATATGGATTCCATGCCGGACGGTCATAACAGCCGCCATCGTTTCCCCTGATATTTTAACGGGCGGGCGGCGCAGGGTTTGCGCTGTCCGTCCCCTTCCCTCTTGCTGCTGTCCAAGCCTGTTGCCTGTTTATGTGCAATTTACGGGCTTGCCGCGTTTTGCAATCAGTTTTTTCCCCGCCTGTCGGCTTCCTCGCGCAATTCAAAAAACGGTTTGCAAAAGCGCGGGCGGGCAGCCCGTTCCCCAATTTGCACAAGGCAATCAGGCCTTGGAGCAAGAGAAAGGAACTTCCAATGTCTAACAAACCCACGCACTACGTTTACCACGTTAAAAGCTATCAATCGCAGGGTGAAACGAAGGATATCTGGACGCGCATCGGCGCCGCCTGGATACATGAGGACGGTGACGGCTTTAACCAGCAACTCGACCTGGTTCCGCTTGACGGCCGCATCGTCACGCGCCGTGCCAAGGAAAAAGACGCCCTGCCCGACGAAGCGGCGGCTTAATCAACCCCTCTTGAGCCGTCCGGTCTGCAAAGATCGGGCGGTTTTTTTATGGCTTTTCAGGCGCGGGATGCGGACGCCCCGCTGCGCGGTGCGGCGTTGTCTGTGTTCTGCCCCCTTCGGGCCGGTTGTCAAGACTCTCACAGGCGCGTCCGCGCCTGTTCGCGCAAGCGTGACAGGCCGGTATCCCCAATATTTTTTGCCCGGAAGAAGGGCAAAAAATCCCGGGAGATACCCCACCGGCCTGTCAAGTCATGGACAACCTCCCCCCGCTTTGTGAGCCGCGTTCGCGGCGCTCTTAGGAAAGAAGTGCGACCTGCACTTTTTTAACCGAGAGCATGAAAGGAAAAGACCATGACTCACCCCTACTATCACGCCGTATCATCGGCAAAATTATTCGGCGGCAAGCCGGAGGACTATCTTGCCATCCACAACTGGTTTGATGCCACGAAAGAGAGCTTTGCCGATTTCCGGCATAGAGCCTTGCGCCATCA
>DIHF01000053.1:0-9223 GCA_002420015.1 Micavibrio sp. UBA5703
TTTTGTTCAAGTGCATGTACATCTGTTAATCCACTGGCGTTATCCAGCAAAGCTACAAACACAAAAGCATTCCCACCGCCATTGAAGTCAATAGCCAGGGCGCTGCTGGAATCAAATTCCGTGATCTGGACAAAATCCATAATGGAATCCGACAATGGATCATAGCCTGTCAAAAGATCGGAAATATCCAATGCGTCCCCTTCGGCCTGGTTGAAATCGACGATGGAATCGATGGCTGTAAAGGCGCTGTCGGCTGTAAAGACAAACGTGTCTGAACCTGCGCCGCCATCCAGATAGTCAGCTCCAGCGCCGCCATTCAGGATATCATCGCCATCCTGCCCAAACAGGAGATCAATGTCTGCGCCGCCGTAAAGCCGGTCGTTGCCGCTTCCGCCCTCAATCCAGTCTATGCCATTCTGGCCGTAGAGAAGGTCATCCTGATCGCCGCCAAAGAGGATATCGTTCCCGTCCATCCCGTAGAGGTTATCGGCACCAAATCCTCCCAGCAGACCGTCTGCACCATTGTTGCCGTAGAGCGTGTCGTTTCCGGTCGATCCATCTAAATAATCATTCCCGTCTCCGCCATCAAGGATATCATCACCGCCAAATGCGAAAAAAACATCATTCAGGTTACTGTTCGAGGAAATTCCGGCGATAGAATCTGCATTGTCCGATCCGATTGTAATGACATTGAGATTTGTCAGATTGAGTGTTTCACCGGATGACAAGGTCAGCGTTTCAAACTGATAGCCCGTAACGAACTGGTTTTTCAGGATCATATGCCCCAAATAGGTTCCACCTGTGTCGGTCACATGGATTTTGAGATCATTCGGATGGTCAGCCTCACGAATAAAAGAAAGGCCGCTTAATGCAACATTCACCGGAAGCTGTATCGTATCTACCCCGGACGTATCATCGTAGGTGTCCAGACCGCCGACATAAGAAATAATATCATTGCCGTTTCCGCTGGAGATCATATCGTTGCCGTTTCCGGTGTTGAAAATATTATCGCCGCTATTGGTGTCCGGTGGCGAGATGGAGAAAAACAGGCCTGTAGCATCATCTGCGCTTAAGACACGGTCGTACAGGCGGAACTCATCCAGTGCGCCTGTCATCCCGTTTTGGCGATCCAGGATCACCAGGCCGTTTCCCTGGTAGGCCATCCCGAAACGGGAGGCTCCCAAAGAATCATCATTAAAACTTCCACTTCCGGCGATGGAGCCGACTGTTCCGGTTTCTTCTGCCGTTTCGGTTATCAACTGGCCATCCAGCCAGACATTGAGTGTGTGAGCGGCCTGCCCGTTAACTTCGCTATCTGTACCGTTTAGGGACAGGGCAATATGATGCCACTGCCCGACACTGACATCCGTTGTTTTCCATGAACTCCAGCCGATGCTTTCGCCGCCGATGACAAGCTGCGTCCCGTCAACATACGCGCTCAGGCCATTCCCGTCAGTTCCAAAATCTGCGATGACCTGCGGTATCTGTTTGGATTCATCCAGCTTGAACCACAGGGAAAAGGATTTCTGATTATATGTATTGGCTGTCGGGCCGTAGACTTCGCCCAGACCACTGCCTTGTCCCAGATCATCATTGTCCAGAAAGATAAAACTGGCTGGATCATCAATATTGTAAACGCCGCCCGTGTTGGTGTTATTAATGTGGATAGCCTGCCCGGAGACACCGGATTCAATCCGCTCGCTATCACCGAACAAAACGCCGTCTGTGTCATGACTGTCGGTTCCCATATCCTCGGAAAAGCGTCCACCGATATCCTGATCGAAATTATAATGAATCATCAAATTATTGGAATTGACAGGATCAACCTTAACTGTCACTTCGCCCAAATCCGTGTTGCCGTCCTGATCGCGGAGAATATAGCTGAAGCTGTCCTCACCGCTAAAACCTTCATCCGGTGTATATTGAATGGTACCACCCTGATTGATCACTATTTGTCCGTGAGAGGCTGCACTGACCTGATCAATCGTTAAAATGCCACCATTGATGTCATTGTCATTTTCAAGGACATAGATCGTGGCGCTGTCCACACCGAACATCTTGACGTGATCGTTCATGGCTTCCGGCCTTTGTCCGTCACCGAGATAGAAATTATCAAACAACAGCGTATCCAGATTATCGCTCATATTGAGGCTGGTGCTGATATTGAGGACAATATAATCATATCCGTCGCCAAAGTCGGTATTGTAAACAAAATGCTGCCATCCTGCGGTGTCCTGGGAAATGTCGACATTCAGGATTGCCGTGATAGCCGGGGCTGTCATCGCATCGGCAGATGTCGGCCCTGTACCGTTGACAGGCATGTGGTATTCACCGTTGATGCCATAGACTTGAACGGTCACCGTATCGGACGACGTATTGATTCCATCGGAAAAATTCATATCGAAGTGGAGTTCCTGTTCCCCTTGACGCTGGCCGTTATCCCAAAGCACTTGACCAAAGCCGCTGGTCCATGAGGTAACGCCGTCCAAAACCATCACCATATTTGATGCATCAGACGGGTCTGCAGAAACCGAAAACGAGTCCCCGATAATCCAGCCATCGTTGCCGTACAGGCTATGCAGGCCATATCCGTCTATTGCTTCCGTAGTAGAACCATCAAAATCTGCGTTTTTGAACAGGTTGTCGTATCCTTCGGATATATCAATTGTCACTGTCTGATATTCGGTAGAGCTTAGCCCTTGCGCATCCCAGATTGTCAGGCCAACACTGTAATTTCCCGGAGCGCCGAAATCATGAACGACAAAGCGCCCGTAATCATCAATCGTGCCATCATTGTCAAAATCCCAGCCAAAGGATGCGATCGCTCCTTGTGAAAAGCGTAACGCGTCCGGTGCATCCGGATCATAAGACAAGGACGCATCCAGAAAAGCGATGCCCTGATCTCCGACCATGGACGCTTCAAAAGCCACGACAGGGGCTGTATTGGTGTTTCCGGATTGGGTATGAAAAATCGTGTTTTCGATCTCAAAATAACTCGGCAGCATGTGCGTGCCGTGGTTATAAGCCTGAATTTGTGTGAAGTTGTATGTGTTGTTGGCAAACTCGCTATTGATCAGACGACTTGCACTTAAAGGAACGGAATCTTCATAGGCAATAATCTCGGAATTGATAAAGCCGCCATCTTCCGGGATGTGCATCCCGCGGTCAAACCCTTCGAGGCGGATGGTATCAAAGATCAGTTTTTGCGAAGTCTTATTCATGTCGATTCCGGTTCCGCGCCCGTCACCGTCAACGCCTGGCTCAAAGGCTACAGGATTGGACGGATCACCAACAATCAGGAAATCCTGAAAATGTGCCTGCGTCGTATATTCCATCATGATCCCGGTGCCGAAAACGTTCCATAAGGACACATTCTGAAACAGCGACCAGATGTCGTGAGCCTGATTGCCGCCGGGATCGGAGAAGTCAATCTGTCCGTCGTCGTTGCGCATCATGTTCCATGTTACAAAGCCGAGATCGACATTATAGGCTTCAAACCCTTCAAAGAATTTTACAGGCAGGTTCGTTACATCCACCCGGTCATCATCGGCATATCCGGCAGCCTTTAAAGCCTGATAAATCTCCGTTTCAACAATCGTGCCGTCATCAAGACGGATGTTCAGATTCTTAACGGCTATGGAGTCCGCTTCGCGGCTGATCCCATCCGTACCGGGAAACATGTTAATCCCGGTCATTGAGCTGATCGCGATATTGTCATGGAACTCGATCTGAATGCCGCCCTGCATCCAGTAAGCTTCACCGTTGAAGCCAAAATCCCCCATCGCGGCACGGTCTGTCCCGCCGTTTAAATCCTGCAACGGATTGTCATCTCCGGTCGTCTTGATCACTATATTGTTACGCCAAACACCGATTTCATCCCCGGCCTCGGAGACGATTCCCGCGCCCACTACATCAAATACAACGTTGTTTTCAGCAACCAGATGGCTTTGATGATGAACCAGTCCCCAGCCCGGAGAGCCCCAGATCACATTGCCGTCCGCCTCGGCGGGCGTACCTTCAATATCTTCAGCGCCGGTTCTGTGGAAGTGCAGGGCATAACGACCCCGGACATTCTCCCCGGTTCCGGTGGAACCGTCCGGCTGTTCTCCCACACCATTGAGCAATTCATTTTTGTCTGTCCGTCCCAGATCAACAAAAGCCGCATCATGAACCTTAACATCCGGATTATGCATGAACATGACATGGCCGCGCTGATCTATCGCCGTGTCCGGCCCATCCTCGCTGCGGATGGTAATGTTGCGGCTCAGATTGCTGACATAGAGGTTAAATTCAGATGCGTCAAAGGTTGTCCCGTCTGGGCGTGTGTGGTCAAAAGCCAGAGTCGTTTGACCGCTGACAGAATCATTTGTCCGGTTGATGAAATAAACCGTATTCCCGTCAATTTGTGTAATCTCCAAAATCTCGTCATGAAAGCGTGTATTGTCCGCATCCGATCCATTCTCATTGTAGGAGGTGCCGCCCAGTACGATCTTATCCCCGACAGCCCAGCCCTGCGGCGAAGTTGTCAGATCAAGATGATCCTGTCCGGCCAGAGCATCTTGCGCCAAAGTTACAAAATCCGCTTTGTCCTGCCCATATATGCGGACCTGTCCATGTGTGATAATTCCTTTAGACAGTTGCCCGGAATCCCAGTCCCGCAGATTTACAGCTTCACCATCGCTGCGGATAATGATTTCCGCATTGATTCCGTTTTGAATCGGGTCTGTCTCTGTCCCGATATGAAGCTGTGATGTGGGTGTGGTAACAAGCGTATCCACCACCATTGTCGTGTTTATATCCGTCGCGAAAGATAAGGTGCCATCCACACGGACCGTAAACAAAGGCACTGTGCTATCAACATCGTAAGATACCCTTACACCCACCGGAATAAAAACACGGGATTCAGCGCCGGGAATCTCCATCTCTCCAGTGGTTACATTCTGCCAGATGGCGACGTTCGACCAGTTTCCATCCTGCACAGCGATATGTGTGGCTTCGGACGGGTTCACAAGGCTCATCAAAGCCGTATGCTCCGGAGCTTTGATTATATCGCCGTGATGATGCATGGAGGATTCGACGGTAATCTCAATCAAGCCGGTTACCGTTCCGCCATGTCCATCGGATAGGGTGTACTGAACTGTCTGTACGCCTTCATACCCCTGATTGGCGTGATAATACAGGTTATCTCCAATTTGGGCCAAAGCTCCGGTGGCTTCTCCCAACATCTCATAAGACACAATGGACAAGCTGTCGCCATCCAGATCGCTGTCATTACTGAGGAGGTCGCCCAGACTCATATTGAGGGCCGCTCCGCTCATCGCCATGAAGCTGTCATTTCCGGCGGTGGGCGCTGTATTGACCGTTGTTGTTTGCGCAGGCGGCGGTGAATATGACGATGCGCTTTCTTCTTCCAAAACGGTCTGAGCTAATGGGGAAAGTTCGGGCAAGGTTGGCTTCGGCATGGGATGTGCTCCACAAAAATGGGGATCAGCAGTTAGGGCGCGTGAATATTCATCGTCTTTTGGCCTGCAAACTGCGGTTTTCTGCGCTTCCGCTTCTCAAATACGTCTATGTATTCTGCGATGCGGTTCTCGAAAACCGCACTTTTCGGCACAAAATCCTTTGAATGTTTACACGCACTAATTCGGAAAATAGGTTTAGACTTTTGGGGGGAATGATTTTCTGTCAGCAAAAGACGTGTTCTGAAATCATACCCGACATATATTATGTTAACATGAGGGCCTTAATGGAGATTTAAAAATGCATAAAAGATGATTTTTGATTTCAGTGCCAGATAGCAGATGATGCCAGATGCGTTGTTACAGGGTTTTGAAACCCCGGAGAGGCAGGGGAGCACCCTGTGTCTTCCTCTTCTTGTTTCTATCCAAAGGTCATGGAGGCTAAAATTATGAGGCCGATTTAAGGAGCAGCGGCTACAAAACCGTGTATAAAACCGGGTACAAAAGGGCCGATGTCTAAAATAATTGATTCAATATCAACCACTTAGATTCCAACTCCCGGTTTAATGTCTAAGAAACCTGTCTGCCTCTCTCCTTTTCCATCAGGTGATGTTGTATTTGACTAAAGTCAAATACAGATATTCTTTTCTCTATAATGATGAGGGGAGGAGATATCAGGGGGATTTATCATATGACTAAAAAGATTCTTTTGGCGGCGGTGGCGTCGCAGTTCATATTTGCGTATCCGGTTATGGCGCAGGATGGTTCGTCCGGCGGCAGCCCGTGGCAGTTTCGTCTGCGCGGAATAGGGGTTTTGCCGGATGGCGGGGGCGATACGACGATAGGCGGCTCGCCCGAGGCGGATAACGCGGTTGTGCCGGAATTCGATATTTCCTATTTTTTCACGGACAACATCGCAGCCGAGTTGATTCTGGCGACATCGCCTCATGATCTCAGTCTGAAAAACTCCACAATCGGGGATGTGGATCTTGGGGACTCGATGGTCTTGCCGCCGACACTGACGCTGCAATACCACTTCACCCCTGACAATGCTTTCAGCCCCTATATCGGCGCGGGTGTGAACTATACCTTGCCTTACGCTGAGGATGCGGCGGGCGGCACTGTAACGGATCTGAATGTCGATGGAAGCTTTGGTGTAGCCCTGCAGGCCGGGGCTGATTACTGGGTTAACGATAACTGGGGTCTCAATATCGACGTTAAAAAGGTATACGTCGATGTCGATGCCTCGATCAATAATGGCGCGATCACCGGCGAGGTCGAACTGGACCCGTGGGTTGTCGGGGCGGGCGTATCGTACCGGTTCTAGAGCCTTTTTCATTGCCGAAGATCAAGCTTTAGAGGTTGAAACGGCGTGTCAGCTAACTATACTGGGGCCGCTTATTGCCGGATAAAGGAAATGGCGGTCGATACAAAAGAGCGTTGCAGGAATGAGACGTTGGGCGCGAGGGCCGATGGGGCTTTCTGCGACGGTTTTCCTTTCAGCAAAATGCGTCCGGCTGCCAAGACCCGCCTGATAAAAGAAGGGATGCCTCAGGTTTTTTCTCGTGGTCACGTGATCTTTATGCACGAGGATCAGGCGCAGAGGTTTTATTTTATCAAGTCGGGATGGATAAAGTTGTTCAGGGAGACGATCGGCGGGGACGAGGCAATACTTGATGTGCTGCCGCCGGGATCTGTCTTCGGTGAGGCTGCTTTTTGCGAGGGCGGTGTTTATGCCTATGGGGCGGAGGTTATCGAAAATTGCGAGATCGTTTCTTATCCCCTGAGTCTGCTGGAAACCGAGACACGGGAGAATGGCGAGTTCACAATCGAGTTCCTCAAGCATGTGGCGGCCAGGGGGCTTGCGCGCGACAAGGAGATCGAGCTGCGTTCGGTGCAAAATGCCGCACAACGTATCGGATGTTTTATTCTGCGTCTGTGCCGGGAAGAAAGCGGAAATGAGACGACGCTATGCCTGCCGTGGGAAAAATCCCTGATCGCGGCGCGCCTCGGTATGGCGCCCGAGACTTTTTCACGCGGGCTGGCAAGGCTTCAGAAAGACACGGCTATGGCAATTAATGGGCCGGTAATTGAGATACCGGATATTAAAATGCTTGCCCGTTATACGTGTGTGGCTTGTTCCAACGTTTTTCCGTGCAAAAACTAACACCACTTGATCACGGTCAAGGCGTAATTATGACTTTAATGTAGGCTGCTCCCCGTGGTTCTTTAAGGATTTTCCAGTGATTTGGGATTGCAGTCTATTTAATGCTTCGGGCGGCCTGATTGCCGCGCTTTTTTTATCCGGACTGGTAGGGGGATTTACGCATTGCGCAGGCATGTGCGGGCCTTTTGTCCTTGCACAGACGGGGGCCTTGCACAGGCTTTCGTCCGTGGCGCTTCTGCCCTATCACGCGGGGCGCATGACGACTTATGTGGCTCTTGCGGTTCTGACGAACACGGTCGTCAATCTGGCGTTCGCGGCTTCGCCCTTAAAAACCTTGATTGCCGCGCCTATGCTCACGCTCGCAGGCGTTATATTCCTGATAACCGCCTTTCCGCGTCTTGGTGTTTTATTTCCCTGGGCGGCGCGCCTGCGTATCAGCCTGCCCTACAAATGGGTTTCGGCGGGCACAGGAAGTCTTCTGCGCGATCCCGGTCTTTTGAAACGCTATTCGTTGGGCGTACTGCTGGGATTTATGCCCTGCGGCCTTGTTCTTTCGGCGCTGCTTGCGGCCGGTACGGCGGAGAATGCGGGGCATGCAGCGTTGGCAATGGCCGCGTTCACTCTTGGGACGGTGCCTGCTTTGGTTATGACGGCATTCGGCGGTAATGTTTTCAAGGCCGCATTCCCGCGCTTTTCAGGATATGCCATTCGGGGGCTTATGGCCTTCAACGGCGTGTGGCTCATTGCCATGGCGGCATTTTTGTTACGATAGGAAGTCAGCATGAACACAGCATCTCTTCAAAAATCAGGTTATAACGATGAAGTGGTAAGGCTCTTTACGCTGGCCACGGTGTTCTGGGGCATTGCCGGGTTTGCCGTAGGCTTGCTGATTGCTTTTCAGATGGCGTTTCCTGCGCTCAATATAGAACCCTATCTGACATTTGGCCGTCTGCGCCCGCTGCACACATCGGCTGTCATTTTTGCCTTCGGCGGCAATGCGCTGTTTGCGACCAGCTATTACGTCGTGCAACGCACCTGTGCTGTGAGGCTCTGGAACGACAGGCTCGCGATGTTCACTTTCTGGGGTTACCAGATATTTATATTGATGGCTGGGCTGGGCTACCTGTTCGGTGTTACGCAAGGGAAGGAATATGCCGAGCCGGAATGGTACGCGGATCTATTCCTGACAGTCGTATGGGTTTCCTATCTGCTGGTTTTTCTGATGACCATCATCAGGCGCCGGGAGCCTCATATATACGTTGCCAACTGGTTTTATCTCTCGTTTATCGTGACCGTGGCCGTTCTGCATCTTGGCAACAACATATCAATTCCATGGAGCATGACGAGCCCGCACAGCTACAGTGTTTTTGCCGGTGTACAAAGCGCCATGATCCAGTGGTGGTACGCGCATAACGCCGTCGGATTTTTCCTGACCGCCGGGTTTCTCGGGATGATGTATTACTTTATTCCCAAGCGCGCCGAGCGGCCGGTCTATTCCTACCGCCTGTCGATCCTGCACTTCTGGTCGTTGATATTTATCTATATGTGGGCGGGGCCTCACCATCTGCATTACACGGCGCTGCCGGACTGGGCGCAG
>DIHF01000053.1:9462-12847 GCA_002420015.1 Micavibrio sp. UBA5703
CTGCCGGACTGGGCGCAGACGCTGGGCATGACGTTCTCGATCATGCTCTGGATGCCGAGCTGGGGCGGCATGATCAACGGCATGATGACGCTATCCGGCGCATGGCATAAATTGCGCGAAGACCCGGTATTACGTTTCATGATTATTGCACTGGCTTTCTACGGCATGGCCACGTTTGAGGGACCGCTGATGTCGATCAAGTCGGTGAATGCGCTTTCGCACTATACGGACTGGACCATCGGCCACGTGCATTCCGGCGCGCTGGGCTGGAACGGGTTTATTACTTTCGGCTGCCTGTACTACATGGTGCCCAAACTTTGGGGCAGGAAAGAGCTTTATTCGTTGAGATTGGTAAACCTGCATTTGTGGATCGCCACGATCGGGATCGTTCTTTACATCTCCGCCATGTGGGTGTCCGGCATCATGCAGGGGTTGATGTGGCGCAGCTATGACGATATGGGATTCCTTCAGTATTCCTTCGTCGAGACCGTGCAGGCCATGCATCCGTTCTATATCATTCGCGCCCTTGGGGGCGTGCTGTATCTGACCGGCGCTTTGATCATGGCCTATAATTTCTGGCGCACGATCCGTGGCGATGTGAACGAGAAGGAATGGGGCGTTCAGGCCCAGGGAGCAATAGCATGAGCATGTTGGAAAAACATAAAAAGCTGGAGCGAAATGTTCTGCTGCTGCTGGCGTTTTCGATTCTGGTTGTCCTGATCGGCGGGCTTGTCGAGATCGTCCCTTTGTTTCGCACGAGCACGGTCATCGAGCCGGTCAAGGGCGTGCGCCCCTATACGCCGCTTGAACTGACGGGATTTAATATCTACATCCGCGAGGGATGCTATGTCTGCCATTCGCAGCAAATTCGCCCCCTGCGGGACGAGGTAGCACGCTATGGCCATTATTCTCTGGCGGCCGAGAGCATGTACGACCATCCGTTCCAGTGGGGCTCAAAGCGCACCGGCCCCGATCTGGCGCGTGTCGGCGGGAAGTATTCCGACGATTGGCACGTCGCCCACATGAAAAATCCGCGCCAGGTCGTCCCTGAATCCATTATGCCGTCCTATAGTTTCCTGTCAGAGCGCGGTATCGATTTAAACCACATCGATTCAGCCATGAAGTCGCTGCGCGTCACAGGAGTGCCTTATACGGATGAAATGATAGAAAACGCCGAAAAGGATGCTTTGAATCAGGCTACGGGCGAGGAGCGCGGCAACACCGACGGTCTTTATGCGCGTTATTCGGGTGCCGCTGCGCGTGACTTTGACGGGAATCCGAACATGATATCCGAGATGGACGCACTGATTGCCTATCTCCAGGTTCTGGGGACTATGGTCGATTTCAAGGCGGCGGAAAACGTGGAAGGGGGCCCGCAATGACGGCCTACGCCCTTCCATTTTCATCGGCGATAGCGGGCGTTGCGGGGCTTTTGCTTTTTTTTATTTTCTTCGTGGTGATGGCCGTTTGGACTTTTCGCCCCGGCGCAAAAGATAAATACAAGGACGATTCAAATATTCCATTTAGAGAACAAGAGCTATGAGCGATAAAAACGAAATCGATAAAGTATCGGGCGTGGAAACCACGGGCCATGAATGGGATGGCCTGAAGGAGCTTAACAACCCCGCACCGCGCTGGTGGCTATGGGTGTTCTTTGTCACGGTTATATGGTCGGTCGGTTATTGGATATTATTTCCATCGTGGCCGACCATAGGCGGCGCGACGCAAGGGTTATGGGGGTGGACGTCGCACAAGAAGCTTGCTGCCGACCAGGGTGAGATCGCAGAAATGCAAAGGATCAATCTGGGAAAATTCAGCAATGCCTCCTTGCAGGATATTATGAATGATCCCGAGCTTTATGCCTTTGCCGTTGCCGGAGGGAAGGCAGCGTTCAAGGATAATTGCGCCACGTGCCACGGTTCCGGCGGTGCGGGAAGCAAAGGTTATCCCAACCTCAACGACGATGACTGGCTTTGGGGCGGCACGCTCGACGATATATTTTATACCATCAAGCACGGCATTCGTTCCGTCGGCGATGATTCCCGTTTTTCTCTGATGACCGCCTTTGGCAAGGACGGCGTTTTGAAGCCTGATGAAATAGAGGCTGTGACTGATTACGTTCTGACGCTTTCGGGCACTACGCCGAAGGATTCCCATGTGCAGGGACAGCAGATATTCCAGCAGAATTGCGCTTCCTGTCACGGCGCCGACGGCAAGGGAATGCGCGATACCGGCGCACCGAACCTGACGGACAAGATATGGCTGTACGGCGGCGACCGCCAGACCATCCGTCAAACGGTTACTTATGCCCGTAAAGGCGTGATGCCGGCGTGGAAGGGCCGTCTGGATGAGAACACGATTAAGGCGCTGACTGTGTATGTTCACCAATTGGGCGGGGGCGAGGAAGATAAACCTGCTCAGGCACCCAAAGCCGATCCGCAGCAGGAGCCCGCCGGTCACGTTGGCGCAGATGAATAACCCGCAACCCGTTAAATACTTTGCCAAGCGTGAAATCATTTATCCAAAGCGCGTCAGCGGGCGCTTTCGCAACCTGAAATGGATTGCGATGATCGTCACGCTCGGCATCTATTATCTTGTGCCGTTTATCCGCTGGGACCGTGGTCCCGGCGTGCCCAATCAGGCCGTATTGATTGACCTTCCCAACGCACGGGCCTATTGGTTTTTTATCGAGATATGGCCGCAGGAAGTTTATATCCTCACAGGAATACTTATTTTCGCCGCCGTGTTGCTTTTCTTTGTGACGAGCCTGTTTGGCCGCGTATGGTGCGGCTACTTTTGCCCGCAGACGGTCTGGACGGATTTGTTCATCTGGGTTGAGCGCATCGTGCAGGGCGACCGCGTTACCCGCAAAAAACTGACCGAAGGCCCGTGGACGTTTGAAAAAATCCGGAAGAAGGTTCTCACACACATCATATGGATTGCAATTGCGTGGTGTACGGCGGGATCTTTTGTTCTTTACTTTAACGATGCGCCGACGCTCGTAAAAAGTTTCTTTACGCTGAGCGTATCTCCGACCGTGTTGGCGTTCATCGCCGGACTGACGTTCAGCACTTACCTAATGGCGGGTTTTGCACGCGAACAGGTTTGCACCTATATGTGCCCTTATGCACGGTTTCAGTCGGCGATGTTCGACAGCAATACTCTGATTATCGGCTACGATGCCGCAAGAGGGGAGCCGCGCGGCCACCATAAAAAGGGGGATGGGTGGGAAGGGCGTGGCCATTGTATCGATTGCACGGCCTGTGTGCAGGTTTGCCCCGCCGGTATCGATATTCGCAATGGATTGCAGATGGAATGCATTGCCTGTGGCTTGTGCGTGGATGCCTGCGACGGGATCATGGACAAGGTGGGGTTGCCGCACGGT
>DIHF01000053.1:13112-22160 GCA_002420015.1 Micavibrio sp. UBA5703
TATGCGCTGGCGACGCGTTCGGTTCTGGAATTGCATGTGCTACATGATCGTAACCCCTTGTTTGTGGCGCTTTCCAGCGGGCAAATCCGTAACGGGTATGAAATAAAAATCCTGAATAAAACGCACAGGGAGGGGAGCTTTTCCCTTTCCCTGTCCGGGCTTGAAAACCCGCTCATGGAGGTCAAGGGGGCAGGGGACGTTTCCCTTAACAATCTGCCGGTTGCGGCCGATAGCGTAGCGCATTACCATGTCTTCGTCAGCACGCAGCCGCAGGACGGGGAACGGAAAATAGAGTTTATCATTACTGATTTGGAAAATGGAACCGAGGCCAGCCGTGACAGCGTCTTTATCAGCCAGTAAACGCGATAAATGGATTCCGTGGTATTTCGTGGCGTTTTTCGTTGCCATTGCGATTATCGACGGCGCGTTTGTAACGATCGCGATCAAATCCCAAACCGGCGTGGTGACCGAGCGGGCATACGAAAAAGGGCTGGCGTATAACGATATTCTGGTTGAAGCGGAAGCTCAGAAGGGCCTTGGGGTTGAAGGCATGGCCGAGTTCAAAAATGATGAAATCATATGGAGCCTTGCGGATAAGGACGGAAAGCCGCTCGACGGCGTTGCGGCAACGGCGCATTTTTACCGTCCGGCCCAAGACGGCTATGATTTTAAAGTTGAATTGAAGGTGCAGGGCGGCGGGGTTTATTCAGCAAGGCCGAAATTCCCGCTTCCCGGTCGATGGACGGCAAGACTTGAGGCAACATGGCAAGATACTCTCTCGCAGCAGAATCAGCGGTATCAGGCGAAGCTGGAACTGATCGCGCCGTAAGACCGGAAGGCTATGACGCGCTGGTCAAGATTTCGCCGGAAGGATTAAGCCGCCTTACAGTCATGGTCGAAGGCGCGTATTGCGCGGCTTGTATTGGCAAAATCGAATCCCGGCTTGCCAAAGAGCAGGATATGCTTTCTGCACGGCTGAATTTCACCACACGCAGGCTTAATCTTGAGTGGTCCGGCGATCCTGTCCGTGCCAACGATTTCGTCTCTGCCGTGGAAGGGCTGGGCTACAGGGTTCACCCCTATGAATTCGCAGCGGTAAGGGATGGGCAGGAGGAGGAAAAATTCCTGTTGCTCTGTCTGGGTGTCGCCGGGTTTGCGATGGGCAATATCATGCTTCTTTCCGTGGGGCTTTGGAGTACGGATCAGCAGGTCATGGGCATAGAGACCCGTGATTTCCTTCATTGGATGTCGGCTTTGATTGCACTTCCTGCCATATTGTTTTCAGGCCGCCCGTTTTTCCGCTCCGCGTTTCGTGCCCTGTTTTCAGGGACGACGAATATGGACGTGCCGATCTCTGTCGCCTTGATACTTACAAGCGGCATCAGCCTGTTTGAAACCATCCAGCACGGCGAGCATGCCTATTTTGATTCCGTCGTTATGTTGATGTTCTTCCTTCTGACCGGGCGCTATCTGGATTTCCGGGCGCGGCGGCAGACACGCGGCGCGGCGGCGGAACTCGTCGGGGCGGTAACGGGGTTTGCCAGCGTCATTCTGAGTGATGGATCTATTCGGCGTTTGCCTGCTTCGGCGCTCGAGCCTGGTATGATTCTTCGCATTGCCGCAGGCGATAAAATTCCGGCGGATGGCAGCATTACCCAAGGGGAAACCAGCATCGATATGGCGCTGGTGACTGGTGAAACGCGGCCAGAGGAAGTGCGTGCCGGGTCGCATGTCTATGCCGGAACGCTTAATCTATCATCTCCGTTTACTATGATAGTTAATAAAGCCGCCGATGACACGCTTCTTGCCGATATTGTCCGCCTGATGGAACAGGCGGAGCAGGCGCAGGCGCGTTATGTGCGTATTGCCGATCGCGTCGCAAAGCTGTACACGCCAGTCGTCCATATTCTCGCAGCCGCAGCCTTTTTCGGCTGGATAGCGGTTGGTATGGCCTGGCAGGATTCTTTGCTGATTGCCGCAACGGTTCTGATTATCACCTGTCCGTGCGCACTTGCGCTTGCGGTTCCGGTTGTGCAGACGCTGGCGACCGGAAGATTGTTCAAATCCGGTATTCTTGTAAAATCCGGCGATGCGCTGGAGCGGGTGGCCGGGATTGATACAATTTTGCTGGATAAAACCGGAACGCTTACACTGGGTCGGCCTGTGTTGCGGAATGATCCGGGCAATGCAGATATCCTCGCTATGGCCGCCAGTCTTGCTTCATACAGTTCGCATCCTCTGTGCCGTGCTTTGGCCAGTGCCTATGATGGACCACTCGTGTCATTTTCAAGTGTCAAGGAACATCCCGGTGAGGGGTTGGAGGCAAAGCACGAAGGGGGAATCGTTCGCCTTGGCCGCCGCGCATGGTGCGGATTTAGGCAGGAAGAAAAAGGTCAAACCGAAATATGTTTTTCAATGAAGGATAGCGCGCCGCATATTTTTCGCTTTTTGGATCATCTGCGCGAAGATGCGTGTGAAACGGTGAAAGCCTTGAAAAATCGCGGCCTTGATATCATTCTGGTGTCCGGCGACCGCGATGAGCCAGTTGCCGAAATGGCGCAACAGGCCGGGATTGAAACTTATTATTCCGGTATGACCCCGGTAGAAAAATTTACTTTTCTCGATGAACTGAAACGGCAAGGGAAGGAAGTTTTGATGGTCGGCGATGGCCTGAATGATGCACCTTCACTGGCGGCGGCGAATGCGTCTATTTCTCCCGCCTGTGCCAGCGGGCTTGCGCAAAACGCAGCCGATGTGGTCTTCATGGGGGACGGGCTGAAACCTGTTCTTACAACTTATGAAACGGCTGTTTTCTCGCAAAAGCTGGTGAAGCAGAATTTTGCCCTGGCGGTATTGTATAATGTTTTTGCCATTCCCCTGGCCGCTGCCGGGTTTGTTACGCCCTTGGTTGCGGCACTCGCCATGTCGGGGTCGTCACTGGTTGTTATCGCCAATTCATTCAGGCTGCGGGGCAGGTCATGAGCGTTCTTATCTACATGATACCGCTGGCAATTTTTCTGGGCCTGATATGGCTTGCTGGCTTCGTCTGGAGTTTAAAATCCGGGCAATACGAAGATATGGACGGTGCGGCACAACGCATACTTTTGGATGATGACAGCGAAACTTGAAAGGCTTAAGGTCCTTGGTTCCATGAAAGACTCATACCTCTCTCTTTTCATGATTTTTTTGCGCTTTGGGCTGCTGGCCTGGGGTGGGCCGGTCGCGCAGATCAACATGATCCGCGAGGAACTGGTGGAGCGGCGCGGCTGGGTCGGCACCGATAAATTCAAGCGCGCGCTGGCGATCTATCAGGCCCTGCCGGGGCCGGAGGCGCATGAGCTGTGCGTCTATTTCGGCATGATCCGGGGCGGCAGGATCGGCGGGTTTCTGGCCGGGCTGGGGTTCATGCTGCCGGGGTTTGTACTGATAATGCTTCTGGCGTGGGCCTATACGCTGCTGGGTGCGGCGGTGGTGGTGCCGTTGTTTGCGGGGGTGGCCCCGGCGGTTGCGGCGCTGATCGTCCGGGCCGCGCACCGCATCGGCGAACACACATTGACCGGGATTTCGTTATGGATCGCGGCGGGGCTTTCTCTGGCTTTCACAATCTTTGGCGTGCCGTTTTTTGCAATCTTTGTCATCTGCGCGCTCTGGCAGGCGCTATGGGCGAAGGGGATGCGCCGGGCGGCGGTTGCGGCACTCGTTACATTGAGCGCGATTACCGTTGCCGTGATGATGGCAGGCGGATGGACGGGCGGCGAAATTCCAGCCGTTCCGCATGGCGGCGGATTGTTTGTGGAGGGGTTGAAGGCCGGGTTGCTGTCGTTTGGCGGCGCGTATACGGCCTTGCCGTTCCTGAAAGACAGCATGGTCGGGGCCTATCCCGGCGTCACGCCGCAGGCGTTTCTGGACGGCATCGCGCTTTCGAACGTCATCCCCGCGCCGCTGGTGATTTTCGGGACGTTTCTGGGGTATCTGGCAGGCGGGCCGGGGGGCGCGGCTCTGGTGACGCTGGGCATTTTCATTCCGGCGTTTTCCTTTACGCTGATCGGGCATAAGTGGCTGGAGCGCGCCATTGAAAATCCGGCGCTGCACGGGTTTCTCGACGGCATCGCCGCCGCCGTTGTCGGTTTGCTGGCGGTGACGGCCTTTGAAATCGCGGTGCAGGCGGTGACCGGGATTTATGCGGCTGTTCTTTTCGCGGCGGCTCTGGCGGGATTTTATTTTCTGCGCGGGAAATGGGTCGTGCCCGTCATCATGATCGCCAGCGGCGCACTGGGCCTTATTATACCGTTATAAACGGGTTTTTGGGGCAGGGGATTTTGTGCCGGGATTGTCGGTCGTTGTTGACGCTTCCAGCGCAAGGCCGGCGGTCACGATGTTCATTCTGAATTCATCGGCGCGGCTGACGGTTTTCAATATGCCTGCGCCTTCCGGTATTTCAACACCTGCGCCGGGCACAAAGCTGGTTTGATTGAAATATTCGCTCAGAGGGTCTTTCTCTGGAGGGGCTTTCTTACAATCGCCTTCTTTTTCTTTTTTATGATCGCCCTCTGTTTCCTTTTTGGGCGGAGCGTCGATTATGCCGCGCTCGAGCTTGTAGAGCTTTTCCTGCCGTTGCCTGATGTAGTCTTTTTGGGATTTGTAATACTCTTCTTGCAGATTGTCCGGGTCGTTTCGATTTTCCGTGTAGAGCCTGTAATAGGCGAAGGGGCTGGCGTTGCGCAGGGCAAGGCCCTGCATTTCCTTCATAAAGGCGCCCACTTTTTCTTCCTGCTGGGCTTTGCCCAGTTCGATTTCATAGGTTTGGGTTTTGAAGAAATCATTCCTGTCGTTGAGCCCTTCGAGCCGCTGACCCATTCTATAAAGTATCCTGTTGCGGTCGGCTTCGGGGAACTCGCCGATCTCGCCGAAGAAATGCGCCCAGACGCGGTTGTGAAAGAATGTGTGATCCCCGTATTTATGATTGTCGAAGTTGGTCTTGTCGAGTTCCTCCCGGTATATCGGGGTCTTGGGCAGTTCTAACGGTGCGCCTTTCAGCGGCAGCCCCTCGAAGGCCAGTTCCATATCCCGGTAATCCGGTTTGAAGTGAACCGTTTTGCCGTCCTTTTTGTAAAGGCCGAACATGGCTTCGGAAATATGCGAGGTGTCGTAGTATTTCGTAACACCGCCCGTGGTGATCCCCATGACGCCTTTGCTTTTGGGATATGAGGCGGGCCGGGGGACTTCCCACGCCACGCCGTCTTCAACCGCGCGCTCGACGAACCGGAAAAGCGCGGCCCTGGCCAGCTTTTGAAGCGCCGCTTCGTCGCGAGGGTTTTGCAGCATCAGGGCGTAATCCCGTTCCTCGAAAAACGGATTTTTTACCTCGTAGGCAAGCCACGGGGGGACTTCTTCTTCCGGGCGCGGCTTGGGAGGTGGCGGTGCTACGGATGTCGATGTTTCGCCGGGTTTGGGTGGCACATCAGTTTTTGGCGGCGGCCCGGATTCTATTATTGGGGAAGGTTTTGGAGCCAGCTCGGCGTTGATGGTCATTTGCAGGCTTTCGGGAAGCTTGATGAATTCGTTGTAGAGTTTGCTGGCCCGTTCCAGAAATTCCTTTTCGTCCTTGAATCCCGGCTTTTTCAGCAGATTCAATTTTACGAGTGCGTTGACGAGTTCGTGCGTATCCTTGCCGGGAAGACCCAGCACACCGAGTTGATGGGATATATTATCGGCTGACCTTTTGAATACTGTTTCGGTTGTGGCGTCATTTTTCGGATTGAACTTTTTTAGAAACGCCCTGTCGTGATCGAGCAGGCGTTTCTGGATCATGCCGACGGTGGAACTGAGGGCGTTGAGGAAATTGTCGTCGATGGCGCTTGGTTCATCGGTACTAAATCTTGTTGTTTGGTTTGGATTGAAGGCGAGCCAGATTTTCTCAAAATCTTTTTTGAAGGATTTCAGCGCCTGTAAATCGTCGTCAGCCATAATAAACACCCCCGCGCCCTAACATTATTGGGGTTTATTATTACCAATTGGTTAACGGCGCGGGTGTTTTCGCGGGGCGCAGCAGGAAAGAGCCTGTTTATGGGGGGTAAGATAGCAATCAGACATATTTTGTCATCCCCGGCCAGCGAGGCCGTAAGGCCGAGCGCCGAACGGGGATCCAGGAGTTATGCGCGGCGCAAGGCGCCGCACCTTGTAATGGGCTGGATACCCGCCTTCGCGGGTATGACGCGAGGGGGTGTAAGATGACGTATGTGGCGATTAAGTGCCTGTTTTGGATTGTTTTTTAGTGGGCGCACTGCGGGCCAGATCGGCATAGGCGTCGCGCAGTTTCCGCGTGACAGGCCCGACGGTGAAAGAAATATCGTCAATCATGCCCACGGCGGTCAGCTCGGCTGCCGTGCCGGTGAGGAAGATTTCCTGATATTTGCCGAGGTCTTCGGGCTTGATGCGGGTTTCCTCGAACGGGATGCCTAAATCTTTTGCAAGCTGGATGACCGTCTGGCGCGTCAGGCCGTTAAGGAAGCAATCGGGAACAGGGGTTTTCAGCACACCATCCTGAACCGCAAAGAGGTTGGCGCTGCTGGCCTCGGCGACAAGGCCCCGGTAATCGAGCATCAGCGCATCGTCGCAGCCGGCATCCTCCGCCGCGTGCTTGGACATCGTGCCGATGGCATAGAGGCAGCCCGCCTTGCTCTGCGTCGGGGCTGTGTCGGGCGCGGGTTTGCGCCAGGGCGAGGTTTTAAGCTTGATGCCTTTTTCGCGCTTTTCGGCATCGTAATAGCTGCCCCATTCCCAGCAGGCCACGGCAACATGGGTCTTTGTCAGGCGGGCGGAAATCCCCATTTGCTCCGCGCCGCGCCACGCGATCGGGCGCATATAGCCGTTGGTTAGTTTATTCGCCTTGAGGACTTCCTGCTTTATGTCTTCAAGCTGCTGGACGGTATAGGAGAACGACATCCCCAGAATATCCGCCGAACGGATCAGGCGCTCGGAATGGGCGCGGGATTTGAAGATATTGCCGTCATAGATCCTTTCGCCCTCGAACACGCTGCTGGCGTAGTGGAGGCCGTGGCTAAGGACGTGTATTTGCGCCTCGCGCCAGGGCACGATCTTGCCGTCAATCCAGATAAAGCCGTCGCGGTCGTCAAAAGGGAGCAGGGTCATGGGTGTCGACATATCCTAGGGTTTGCTGTAAAAATCACCCGTAGATTACCGTAAACTTTAGATTTGTAAACAGGCTCATGAGCGTAGACGCAAACAATCAACCTTTGCCCGCCAGACCGCATATTCTGGTGATAGACGACGACAGCCGGATCAGGGAGCTGGTGTCGAGGTATCTTAAGGAAAATGGATTTGTCGTGGTCACAGCCCGGGACGCCGCCGATGCGCGTGCGGTCATGAAGGGGTTTGAATTTGACGCGCTGGTGGTCGATGTCATGATGCCGGGTGAGACGGGCCTTGAGTTTACCAAAGCGCTGCGCCGGGAGAGGGATATTCCGGTACTGCTTTTGACGGCGCTGGGTGAGGTTGATGACCGGGTCAACGGGTTCGATGCAGGTGCAGACGACTATCTGCCCAAGCCGTTTGAGCCGCGTGAACTGGTGGCGCGGCTCAATGCCATTTTGCGGCGCGTGGTCAAAAAACAGGAAGGGCGGCCCGTTAAAATCGGCAATTGGCGCTTTGACCCGGCGCATGATGAGTTGACCGACGGTGATACGGTTTTGCGCCTGACTGCGGTTGAGGCGAATTTGCTTCGCGCTCTGGCGGGTAGTCCCGGCGAGGTCATGAGCCGCGAGAAGTTGGCGGCCATATGCGGCGTGGATGCAGGTGGCGAGCGCACCATCGACGTGCAGGTGACGCGCCTGCGCCGCAAGATCGAGGAAGACACCAAGGCGCCGCGCTATCTTCAGACCGTGCGCGGCAAGGGTTATTTATTGAGAAGCGAGGAGATATAATGCGTCTTCTCCCCCGCAAATTATTCGCCCGCGACGGCATCATTCCGATCAAGCGTCTTTTGCCAAAGACGTTGTTTGCGCGATCGTTGCTCATTCTGGTGACGCCGGTTCTTCTGATCCAGATCATCACCACGCTGGTGTTTTTCGACCGCCACTGGACCCGGATCACGAGCCGCCTTGCCTTTGGGGTGTCGGGCGAGATCGCCATGATCGCCGCGCAGATCGAGGCGGATGAATCCCCGGATAACGTCAAAATGATTTCCAGTCAGGCCGCAACCAGCCTCGATATGCTCATCAGTTTCAGCAAGGACGCGAAGCTGGAGCCCGAAGAAAAGGCGCAGAGTGATACGGTGTGGCGCTCCATGATGGCCCAGACGCTGAACGATGAATTGAAGCGTCATTTGACCCAGCCGTTTTTGCTCGACACGGATAATCAGGAAAAATGGATGGAAGTGACGGTTCAGCTTGATGGCGGGGTGCTGAGCGTTTCGCTGCCGCAGCGGCGGATGTTTTCATCCTCCAGCTATATTTTCCTTTTATGGATGATTGCGGCTTCCATTATTCTTCTGGCGATTGCCATTCTTTTTATGCGCAACCAGATCCGCCCCATAAGACGGCTTGCGGTTGCGGCGGACCGTTTCGGCAAGGGGCGGGAGGTTCATGCCTACAAGCTGGAAGGGGCACTGGAGGTGCGGCAGGCCGGGCAGGCGTTTCTCGATATGCGCAAACGCATCCAGCGCCAGATTTCACAGCGCACGGAGATGCTGGCGGGGGTTTCGCATGACCTTCGTACGCCTTTAACAAGGATGAAGCTGCAACTGGCGATGCTGGGGGACGGACCAGATGTCGAGGCCATGAAAGGCGATGTGGCCGAAATGGAAAAGATGATCGGCGGTTACCTTGAATTTGTACGCGGCGAGGGCGGCGAGCAGGTTTCGATGGTATCGCTCGATGATTTGCTGCAAAGGGTCGCCGTATCGGCGAAGCGGCAGGGGCGCGATATTACCCTGACCGAAGGGACGCAGATCAACATGATGCTTCGCCCTATGGCGTTTGAACGCTGTATCACCAATCTGGTCAATAATGCCTGCAAGTATGCCGATCA